>NZ_JAPKIA010000019.1:0-119266 GCF_036759865.1 Kluyvera genomosp. 2
ACGACCTTGCCAAGGTCGGGGTCGCGAGTTCGAGTCTCGTTTCCCGCTCCAAATTTTCTTCCAAAACAAAATCGCTTCCACAACGCAATCGCCGTTGAGGTCGTTTTTTTCGTTCCTGAAATACTCTTGTAAACAGACTTATCCACAGGCTGTGGTCCGTTTCTTCGCACGCTAACTTTTTTGAGATTTTTACATTATTTTTTATCTCTATGATTTATAAAGAGATATATCATTTCAAAATGTTAGCAAGATCGCTTGACGAACTTTGGCGTGTTGAAACGCAATGCCTTTTTATTTTTACTCACAGGCTGTGAATATATCAGGCATCGCGCGGCAGGCCTTTTTCTACCACCCTGACCAGGCGCTGTTTCTTCGGTAGCTGGACCTCTACGGCCCCCTCTTTTCGCCGGGCAAGCTGCTGCGCAACCGCCCACGTAATGTGTTCGTCGAGAAGTGGGTGCTCACCTCGGCGACTTTCCAGCGCATTGAGCGCGGCTTCGCTCCACGGTGCATTACCCAGCGCAACGGCAATATTTCGCAGCCAGCGCAGGTGGCCAATGCGGCGAATGGCGGACCCTTCCGTCACTTTCAGAAAATGGGCTTCGTTCCAGGCAAACAGTTCAATCAGGTCTGGGGCGTGGAGCGCCTGACGCGGGCTGAAGTCGGCTTCGTCGGTGAGCTGAGAGAAGCGGTTCCACGGGCAGATCAGCTGGCAGTCGTCGCAGCCGTAGATGCGGTTGCCGAGCAGCGGCCGAAATTCTTCGGGAATAGCGCCTTCCAGCTCAATCGTCAGGTAAGAGATACAGCGACGCGCATCGACGGTATAGGGCTCTACGATGGCACCGGTGGGGCAGATGGTCATACAGGCGACGCAGCGCCCGCACTCCTCGGCGACGGGTTGGTCGATGGGCAGGGGGATATCAATCAGCAGTTCGCCGAGAAAAAAGAACGATCCTGCGTCGCGGTTAAGGATAAGTGAGTGCTTACCTGTCCAGCCAATACCCGCTTTTTCCGCCAATGGCCGCTCAAGAATAGGCGCAGAGTCGACAAACGGTCTAAAATTCAGCGAGACGCACTGTTCCTGAATCATTTCGCCGAGCTTTTTAAGGCGGTTACGCAATAGCTTATGATAATCACGCCCCAGGGCATAACGGCTGACGTAACCCAGCTCGGGGTTTTTTAGCGTGCGGGCAAAGGCCGCATTGGCGGGAAGGTAGTTCATACGAACGCTAATCACCCGGAGCGTTCCGGGCTGCAGTTCGTGGGGGCGCGCACGCATCATGCCGTGACGTGCCATCCATTCCATCTCGCCGTGGTATTGTTTATCCAGCCATGCCTGTAGCTTGGGCTCGGAGGCGCTGAGATCGGTATCGGTAATGCCGACCTGCTGAAAGCCCAGTTCAGTGCCCCATTGTTTGATTTGTTGCGCTAATTGATTGAGATCGAGGGGCTGTGACATGACGGACCATACATTGACAAGAAACCTCCACAGTATACCACACTCCATTTGGCCTGCGGATGCGCTGCGTCGTGCGGAAAAAACGGCGGCGCAAAGCCTCGGCATCTCCCTCTACGAACTCATGCAGCGTGCCGGTAAGGCGGCATTCGATGTGGCTCGTGCGGCATACCCTGCGTCACGCCACTGGCTGATTCTCTGCGGTCACGGTAATAATGGCGGCGATGGCTATGTGGTGGCACGCCTTGCGCAGGCGGCAGGTATTCGCGTCACGCTGCTGGCGCAGGTAAGCGACAGGCCGCTGCCGGAAGAGGCGTATACCGCACGCGCGGCCTGGCTTGAGGCCGACGGCGTCATTCAGTCGACGGACATGCCGTGGCCGCAGGATGGCGATCTGATCATTGACGGCCTGCTGGGAACCGGCCTGCAGAATGCGCCGCGCGATGACATGGCCAGCCCGATCGCGCGGGCGAATCGTTACCCGGCACCGATTATCGCGCTGGATATTCCCTCTGGACTTAACGCCCAGACCGGTACGACGCCGGGCGCGGTTATCCACGCGGCGCATACCGTCACCTTTATTGCCCTGAAGCCGGGGCTACTGACCGGTAAAGCGCGTGATGTGGTCGGAACGCTGCATCACCATGCGCTGGGATTAGAGTCCTGGCTGGCAGAACATCCTACCGCTATTCACCGACTGGATGCCTCACAGCTGGCACAGTGGCTGCCTCCGCGCCGCCCGACCTCGCACAAAGGCGATCACGGTCGCCTGGTGGTGATTGGCGGCGACCATGGCACCGGCGGGGCTATCCGTATGGCGGGTGAAGCCGCGCTGCGGGCAGGCGCGGGGTTAGTGCGCGTGCTGACCCGTGCGGAAAACGTCGCGCCGATCGTTACCGCGCGGCCGGAACTGATGGTGCACGAACTGACGCCGCAGTCGCTGGAGGATGCTCTGGCGTGGGCGGATGTGGTGATCATTGGCCCCGGGTTGGGTCAGGCTGAATGGGGGAAGCAGGCGCTGCGCAAAGTGGAAAACATCCGCAAGCCGATGCTTTGGGACGCCGATGCGCTGAACCTGCTGGCATTCAATCCGGATAAACGTCACAATCGCGTGATCACGCCGCACCCCGGCGAGGCCGCGCGTTTGCTCAACTGCCCGGTGGCAGAAATTGAGAACGATCGCTTACTTTCTGCACAGCGTCTGGTACAACGGTACGGTGGCGTGGCGGTGCTGAAGGGGGCGGGAACCGTGGTGGCCGATAAACAGGGCACCCTTAGCATCATTGATGCCGGTAACGCCGGTATGGCCAGCGGCGGAATGGGCGATGTGCTGTCGGGTATCATCGGCGCATTGCTGGGGCAGGCCTTATCGCCGTATGATGCTGCGTGCGCGGGCTGTATCGCCCACGGCGCGGCGGCTGACAGGCTGGCCGCGCGCGAGGGTACCCGCGGAATGCTGGCGACCGATCTCTTTTCCACGCTGCGGCGTGTTGTTAACCCGGATGTGATTGACGTAGACCATGATTAATCGAGTAATTCCTTTACCAGACGAGCAGGCAACCCTGGACCTTGGCAACCGAGTGGCGAAGGCCTGCGCAGGGGCCACGGTCATCTATCTGTACGGCGATTTAGGCGCGGGTAAAACCACCTTCAGCCGCGGCTTCCTGCAGGCGCTGGGCCACGGCGGCAACGTCAAAAGCCCGACCTACACGCTGGTCGAGCCATACCAGCTCGATAGCCTGATGGTTTATCACTTCGATCTTTACCGTCTTGCGGATCCTGAGGAGCTCGAATTTATGGGGATCCGCGATTATTTTGCTAACGATGCCATTTGCCTGGTGGAATGGCCGCAACAGGGCGCAGGTGTTCTGCCCGAGCCGGATATCGAAATACACTTAGATTACCAGGCGCAAGGGCGTGAGGCGCGCATTGCCGCGGTCTCCTCATTAGGTGAGTCTCTTCTGGCGCGGTTGGCCGGTTAATTTAAGGGATCCCAGGATGATTTTTCGCGCAAAAGGGTGGTTGATGGCGGCGCTGATGCTGATCGGCGCACCGGCAATGGCGGCGAGTTTGTCCGATATTCAGGTGGCTAACAGTGAAACGCAGGCGCGGATCACCTTTAGCTTTATGGGCGACCCGGAATACAATTTTAGTCAGGATGACAAACGCAGCGTGGTGCTCGACATCAAGCAAACGGGCGTTATTCAGGGGCTGCCGCTGCGCTTCAGCGGCAATAACCTGGTCAAAGCGATCCACGCAGGCACACCGAAAGACGATCAGTCGCTGCGGCTGGTGGTCGATCTCACTGAAAATGGTAAAACCCGCGCGGTGAAACAGCAAAACGGCGCTAACTATACCGTGGTGTTTACCATCAACGCCGATGTTCCGCCGCCACCGCCGCCACCGGTGGTGGCTAAGCGTGTCGAAGCCCCCATCGTCACGCCCGCGCCGGTGCCGAGTCAACCCGCGCGTAATCCGTTTAACAGCAGCAGCGGCGGCAGCGCCAGTCATGAACGCCAGCCGGCGATAGCCAGCAGTACGGCCCCCGCGCCGCGTCCGGCGGCCCGCGCGCGCAGCGTTTCCGGCGACAAGGTCATTATCGCTATTGATGCGGGGCACGGTGGTCAGGATCCTGGCGCTATTGGTCCGGGCGGGACCCGTGAGAAAAACGTCACTATCGCGATTGCGCGTAAGCTGCGGACGCTGCTTAACGACGACCCGATGTTCCGTGGCGTACTGACCCGCGACGGCGACTATTTTATTTCGGTAATGGGGCGCTCTGACGTGGCGCGTAAGCAAAATGCCCACTTCCTGGTGTCGATTCACGCCGATGCCGCGCCGAACCGGGATGCCACCGGTGCTTCGGTGTGGGTGCTGTCTAACCGTCGTGCCAACAGCGAAATGGCGGGCTGGCTGGAGCAGCATGAGAAACAGTCTGAGCTGCTGGGCGGCGCGGGCGACGTGCTGGCGAACAGTCAGGCGGACCCGTACCTCAGCCAGGCGGTGCTGGATCTGCAGTTCGGCCATTCTCAGCGCGTAGGGTATGATGTGGCGACTAACGTCATCAGCCAGCTGCAGCGGGTGGGCAATCTGCATAAACGTCGCCCGGAACACGCCAGCCTCGGCGTGCTGCGCTCGCCGGATATCCCGTCGATTCTGGTCGAGACCGGCTTTATCAGCAATAGCGGCGAAGAGCAGTTGCTGGGCAGCGATGACTATCAGCAGAAGATCGCGGAAGCCATTTATAACGGTTTACGTAACTATTTTACGGCGCATCCGATACAATCCGGCCCGCGTGACGAACAGTCGCAGACCGCCAGCGCCGCGTCATCAGACAGGACGCTCGTTAACTAAGGAGTTTTCATGCCGATTCAGGTTTTACCGCCGCAGCTTGCGAACCAGATTGCCGCGGGTGAAGTGGTTGAACGGCCTGCATCGGTAGTGAAAGAGCTGGTAGAGAACAGCCTCGATGCGGGCGCCACCCGCATCGATGTGGATATCGAACGCGGTGGGGCCAAGCTTATCCGCATTCGCGATAACGGCTGCGGTATCAAAAAAGACGAGCTGGCCCTCGCGCTGGCCCGCCATGCCACCAGTAAAATTGCTTCGCTCGACGATCTGGAAGCCATTATTAGCCTCGGCTTTCGCGGCGAAGCCCTGGCGAGTATCAGTTCGGTATCCCGCCTGACGCTCACCTCACGCACGGAGCAGCAGCAGGAGGCCTGGCAGGCCTACGCGGAGGGGCGCGATCAGGATGTGACCGTTAAACCCGCGGCGCATCCGGTCGGCACCACGCTGGAAGTGCTGGATCTGTTCTACAACACGCCGGCGCGCCGCAAGTTTATGCGCACCGAAAAAACCGAATTTAATCATATCGATGAGATCATTCGCCGCATCGCGCTGGCGCGCTT
Source organism: Kluyvera genomosp. 2 (assembly GCF_036759865.1). NCBI lineage: Bacteria > Pseudomonadati > Pseudomonadota > Gammaproteobacteria > Enterobacterales > Enterobacteriaceae > Kluyvera > Kluyvera genomosp. 2. The sequence goes on from NZ_JAPKIA010000019.1 coordinate 5,368, forward strand.
CGATGTGAGCTTCAACCTGACCCATAACGGCAAAATGATCCGCCAGTATCGTGCGGTGGCAGAGGGCGCTTCAAAAGAGCGTCGTCTGGGAGCCATCTGCGGTACGCCGTTCCTCGAACAGGCGCTGGCCATCGAATGGCAGCACGGCGATCTGGCACTGCACGGCTGGGTGGCAGACCCGAAACATACCACCGCGGCGCTGGCGGAGATTCAGTATTGCTACGTTAATGGCCGCATGATGCGCGACCGGTTGATTAATCACGCCATTCGTCAGGCCTGCGAAGACAAGCTCGGTGCAGACCAGCAGCCGGCGTTTGTGCTGTACCTGGAGATCGATCCGCACCAGGTGGATGTCAACGTTCACCCGGCGAAGCATGAGGTCCGTTTTCATCAGTCGCGGCTGGTACATGATTTTATCTACCAGGGGGTACTGAGCGTGCTGCAACAGCAGTTGGACGCGCCGTTACCGCTGGCTGAAGACGATGAGCCCGCCCCGCGCGCGCTGCCGGAAAACCGCATCGCGGCCGGGCGTAACCAGTTTGCCGAGCCCGCGACGGCGCGTGAACCGGAGGCTCCACGCTATCCCTCCGCTACCGGAGGCAGCGGGCGCAGCGCGGGCGTAAGCTGGCCGAATGCGCAGCCGGGCTATCAAAAGCAGCAAGGGGCGCTTTATCGCCAACTGCTTGATACGCCGGCCAGCCGACCAGAGCCCGTTAAGCCGACCTCCGAGAACCTTGCCGGGCATGCTCAGAGCTTTGGCCGCGTGCTGGCAATCATTGACGATTGCTGTGCGCTGCTGGAGCGTCACGGTAAACTGAATCTGCTGTCATTACCGGTGGCGGAGCGCTGGCTGCGTCAGGCTCAGCTAACGCCGGGTGAAGCAACCATCTGCGCTCAGCCGTTGCTGATTCCGCTGCGGCTGAAAACTGCTGAGAATGAACGTAAAACCCTTGAAAATACGCGGGAAATGCTCAGTCAGTTGGGCATTGAAATCCTTCTTGAAGGGCAGCATGTGACGATTCGCGCGGTGCCTTTACCCTTACGACAACAAAATTTACAAATCTTGATTCCTGAACTGATAGGCTACCTGGTGGATAAATCTCAGGTTGATGCTGAGGACGTGGCACAGTGGTTAGCCCGTCATCTGGCAAGCGACCACGCGCAGTGGAATACCGCGCAGGCCATCGCGATGCTGGCAGAGGTTGAACGTCTTTGCCCGCAGTTGGTCAAAGCTCCGCCGGGTGGTTTGTTACAACCCGTTGATTTAGATTCTGCGATGAACGCCCTGAGACATGAGTGACGTAACCGAGGCAAGCCTGCCTAAGGCAATTTTTTTAATGGGGCCAACCGCTTCGGGCAAGACGGCGCTGGCCATTGCGCTGCGTAAAGTTTTGCCCGTAGAGTTGATTAGTGTGGATTCCGCCCTCATTTATCGAGGGATGGACATCGGCACCGCTAAGCCGAGCGCGGAAGAGCAGCGCGCTGCGCCGCATCGGCTGCTGGATATTCTTGACCCTGCGCAGGCCTATTCGGCGGCGGACTTCCGCCGCGATGCGCTGGCGCATATGGCGGAGATCGTCGCAGCAGGGAAAATTCCACTGCTGGTCGGTGGAACCATGTTGTATTTCAAGGCGTTGCTTGAAGGTTTATCACCGCTGCCGTCGGCAGACCCGGACGTCCGGGCCAGGATAGAGCAGCAGGCAGCAGAGCACGGATGGATGGCGCTGCATCAGCAGCTACGGGAAATTGACCCCGTCGCCGCAGAGCGCATTCATCCGAATGATCCGCAAAGACTTTCCCGAGCACTGGAAGTTTTTTTCATTTCGGGTAAAACTTTAACGGAGCTGACGCAAACGTCAGGAGACGCTCTGCCCTACAAGGTGCATCAGTTCGCCATCGCCCCGGCGAGCCGTGAACTGCTCCATCAGCGCATTGAGCAGCGTTTTCATCAGATGTTGGCTTCGGGTTTTGAAGCAGAAGTGCGGGCGCTATTTGCCCGTGGAGATTTGCATACGGATATGCCTTCCATTCGTTGCGTGGGATACCGCCAGATGTGGTCATACCTCGAAGGCGAGATTTCATACGATGAAATGGTTTATAGAGGAGTTTGTGCCACGAGACAGCTAGCCAAGCGCCAGGTGACGTGGTTACGCGGTTGGGAAGGGGTTCATTGGTTAGATAGTGAACAGCCGGAGCAGTCGTTTAACCAACTATTACAGGTAGTGGGTGCTAGTGTAGACTGAATGTGTACAATTGAGTCGTATCGTGCGCAATTTTCGGAATCGTAAGGTTCATACGCAACATCGTTCGAGCTGAATCAAAGCAGATAACGCAGAAGTGGCTTGAGGGATGACGTGTATAAGTACAAATAAGCATATAAGGAAAAGAGAGAATGGCTAAGGGGCAATCTTTACAAGATCCGTTCCTGAACGCACTGCGTCGGGAACGTGTTCCAGTTTCTATTTATTTGGTGAATGGTATTAAGCTGCAAGGGCAAATTGAGTCTTTCGATCAGTTCGTGATCCTGTTGAAAAACACGGTCAGTCAGATGGTCTATAAGCACGCAATTTCTACCGTTGTTCCGTCCCGTCCGGTTTCCCATCACAGCAACAATGCTGGCGGCGGCACCGGTAGCAACTACCATCACGGTAGCAACGCGCAGGGTTCTGCACAGCAAGACAGCGAAGAAACCGAATAAGTTTGGTGGCTGTCTATCCATGTCGGGGAGCCGGAGTATACGGGTTCCCCGCTGGTATTTCAGGAGATATAACGCTTGTTTGACCGTTATGACGCCGGTGAGCAGGCGGTGCTGGTACACATCTATTTTACGCAAGACAAAGATATGGAAGACCTCCAGGAGTTTGAATCTCTGGTCTCTTCCGCTGGTGTCGACGCAATGCAGGTGATTACCGGTAGCCGTAAAGCGCCGCACCCAAAATATTTTGTTGGTGAAGGTAAGGCTGTCGAAATTGCGGAAGCCGTTAAAGCGACAGGTGCTTCCGTTGTGCTGTTTGATCATGCACTAAGCCCAGCCCAGGAGCGTAACCTTGAAGCCCTGTGTCAATGCCGGGTTATCGATCGTACCGGTCTGATCTTAGACATTTTCGCCCAACGTGCGCGTACCCATGAGGGTAAGCTGCAGGTTGAGCTGGCGCAGCTTCGCCATCTGGCGACGCGCCTGGTGCGCGGTTGGACGCACCTTGAACGACAAAAAGGCGGTATCGGTTTGCGCGGCCCGGGTGAAACCCAGCTCGAAACTGACCGTCGTTTACTGCGTAACCGTATTATGCAAATCCTCTCGCGCATTGAGCGCGTGGAGAAACAGCGCGAGCAGGGGCGCCGCGCCCGCGTGAAGGCCGATGTGCCAACGGTATCGCTGGTGGGCTACACCAACGCCGGGAAATCGACGCTGTTTAACCATATTACGCAGGCGGAGGTCTACGCCGCTGACCAGCTGTTTGCGACCCTCGACCCAACGCTACGACGTATTGACGTAGCGGATGTCGGGGAAACGGTGCTGGCCGATACCGTAGGCTTTATTCGTCACCTGCCGCACGACCTGGTTGCGGCGTTTAAAGCCACATTGCAGGAAACCCGTGAAGCCACGCTGCTGCTGCACGTGATTGACGCAGCGGATGTGCGCGTGCAGGAAAATATCGATGCAGTGAATACCGTTCTCGAAGAGATCGACGCGCACGAGATTCCAACCCTGCTGGTGATGAATAAAATCGATATGCTGGATGATTTTGAGCCGCGTATCGATCGTGATGAAGAGAACAAACCTATCCGGGTGTGGCTGTCCGCGCAAACCGGGGTAGGGATACCACTCCTTTTTCAGGCGTTGACCGAACGACTGTCCGGCGAAGTGGCGCAGCACACGCTGCGTTTACCTCCGCAGGAAGGGCGTTTGCGTAGCCGCTTTTATCAGCTTCAGGCAATCGAAAAAGAGTGGATGGAGGAAGACGGCTGCGTCAATTTGCAGGTTCGTATGCCGATTGTCGACTGGCGTCGCCTCTGTAAACAAGAACCGACACTGGCAGACTACGTCGTCTGACCGTGCAGCTTGCCTGAAAACATTAGCCCTTTGGGCACCCAGCGGTTCAGGTCGCCTCCGCGCGACCGCGACAACCAGGACGGCGTCGCGGTTATCAGCCAAATGATCTGGACTGGGAAAAGGTATATCACCGCATAACAAATATGGAGCATAAACATGGCGTGGAATCAGCCCGGTAATAACGGACAAGACCGCGACCCGTGGGGAAGCAGCAATAATCAAGGCGGCAACTCCGGGGGGAATGGAAATAAAGGCGGTCGCGATCAGGGGCCGCCGGATTTGGATGATATCTTCCGTAAGCTGAGCAAAAAGCTCGGTGGTTTTGGGGGCGGTAAAGGCGGTTCCGGCAGCGGTTCGTCTCAAGGGCCGCGTAGCCCGATGGGCGGGCGCATTGTCGGTATTGCAGCGGCTGCCGTGGTCGTCATTTGGGCGGCCAGCGGGTTCTATACCATTAAAGAAGCCGAGCGTGGCGTTGTGACGCGCTTTGGTAAGTTCAGCCACCTGGTTGAGCCGGGCCTGAACTGGAAACCAACCTTCATCGACGAAGTGACGCCGGTGAACGTAGAAGCCGTACGCGAACTGGCCGCGTCTGGCGTGATGCTGACTTCCGACGAAAACGTCGTGCGCGTTGAAATGAACGTGCAGTACCGTGTGACCGATCCGCAGCGCTACCTGTTTAGCGTGACCAGCGCCGACGACAGTCTGCGCCAGGCCACCGACAGCGCCCTGCGTGGCGTCATCGGTAAATACACCATGGACCGTATTCTGACCGAAGGTCGTACCGTTATTCGTAGCGATACCCAGCGCGAGCTGGAAGAGACCATCCGTCCGTACAACATGGGCATCACCCTGCTGGACGTCAACTTCCAGGCCGCTCGTCCGCCGGAAGAGGTGAAGTCTTCCTTCGATGATGCGATTGCCGCACGTGAGAACGAGCAGCAGTACATCCGTGAAGCGGAAGCGTACACCAACGAAGTTCAGCCGCGTGCTAACGGTCAGGCGCAGCGTATTCTGGAAGAAGCGCGTGCGTATAAGACTCAGACCGTTCTGGAAGCACAGGGTGAAGTGGCGCGCTTTGCCAAGATCCTGCCGGAATATAAGGCCGCACCGCAGATTACCCGCGAGCGTCTGTATATCGAGACCATGGAAAAAGTGCTGAGCCATACCCGCAAAGTGCTGGTTAGCGACAACAAGAATGGCAACCTGATGGTACTGCCGTTGGATCAGATGCTGAAAAGCGGCAATGCGCCGGCAGCAAAGAGCGATAGCAGTGGTGCCAATAACCTGTTGCGCCTGCCGCCTGCGTCCTCTTCCAGCAGTAGCGCGAGCAACACCTCGTCTGCCAGTCAGGGCAATATCATGGACCAACGCCGCGCTAACGCGCAGCGTAACGACTACCAGCGTCAGGGGGAATAACGATGCGTAAGTCAGTTATTGCGATTATCATCATCGTGCTGGTAGTGCTGTATACCTCTATCTTTGTGGTTAAAGAAGGCGAGCGCGGAATTAAGTTCCAGTTCAGCAGCGTGGTGCGCGACAGCGATAAGAAACCGTTGATTTATGAGCCGGGCCTGCACTTCAAGGTGCCGTTCATTCAGTCGGTGAAAATGCTTGATGCCCGTATCCAGACCATGGATAACCAGGCCGATCGTTTCGTCACGAAAGAGAAGAAAGACCTGATCGTCGACTCTTACATCAAGTGGCGCATCAGCGACTTCAGCCGTTACTTCCTGGCGACCGGCGGCGGCGACGTCTCCCAGGCCGAAGTGCTGCTGAAACGTAAGTTCTCTGACCGTCTGCGTTCTGAGATTGGTCGTCTGGACGTGAAAGACATCGTGACCGACTCCCGCGGTCGTCTGACCCTGGAAGTTCGCGATGCCCTGAACTCCGGTTCTTCCGGCGCGGAAGATGAAGTGGCTACGCCGGCAGCCGATAGCGCGATTGCGGAAGCCGCAGAGCGCGTAGAGCAGCAGGCAAACATCAAAGGGCCAACCATTAACCCGAACAGTATGGCGGCGTTAGGGATTGAAGTGGTCGATGTGCGTATCAAGCAGATCAACCTGCCGACCGAAGTCTCGGAAGCGATTTACAACCGTATGCGCGCTGAGCGTGAAGCCGTTGCCCGTCGTCACCGTTCTCAGGGTCAGGAAGAGGCAGAAAAACTGCGTGCGACCGCCGACTATGAAGTGACGAAGACGCTGGCAGAAGCGGAGCGTCAGGGTCGTATCCTGCGTGGTGAAGGCGATGCCGAAGCAGCCAAGCTGTTCGCCGATGCGTTTAGCCAGGATCCGGACTTCTATGCCTTTATTCGTAGCCTGCGCGCTTATGAAGCCAGCTTCGATAGCAACCAGGACGTGATGGTCCTGAGCCCGGATAGCGATTTCTTCCGCTACATGAAAAACCCGGGGACCACCGCTCGCTAAGCGCGCGGTAGCCTGATAAAAACCACCGCCTCCTTTGGGAGCCGGTGGTTTTCTTTTATAAGGATGAAAAATGAATTCGACGATCTGGCTGGCGCTTGCGCTGGTGTTAGTGCTTGAGGGTCTGGGGCCGATGCTTTATCCGAAGGCCTGGCGCAAGATGATTTCTACGATGACCCAATTACCGGATACGATGTTGCGTCGATTTGGTGGCGGTCTTGTGGTTGCTGGCGTTGTCATCTACTACATGTTGACGAAAACGATTGGCTGATTAAAAAGACAGCGTTAAAGCGCCATTTTGTGGTTAAAAAGTGCTGTATATCTGAAAAAGCGATGGTAGAATCCATTTTTAAGCAATCGGTGATTTTGAAAAATGGGAAACAACGTCGTCGTACTGGGCACCCAATGGGGTGACGAAGGTAAAGGGAAGATCGTCGATCTTCTGACTGAGCGTGCAAAATATGTTGTTCGCTATCAGGGTGGCCACAACGCGGGCCATACTCTCGTAATCAACGGTGAAAAAACCGTCCTCCATCTTATTCCATCAGGTATTCTCCGTGAGAATGTTACCAGCATCATCGGTAACGGTGTTGTGCTGTCTCCGGCTGCGCTGATGAAAGAGATGAAAGGCCTGGAAGACCGTGGTATCCCGGTTCGCGAACGTCTGCTGCTTTCCGAAGCATGCCCGTTAATCCTCGACTATCACGTCGCGCTGGATAACGCTCGCGAAAAAGCACGTGGTTCTAAGGCTATCGGTACTACCGGTCGTGGTATCGGCCCAGCTTATGAAGATAAAGTGGCTCGTCGCGGTCTGCGTGTGGGCGATCTCTTCGATAAAGCGACCTTCGCTGAAAAACTGAAAGAAGTGATGGAGTATCACAACTTCCAGCTGGTGAACTTCTATAAAGTCGACGCGGTTGACTACCAGAAGGTGCTGGACGATGTGATGGCCGTTGCCGACATCCTGACCGGCATGGTGGTTGACGTTTCCGACCTGCTGGATCAGGCGCGTAAACGCGGTGACTTCGTGATGTTCGAAGGCGCGCAGGGTACGCTGCTGGATATCGACCACGGTACCTATCCGTACGTGACCTCTTCCAACACCACCGCAGGTGGCGTAGCAACCGGTTCTGGCCTTGGCCCGCGCTATGTTGACTACGTGCTGGGTATCATCAAAGCTTACTCCACTCGCGTGGGCGCCGGTCCGTTCCCGACCGAATTGTTTGATGACACCGGCGAGTTCCTCTGCAAGCAGGGTAACGAATATGGCGCGACTACCGGCCGTCGTCGTCGTACCGGCTGGCTGGACTCCGTTGCCGTGCGTCGCGCTGTACAGATCAACTCCCTGTCTGGTTTCTGCCTGACCAAGCTGGACGTTCTGGACGGCCTGAAAGAAGTGAAGATCTGCGTGGGCTACCGCATGCCGGATGGCCGCGAAGTGACCACCACCCCGCTGGCGGCGGATGATTGGGAAGGTATCGAACCAATCTACGAAACCATGCCGGGCTGGTCTGAAACCACCTTTGGCGTGAAAGAGCGTAGCGGCCTGCCGCAGGCGGCGCTGAACTACATCAAGCGTATTGAAGAACTGACCGGCGTACCGATTGATATTATTTCAACCGGCCCGGATCGTACTGAAACCATGATTCTGCGCGACCCGTTCGACGCGTAATTCTGGTTCAAGGTGCAGCGCCCTGTGGCGCTGCGCTTATCAGGCTTACTCGCTTTGTAGGCCGGATAAGACGCAAAGCGTCGCTATCCGGCTTTATCGTGCGTTAAACCCTCGCTTTTTCCCTTCTCGAAAGAAATAAATTAGCGGCTCACAGGCTGGCTGGTTTATCATCAATATAATTAATATCAACAGGCTCACCCTGTTTTCCCCTTTTCCTTGAGGTTGATGTGCAGTTAACAAGTTTTACCGATTATGGACTCCGCGCGCTGATTTACATGGCGTCACTGCCGGAAGGCAATATGACCAGCATCTCGGAGGTGACCGAGGTCTACGGCGTGTCGCGTAACCATATGGTTAAAATTATCAACCAGCTGAGCCGTGCCGGGTACGTAACGGCCGTGCGCGGGAAAAATGGCGGTATCCGGCTGGGGAAACCCGCGAAGGATATTCGTGTGGGGGACGTGGTGCGCGAGCTCGAACCGCTATCGCTGGTGAACTGCAGCAGCGAATTTTGCCATATTACGCCGGCCTGTCGTTTGAAACAGGCGCTTTCTCAAGCCGTGCAAAGTTTTCTCAAGGAGCTGGATAACTACACACTGGCCGATTTGGTTGAACACAATCAACCACTATACAAATTATTGCTGGTGGAATGACGAATATCTCCACCAGAGATGACAACGGAGGAACCGAGATGTCACAAGATCCTTTCCAGGAACGCGAAGCAGAAAAATACGCTAATCCTATCCCTAGCCGGGAATTTATCCTCGAACACTTAACAAAACGCGAAAAGCCGGCTAATCGTGAAGAACTGGCCGTCGAGCTGAACATTGAAGGCGAAGAGCAAATCGAAGCGCTTCGCCGCCGCCTGCGCGCGATGGAGCGCGACGGGCAACTGGTCTTCACTCGCCGCCAGTGCTACGCGCTGCCGGAGCGTCTGGACCTGCTGAAAGGCATGGTTATCGGGCACCGAGATGGTTACGGCTTCCTGCGCGTTGAAGGGCGTAAGGACGATCTGTACCTGTCGAGCGAGCAGATGAAAATGTGCATGCACGGCGATGAAGTGCTGGCGCAGCCGCTGGGCGCAGACCGTAAAGGTCGCCGTGAAGCGCGCATCGTGCGCGTGCTGGTGCCGCGTAACGCGCAAATTGTCGGCCGCTACTTTATGGACGCGGGCGTGGGCTTTGTGGTCCCGGACGACAGCCGTCTGAGTTTTGATATCCTCATCCCGCCTGAATCGCTGATGGGCGCGCGCATGGGCTTTGTGGTGGTGGTTGAACTGACCCAGCGCCCAACCCGCCGCACTAAAGCGATCGGTAAAATCGTCGAAGTTCTCGGCGATAACATGGGCACCGGCGTGGCCGTTGAAATGGCGCTGCGCACCCATGAAATTCCTCATGTCTGGCCGCCAGCGGTAGAAGCACAGGTTGCCGGATTGAAAGAGCAGGTGCCGGAAGAGGCGAAAATCGGCCGCGTTGACCTGCGTGATTTACCGCTGGTTACCATCGACGGCGAAGACGCCCGCGACTTTGATGATGCGGTCTACTGCGAGAAAAAACGCGGCGGCGGCTGGCGCCTGTGGGTGGCCATTGCCGACGTCAGCTACTACGTTCGTCCGCCGACGCCGCTGGATAACGAAGCCCGTAGCCGCGGGACGTCGGTATACTTCCCAACGCAGGTAGTCCCGATGCTGCCGGAAGTGCTCTCTAACGGCCTGTGCTCGCTGAACCCGCAGGTTGATCGTCTGTGTATGGTCTGTGAAATGACCGTCTCAACCAAAGGGCGTTTAACCGGCTTTAAATTCTATGAAGCGGTTATGAGCTCGCATGCGCGTCTGACCTACACCAAAGTCTGGCACATGCTACAGGGCGACCAGGAGCTGCGTGAACAGTACGCACCGCTGGTCAAACCTATCGAAGAGCTGCACAACCTTTACAAAGTCCTGGATCAGGCGCGCGCCGAGCGCGGCGGGATCTCGTTTGAAAGCGAAGAAGCGAAATTTATCTTCAACGCCGATCGCCGGATTGAACGTATTGAACAGACCCAGCGTAACGATGCGCACAAGCTGATTGAAGAGTGCATGATTCTGGCCAATATCTCGGCGGCCCGTTTCGTTGAGAAAGCCAAAGAGCCGGCGCTGTTCCGTATTCACGATAAGCCAACCACCGAAGCGATCACCGCTTTCCGTTCCGTTCTGTCTGAACTGGGGCTGGAACTGCCGGGCGGCAATAAGCCGGAGCCGCGCGATTACGCCGAGCTGCTGGAATCCGTTGCCGATAGGCCGGACGCGGAAATGCTGCAAACCATGCTGCTGCGTTCGATGAAGCAGGCTATCTACGATCCGGAAAACCGCGGTCACTTTGGTCTGGCGCTGCAGTCCTATGCGCACTTCACCTCGCCGATTCGCCGCTATCCTGACCTGTCGCTGCACCGCGCCATCAAGTATCTGCTGGCGAAAGAGCAGGGGCACAAGGGTAACAGCACGGAAACCGGCGGCTACCATTATTCCATGGAAGAGATGCTGCAGCTGGGCCAGCACTGTTCAATGACCGAACGCCGCGCCGATGAAGCGACGCGTGACGTTTCCGACTGGCTGAAATGCGACTTTATGCAGGATCAGGTGGGTAACGTCTTTAAAGGCGTGATTGCCAGCGTGACCGGTTTTGGCTTCTTCGTGCGTCTGGACGAACTGTTTATTGACGGCCTGGTGCACGTTTCCTCGCTGGATAACGACTACTACCGCTTTGACCAGGTTGGCCAGCGTCTGATTGGCGAATCCGGTGGCCAGACTTATCGCCTTGGCGACCGCGTAGAAGTCCGCGTGGAAGCGGTGAATATGGACGAGCGTAAGATCGACTTCTCGCTGATCTCCAGCGAGCGCGGCCCGCGCAACGTCGGTAAAACCGAGCGCGAAAAATCGAAGAAAGAAGCGAACGGCAAACCGGGCGGCGGCAAACGTCGTCAGGTTGGCAAGCGCGTAAACTTCGAGCCAGACAGCGCCTTCCGCGGCGAGAAGAAAGGTAAGGCGAAGGCCAAACCGGCTTCTGGCGAGAAGGGCGGTGAGAAAGGCGGTGCGAAGAAGGCCAAAAAGCCTTCCGCTAAAACGCAGAAAATTGCCGCCGCAACCAAAGCGAAGCGGGCCGCGAAGAAAAACGCCGACAAGTAATACACTGCGAATAACCCCTTCCAGCTGGAAGGGGTTATTCTTTTTTGACGTAAGACATTCCATAACCGCATAGATATTCTCGTTTTATCCCCTTATTCCCTGCTTAGTTATTTTTGTGAAATCCTTATTTGTTCTATTTGATTAGCCATATTCCGCAGATGTGTATAGTGAATCCCACGATTCAGATTGCCCTCTTCTTGAGCAAGGAGCATATATGCATTTGGCCCGCTTTCCGAGAGTTTCTCTTGGTCATTTCCCGACGCCGCTGGAGCCATTAAATAATTTAAGCAAGCTACTGGGCGGCCCCCAAATATGGATCAAACGTGATGACGCAACGGGGCTGGCGAGTGGAGGAAATAAAACCCGTAAGCTGGAGTTTTTACTGGCTGATGCGCTAGAGAAAAATGCCGATGTGATCATCACCCAGGGGGCGACGCAGTCAAACCACGTGCGTCAGACGATAGCCGGCGCGGCGCGTCTGGGGCTGAAAGCCAAAGCGCTGCTGGAAAAGCGCGTTTCTGATTTTGGCGATGATTATCAGCATAATGGCAACGTCCTGCTCGATACGCTGCTCGGTGGCGAAATTGTTGCCCATCTGCCCGGCGGCACCGACATGCAGCAGGCGATGGAAACCTATGCCGATACGCTTCGTGAACAGGGGCATCGTCCCTATGTGATTCCTGGCGGCGGCTCTAACCCGATTGGTGCGTTAGGTTACGTTGCCTGCGCCGAAGAGCTGCTGTATCAGTCTTCGCAACACCGTCTGCGTATTGACCACGTTGTACATGCGACCGGCAGCACCGGCACACAGGCGGGTCTGGTCGCGGGCTTTACCGCAACCAACAGCCGGGTTCCCGTGCTGGGCATTAGCGTCCGGGCGCCGAAGGTTAAGCAGGAAGATAACGTCTGGAACCTGGCATCAAAAACGCTGGCGCTGCTGGGCGTCTCCGGCGAGCTGCCGCGAGATGCGGTCGTGGCGAACAGCGACTATGTCGGTGATGGCTACGGCCTGCCGACGGCCGGTACGGTGGAGGCGTTGACGCTACTGGCGCGCCATGAAAGCATTCTTCTTGACCCGGTTTATTCCGCAAAAGGCATGGCGGGGCTGATTGACCTTATTCGTCAGGGACATTTCCGCAAGGATGAAAACGTCGTGTTTATTCACACCGGCGGTTCGGCGGGGCTGTTTGGCTATCGCCAGGTGCTGGAACATGTCTGAGACGTTTCTGCTGGGCATACTCGGTGGTATGGGGCCGCTTGCGACGCTCGATTTTCAGCGCCGCTTGCTGGAGGCGACTCCGGCACAGAGCGATCAACAGCAGCTGCCGTCAGTGGTGTGGAACGTGCCACAAATTGCCGACCGGCAGAAGGCGCTGGCGGGGATGGGGCCATCGCCTTTACCGCAGCTGATTTACGGTATTAAAAAACTCAACGAAGCGGGGGCGAGCCATATTGCTATTCCCTGCAATACCGCTCACCACTGGTATGACGCGCTTGCGGAGGCCAGCGATGCGCCCATTGTGCATATCGTGGATGCGACGCTGGATGCACTGGCTAAGCAGGTGACTCGCCCGCAGCGGGTAGGGATTATCGCTACGGAAGGGACGCTTAACGCAGGCTGGTATCAGCAAAAGCTGGCCGCTCATGATATTGAATCGCTGCTACCGACGGCGGATGAGCTGCGGGAATGGTTTGTCCCCGGCTGCTACGCCGTCAAGCGCGGTGCGCTGCGCGAAGGTGGCAAGCTGCTGGGGCATCAGGCAAGCGCGCTGTTTGCGCGCGGCGCGCAGAAGCTGGTGCTGGCGTGTACCGAAGTGCCGGTAGCGCTGGAGGCTGTGCGCGCACCGTTTCTTCATTTGACCTACGACCCGTCGCAAGCGCTGGCGGAGCGATGTTCGTCTTTATGGCAGGCCTATCAATAAGATTTTCGTAACTGACTTTCCGACCCGGCATCGGGTTAATAAATTCTTAAAAGGATAAATAAAATGAAAAAAGCACTCAGCTTATTAATCGCTGCGGGTGGGCTATGGGCCAATTTCAGCTTTGCGGATAATCCGGCGGAAGTCCGCGTTGCCTATAGCGGTGGTTCCCAGGTATTAATGCTGGCAAAAGCCGACGGCTCTTTAGATAAAGCGTTAAACAGCAAAGTGAAATGGGTGCAATTTGCCTCAGGCGCCGATGCATTAAATTATTTCGCCAGTAATGCTATTGATATTGCTAATTTTGGTTCGAGCCCGGCAACCGCCGGTATCGTACGTAAATTGCCGGTGGAGATTATTGGCGTGTCCGGCGTGATTGCCAGCTATGAACGGCTGATTGGTAAAGAAGGCATCACGAGTATCAAGGATATTGAAGGTAAACGCGTGGCTTATCCACCAAATTCCACGGCGCAATATGCGCTGGAAGCCGCTATCAGCGTGAACAAATTAGACCGCAGCAAAATTACGCTACTGCCGCTGCGCCCGGCGGAAATGGTCGCGGCATGGAAACGCGGTGATATTGATGCGGGCTACGTCTGGGCGCCGTTTGCTCAGGAGCTGGAAACGTCCGGCGGCCATCAGGTGTTTGCCACCAAAGACCTGCAGAAAGATGGCTATCTGATTTACAACAACTACGTCGTGCGCAAAGCCTTTGCCGAACAGTATCCGCAGGCGGTAAGCGCGTTCCTGCGAGTGCATCAGCAGAAGGTTGATGAATTCAAAAAAGATCCGGAGCGCGCGGCGGCTATTGTGGCAAAAGAGGTGGGGGCACCGGTAACCACCGCAGCGAACACGCTGGGCGGCCTGGAATACCCGACGCTGGTGCAGCAGGGCACCGCCGACTGGCTGGGTAATGGTACTCAAACCACCAACAGCGGCATCGGTAAAGCGTTGACCAAAACATCACACTTCCTCGCGGGTATTGGTGAACTGCGCCAGCGCGATATTCCGGCAAACTGGGATAGCGCCATTAACTCCCGCTACATTCGCGATGCAGCGGTGGCGGCGCAATGAGATTAAGTCAGCACATCGCCATCAGCGTGCTATCGGTGGCGGTCTTTTTTACCCTTTGGCAGGTGGCGGCCATGCGGCAGTGGGTTGACCCACTGCTGTTGCCTTCGCTCACTGATATTGGGTTGACCACGGAAGAGCTACTGGCGGATGGCTACCGCCAGGTGCCGCTGTGGGAGCATGTCGCCGTGAGTTTAGCGCGCGCGCTGAGCGCTTTTGCGGCAGCTATTATTATTGGTATTCCGCTCGGGCTGCTGATGGGGCTGTCAGAAGGGCTCTCGGCCGTACTGAATCCGTTCGTTCAGTTCCTGCGCCCGCTGCCGAAGATAGCCCTTATCCCGCTGGCGGTCGTCTGGCTGGGGATCGGTGAGTCGTCGAAATTTTTCCTGATTTTTATCGCCACGTTTTTGAGCGTCGTCGTGGGCGCTGCGGCCGCGGTAGAGAGAATCGGGCGTGCGCGCATTCGCGTGGCCCAAACGCTGGGCGCATCTCGTCAGCAAATTTTCCTGCGCGTGGTGATGCCGGACGCGTTACCGGACCTCTTTACCACCGTCAGGCTCTCTATTGGTATCGGCTGGACATCGCTTATCGCGGCTGAAATGGTGGCCGCCAGCTCCGGTCTGGGCTGGATGGTGATCAACGCCAGCGCCTATCTGCGAACCGATATTGTGATGCTGGGTATTCTGCTGCTGGGCGGCATTGGTTATCTCCTGGATCTGCTGCTTCTCGGGCTGCAGCGTCTCTTTGTACCCTGGGCGGGGAAAGAATAATGAGCGCGATTACGCTGGAAAACGTTTCACTGACCTTTGCGGCAAAGCCGCAGCCGTTTACGGTGCTGGAAGATATTAATCTTTCCCTCAATCAGGGGGAGTTTGTGGTGCTGCTGGGGCCATCTGGCTGCGGAAAATCGACCATTCTCAACCTGGTCGCGGGATTTAATAAACCGGATCGCGGGCGCGTGGCGGCCGGCGGGAAAACGGTGCGCCAGCCCGGCCCCGATCGCGGGATGATTTTCCAGCAGCCGAATCTGTTTCCGTGGCTATCGGTGCTGGAGAACGTCACCTTTGGTCCACGACTGGGTAAACACCTCAAAGAGGAAACCAACGCCGAGGCGCAAACGTGGCTTGAACGGGTAGGCTTAAAAGGCTTTGAGCATCACGCGCCCTGGCAGCTTTCCGGAGGCATGAAGCAGCGCGTCGCCCTGGCGCGAGCCTGGCTACCGGGCCCGGAAGTGCTGCTGCTGGATGAGCCTTTTGGCGCGCTGGACGCGCAGACGCGTTTGATGATGCAGGAGCTGCTGCGCGAAGCCTGGCTCTCTACCGGCACTACGTTGCTCTTTGTGACGCACGACGTGGAAGAGGCGCTGTTCCTGGCCGATCGCATTCTTATCATGTCGGCAAAACCGGGCAGGATCGTCGAAGAGATCGTGCTGCCATTTGGGCGTGAACGGGACATTGAAACGCTGGCGGAACACCCGCAGTACAGCGATATTAAACATCGGGTTCTGCATCGGGTGAGGCAGGAGGCGAAGCGTCATTTGGGTTAATTGCCCGTGGGGGGCGGACAAAAGTCGATTTGAACGCTTTGTCGGTTATAATAGGCGCAAGTGACCTCGATTCACGGCCTAATTAACCCGGCGCACACCGCCACAAACGAGTATGTTCAATGAGTGAAATGATTTACGGCATCCACGCAGTGCAGGCACTGCTGGAGCGCGCGCCTGAACGTTTTCAGGAAGTGTTTATTCTGAAAGGCCGCGACGATAAGCGTCTGATGCCGCTGATCCATGCGCTGGAAGCGCAGGGCGTGGTGATCCAACTGGCGAACCGTCAGTACCTCGATGAGAAAAGCGAAGGTGCCGTGCACCAGGGGATCATTGCGCGCGTTAAGCCGGGGCGTCAGTATCAGGAAAACGATCTGCCGGATCTGCTTGCTTCGCTCGACAACCCGTTCCTGCTGATTCTTGATGGCGTGACCGACCCGCATAACCTGGGCGCCTGCCTGCGTAGCGCCGATGCGGCGGGCGTGCACGCGGTTATCGTGCCGAAAGATCGCTCTGCCCAACTTAACGCTACGGCGAAAAAAGTCGCCTGCGGCGCGGCGGAAAGCGTCCCGCTGATCCGCGTGACCAACCTGGCGCGCACCATGCGTATGCTGCAGGAAGAGAACGTCTGGATTGTCGGTACTGCCGGTGAAGCCACGCATACCCTGTACCAAAGTAAAATGACCGGCTCCATGGCGCTGGTGATGGGGGCGGAAGGTGAAGGCATGCGTCGTCTGACTCGCGAACACTGCGATGAGCTGATCAGCATTCCGATGGCGGGCACCGTGTCGTCGCTGAACGTCTCCGTAGCAACCGGCATCTGCCTGTTTGAAGCGGTACGTCAGCGCAGCTAACCGCCTGATGGCGCTACGCTTATCAGGCCTACAAATCCTGTAGCCCGGCCAAGCGAAGCGCCGCCGGGTTCTGCGTCAAACCACGCTCTGTATGACCTAAGCCACCCTTTCGGGTGGCTTTTTTATTGTGCATCTCCCCCGACCGTCCATACTTAAAAGGTTGCCCATTGACGGAGGGAGACACAATGAACTGGCAAACACATACCGTTTTTAATCAACCTATTCCCTTAAATAACAGTAACCTGTTTTTATCTGACGTTGCGCTACGTGATGCGGTGACCCGCTATGATGCTGGTTGGGACAGCGAGCTGCTGGCGAGCATCGGCCAACAGCTTGGCACCGCCGAATCGCTGGAGCTCGGCAGGCTCGCCAACGCTCATCCCCCTGAACTCTTACGCTATGATCCGCAGGGCCAGCGGCTGGACGATGTGCGCTTTCATCCCGCCTGGCATCTGCTGATGCAGGGGCTGTGTGCGAACCGCGTGCATAACCTTCCCTGGGACGTGGAGGCACGCAGCGGCGCATTTGTGGCGCGCGCCGCACGCTTTATGCTCCATGCGCAGGTGGAATCCGGGTCACTGTGCCCGATTACGATGACCTTTGCCGCGACGCCGCTGTTGCTCCAGGCGCTGCCGACGGCGTTTGCCGAATGGCGAACGGCATTATTGAGCGATCGCTACGATCCGCATCAGCAGCCAGGCGTGCAGAAACGCGGGCTGTTGATTGGCATGGGCATGACCGAAAAGCAGGGCGGTTCCGATGTGTTGAGCAACAGTACGCGCGCGGAGCGTCTTGCCGAGGGAAACTACCAGCTTACCGGACATAAGTGGTTTTTCTCGGTACCGCAAAGCGATGCTCATCTGGTGCTGGCACAGGCTCGCGGTGGGCTGACCTGCTTCTTCGTCCCGCGCTTTCTGCCCGATGGCTCGCGCAACGCCATTCGTCTTGAGCGTTTAAAAGATAAGCTCGGCAATCGCGCGAACGCCAGCAGCGAAGCGGAGTTTCAGCAGGCGTTGGGCTGGGCGGTTGGTGAAGAGGGCGACGGTATTCGCCAGATCCTGAAAATGGGCGGTCTGACGCGTTTTGACTGTGCGTTGGGCAGCCATAGTCTGATGCGCCGCGCGTTTTCGGTGGCGCTATATCACGCTTTCCAGCGTCAGGCGTTTGGCCATAATCTGGTTGACCTGCCGCTCATGCGTCAGGTGCTGGGCCGAATGGCCCTTCAGCTGGAAGGGCAGACGGCGTTTATGTTCCGCCTCGCCAGCGCCTGGGGCCAGCCGAACGTGCCGCAGGAGGCGCTGTGGGCGCGGCTGTTTACGCCTGCCGCGAAGTTCGCCATTTGTAAGGCGGGGATTCCGTTTGTCGCTGAGGCCATGGAGGTGCTCGGGGGTGTAGGTTACTGTGAAGAGAGCGAGCTGCCGCGGCTGTACCGTGAGATGCCGGTGAACAGTATCTGGGAAGGCTCCGGTAATATTATGTGCCTCGATGTGCTGCGCGTACTGATGAAGCGGCCGGATGCCGTCGCGCTGCTGGCCGCCGAGTGTGCAGACGTGAAAGGCCAGGACCGTCATTTCGACCGCCACTGGCGTCAGCTTCAGCAGCGGCTACGTCGGCCTGGTGAAGCGCAGGGCCGGGAAATCACCGGTCAGCTTTATCTGCTGGGCGTGGGAGCACAAATGCTGCGCTATGCGTCTCCACCGCTGGCTCAGGCCTGGTGTCGAATGATGCTCGATCCGCGCGGCGGGGTGCTGCTGCATGAACAGGTGATAAGCGAAGTATTACATCGGGCAACGGGCGGGGGAAGGTAAACCATTGGGGGAGTGGAAGAGGCGTGACACAATAACGCATCTTCCACTATAGGCTGGTCTCAGGCATAGATAATCGCCTGTGCACGCCAGTTATCCGGCTGGGGTTCTTCGTACATCTGAACAATGCGATACCAGGATGCGCCCTGTTCATCCGCTTTGCGGGCGATCACCTGTTCGACGTCTTCCAGGCTTCCGGTCACGTTGTTCACCGAAATCAGCCCGATCTCATTGAGCCCGGTGACACAATCTGCGCTGGCGAATTCTGCTGATTGCGCCGCAGCAGCGTGCGAAACGCCCGGCAAAAGCAGGGTAGATAAGGTAAGTGATTGTTTCATCGTCAGCTCCATTTCACATAACCCAGTAGGGCAGTCCATAGCAGACGCATATCCTGTTTTTCGATAGCGGCGTCATTGTGCATCAGGGAAACGTGAAACGGTGCAAACCAATGTAAAACTGCTCAAGGTTACTTACGGTAGAGGATGGCCTGGGAGTACCACTGCCCCGGCACGACGGTATCGTCTATCATCACGATCACGTAGTAATCCGCTTTCTGCGCGGCGACTTTCGCCTTAATCGTCTCTTCAACGTCCATCGGCGAGCCGTAGACCAGTGCGCTAACCGTGCCCATGCGCTGCAAACCTTCCGTCTGGTTGCGGCGAATTTCCTGCGGGTGGTCGGTGACCGGAGGCGGCGCTTCAGGCGAGCCTTCCAGTAAACTACAACCGCTCAGCAAGAGCGCCAGCAACAGTGGGATTAACCGTTTTATCGCCATTTCCCGTTTCCTGATAGCCATAGTGTAGTGGGGAAAAATTTCCCTTTTGGGTTAATGTTCCTGATTTGTTAACCATAGCGCTATTTTCGAATGAAAATATCACGAAACCGTAACCGGGTTCTCAATGTTATCAATCAGGGGTATTGTCGTCATATTAGTGCATCAATTTTCGTATCATATCTCATCATCGTTAAAGGAAGCCCTATGATTGAACTGGAAACGCGCACCCTGGCCGGGCAACAAATTCTGCATGCTTACCCTAAGGGATGTGCAGAAAAAGCGTTGCCTACCATCGTGTTTTATCACGGTTTTACGTCCTCTAACGTGGTGTATAGCTATTTTGCCGTCGCCCTGGCACAGGCGGGTTTTCGGGTGGTCATGCCCAACGCGGCCGAGCACGGCGAGCGTTTTAACGGCGATAGCGCGGGGCGTTTGCAGCGTTTCTGGCAGATTTTGCTGCAGAATTTTAACGAGTTCTCCCCACTGCGTGATGCGCTGCTGACCAGCGGACTGGTCAGCGAGGGGCGTCTGGCGGTCGCCGGGGCGTCAATGGGCGGTATGACCGCATTGGGGCTGATGGCGCAGCATCCCGAGTTAAAATGCGTGGCCAGCCTGATGGGCTCGGGCTATTTTACGTCGTTGGCAACCACGCTCTTCCCCGCGCCGGAGGCACAGCAGGCACGCCTGCAGCCGCTGCTGGCGAAATGGGAGGTGGGTCACCAACTGGCGGCTCTTGCCGACCGTCCGTTGCTGCTGTGGCACGGCGAAGAGGATGATGTGGTTCCCGCCGGGGAAACCTTCCGCCTTCAACAGGCGCTGCGCGAGGCCGGGCTGGATGCGCGATTAACCTGCCTTTGGCAGGCCGGCGTGCGGCATCGTATTACCCCCGAGGCGCTGGACGGTGCAGTGGCGTTTTTCCGCGAGCGGCTTTAAACGCGAATCACCTGAACGCCCTGATCCTCAAGCTTTTTGAGGATCAGGGCGTCAGCCTGCTTACCGGTAATCAGCAGATCGATCTCCTCGGCGCGGCTGAACAGCATGCCCGCGCGCTCGCCAACCTTACTGCTGTCAACCAGTACCGCCAGCTTGCCGACCACGTTCAACATTTTCTGCTCTGCCATCGCCGTCAGCATATCGGTTTTATAAAGCCCTTCTGCCGTCAGCCCCTTGCCGCTGGTGAACATCCAGTGCCCGGCATAGAGGCTGTTCTCGCTGCCCTGCGGGCTGAGCGTAATGGCGTGGCTGCGATTATATTGCCCGCCCATAATAATGACGCTGTCGTGCTCTTTGTCGATGAGGTAATTCGCCAGCGGCAGATAGTTAGTAATGATCTGTACCGGTTTGCCGCAGATCTCCTGGCCGACCAGAAAGGCGGTCGATCCGCAGTTGATCACCACGCTTTCGCCCGGCATAACCAGCTGAGCAGCCGCTTTGGCAATACGTACCTTCTCGTCGTGATTCTGCGCCTGGTGAATGTTCATCGGCGACCAACGCGGTGCCTGCTGGCTGATGGCTTCGGCGCCGTTGCGCACTTTCTTCAGCTTGCCGCTTTCATCCAGCTTATTGATGTCCCTGCGTGCCGTCGCGGGTGAGATCCCCAGACGGGAAATCACCTGCTCTACTGTAACAAAGCCCGCTTGTGCCAGCAGTTCCAGTAGAATCTGATGTCTTTGCGCTTCCGTCATGAGCTAATCCGAAAAAAAATGATGAGTAAAGATGATATTTGAAATGTCGCTAAAATACTAAAACTATTGTCTGGGTGGCGGATAACGGCGTCTCACCGTGGCGGGAGACGCCGGGAAGTCACTGCGCTAATTACAGGAACGATTTGAACGGCAGGTCTGGTTCAAGGGTAAAACAGTCGTCAAAGCCGCGCGGGTAGTGGTATTCAAAGTTGTCTTTATCCAGCGGCCAGGTGAATTTGCCGCCAACCTGCCAGATGAAAGGTTTGAACCCGTACTTCAGGCGATCTTTCTTCATTTCCCATAGCACCCGAATTTCCTGCGGGTCGGCCTGGAAGTTTGACCAGATATCGTGGTGGAAGGGGATGACGACTTTGGTGTTCAGCGCTTCACCCATACGCAGAATATCGGCGCTGGTCATTTTATCGGTAATGCCGCGCGGGTTCTCGCCGTAGGAGCCCAGCGCGACGTCAATCTGATGCTCGTTGCCGTGTTTTGCGTAGTAGTTGGAGTAGTGGGAGTCGCCGCTGTGATAAAGCGTACCGCCCGGCGTTTTAAACAGATAGTTCACCGCGCGGGCGTCCATGCCGTCCGGCAGCACGCCTGCGGCTTTTTGATCTGCCGGCAGCGTGATCAGCGCGGTGCGGTCAAAGGCGTCAAGCGCATGAATTTCAATGTCTTTCACTTTCACCACGTCGCCCGGTTTGACCACGATGCAGCGCTCTTTTGGCACGCCCCAGCCGATCCACAGGTCAACGCAGGTTTGTGGGCCGATAAACGGCACGTCGCTGGCGCAGTTCTGCATGACGGCGGCGGCAACGTTCACGTCGATATGATCGTTATGGTCATGCGTGGCCAACACGGCATCAATCTGGCGAATAGCAAAAGGATCCAGCACAAAAGGCGTGGTGCGAAGGTTGGGCTGTAATTTTTTGACCCCTGCCATGCGCTGCATCTGGTGGCCCTGTTTCATCAATGGGTTACCATGACTTTGTTTCCCGGTGCCGCACCAGAAATCGACGCAGATATTGGCACTGCCTTCTGATTTCAGCCAGATTCCGGTACAGCCCAGCCACCACATGGCAAAGGTGCCTGGTGCGACCTGTTCTTGCTCAATTTCTTCATTCAGCCAGCTTCCCCACTCCGGAAACGTGCTCAGGATCCAGGATTCTCGCGAGATGGTCTCTACTTTGCTCATCGTGTTTTCCTCTTGAATATGTCATTTGTGATCATTTGGTGATTTATTGTGATTGATAATCTCACCGTTTTTTCACGATTGCAATGGGGTGTTTTCAGCGGAAGAGACGTTTTACCACCGCCAGCCTGACTATAGAAACTGGCTTTAATCTATGTTTTTTATCTATTTAATTGATTTGAATTGATTATTTTTAACGGTATTCGATGGATCTCTATTCCATTGTAACCGTAGGTTTATTATTGCGGCGTGCATCACACTTAATCAAATTAAATCTTGTTGTGATTATTTTTGATTATTAGAGTGTGTGTCACCCGGCTGAACAGGGCTGTTGGTTCAGCTCCCTCATTTACTGGAGAGCGTTATGGAGATCCTCTACAACATCTTTACCGTCTTTTTTAATCAGGTGATGACCAACGCCCCGCTGCTGCTGGGTATCGTGACCTGCATCGGCTACATCCTGCTGCGTAAAAGCGTGAGCGTGATAATCAAAGGCACCATCAAAACGATCATCGGCTTTATGCTCTTACAGGCGGGGTCCGGCATCCTGACCAGTACGTTCAAACCCGTTGTGGCGAAAATGTCCGAGGTTTACGGGATCAATGGCGCCATTTCTGATACCTACGCTTCAATGATGGCGACTATCGAGCGCATGGGCGACGCCTATAGCTGGGTTGGGTACGCGGTGCTGTTGGCGCTGGCGCTCAATATCTGTTACGTGCTGCTGCGGCGCATCACCGGCATTCGCACCATCATGCTTACCGGCCATATTATGTTCCAGCAGGCAGGTCTGATTGCGGTGTTCTTCTATATCTGTGGATATTCCATGTGGACCACCATTATTTGCACTTCGGTGCTGGTGTCGCTCTACTGGGGCATTACGTCCAACATGATGTATAAGCCGACGCAGGAAGTGACGGATGGCTGCGGCTTCTCCATTGGTCACCAGCAGCAGTTCGCCTCGTGGCTTGCCTATAAAGTCGCGCCATATCTGGGCAAGAAAGAGGAAAGCGTTGAAGATCTCAAGCTGCCTGGCTGGCTGAATATCTTCCATGACAACATCGTCTCCACGGCGATTGTGATGACCCTCTTTTTTGGCGCGATCCTGCTCTCCTTCGGCATTGATGTGGTTCAGGCCATGGCGGGGAAAACCCACTGGACGGTCTATATCCTGCAAACCGGTTTCTCGTTCGCGGTGGCGATCTTCATCATCACTCAGGGCGTGCGCATGTTTGTGGCGGAACTGTCCGAAGCGTTTAACGGTATTTCCCAGCGCCTGATCCCCGGTGCGGTGCTGGCTATCGACTGTGCGGCTATCTATAGCTTCGCGCCGAACGCGGTGGTGTGGGGCTTTATGTGGGGCACTATCGGCCAGCTGATTGCCGTGGCAATTCTGGTGGGCTGCGGCTCCTCTATTCTGATTATTCCCGGTTTTATCCCGATGTTCTTCTCCAACGCCACCATCGGCGTGTTTGCCAACCACTTTGGCGGCTGGCGCGCTGCGCTCAAGATTTGCCTGGTGATGGGGATGATTGAAATCTTCGGCTGCGTCTGGGCGGTGAAGCTGACCGGCATGAGCGCCTGGATGGGCATGGCTGACTGGTCAATTCTGGCGCCGCCGATGATGCAAGGCTTCGCCTCCGTCGGCATCGTGTTTATGGCCGTCATTATTGTGATTGCACTGGCTTATATGGTCTTCGCCGGACGCGCGCTGCGCGCTGAGGAAGATGCTGAAAAACAACTGGCAGACGCCTCTGCTTAATAAGGAGTTTTGACTATGACCGTACGTATTCTGGCCGTATGTGGTAACGGGCAAGGCAGTTCCATGATTATGAAGATGAAAGTAGATCAGTTCCTGACGCAGTCCAACATTGACCATACGGTTAACAGCTGCGCGGTAGGGGAGTACAAAAGCGAGCTGGCCGGGGCCGATATCATTATCGCCTCTACCCATATTGCCGGTGAAATTACCGTGTCGGGCAATAAATACGTGGTTGGCGTGCGCAACATGCTGTCGCCTGCTGACTTTGGTCCGAAGCTGTTAGACGTGATCAAAGAACATTTTCCGCAGGACGTGAAGTAAGGACGCGCCATGAAATTACGCGATTCGTTGGCGGATAACGACGCCATTCTTTTACAGGCCGACGCGGCAACCTGGCAGGAAGCGGTCAAGCTGGGCGTTGACCTTCTGGTTAAGGCCGATGTTGTTGAGCCGCGCTATTACCAGGCCATTCTTGATGGCGTGGCCCAGCATGGACCCTACTTTGTGATTGCGCCGGGCCTGGCAATGCCGCACGGCCGCCCGGAAGAGGGGGTGAAGAAAACCGGTTTTGCGCTGGTCACGCTAAAAACGCCGCTGGTGTTTAACCACGAAGATAACGATCCGGTCGATATCCTGATCACCATGGCGGCGGTCGACGCCAATACGCACCAGGAAGTGGGCATCATGCAGATCGTCAATCTGTTTGATGACGAAGCTAATTTTGACCGCTTACGCGCCTGCCGCACCGCGCAGGAAGTGCTCGATTTAATTGATAACGCCAACGCGGCGGCCGTTTAAAAGGAAGAGTGAAATGTCATTACCGATGTTGCAGGTTGCGCTGGATAACCAATCAATGGCTTCAGCTTATGAAACAACGCGTTTGATTGCCGATGAAGTGGATATTATTGAAGTCGGCACCATCCTGTGCGTGGCGGAAGGGGTGCGTGCGGTTCGCGACCTCAAGGCGCTGTACCCAAACAAAATCGTGCTGGCGGACGCCAAAATTGCCGACGCGGGCAAAATTCTCTCTCGGATGTGCTTTGAAGCGAATGCCGATTGGATAACGGTGATCTGCTGTGCGGATATCAACACCGCGAAAGGCGCGCTGGATGTGGCGAAGGAATTCAACGGTGACGTGCAGATTGAGCTGACCGGCTTCTGGACCTGGGAGCAGGCGGCAGAGTGGCGCGCGGCGGGTATCGGGCAGGTGGTGTATCACCGCAGCCGTGATGCGCAGGCGGCTGGCGTGGCGTGGAGTGAGGCGGATATCAGCGCCATCAAACGCCTGGCGGATATGGGCTTTAAAGTCACCGTCACCGGTGGACTGGCGCTGGAAGATTTACCGCTGTTTAAAGGCATTCCTATCCACGTCTTTATCGCCGGGCGCAGCATCCGCGATGCCGCCTCACCGGTGGAGGCCGCGCGCCAGTTTAAACGCTCCATCGCCCAGCTTTGGGGCTAAGGAGCGGTTATGCTGACGAAACAGACGCCGCTCGGCATCTATGAAAAAGCGCTCCCCGGAGGGGAGTGCTGGCGGGAAAGACTGCTGCTGGCGAATACGCTTGGCTTTGATTTCGTGGAAATGTCGGTGGATGAAACCGACGCGCGGCTGGCCCGTCTCGACTGGAGCCGCGAGCAGCGTTTAGCGCTGATCGCCGCCATAGCGGAAACCGGCGTACGGGTGCCGTCGATGTGCCTTAGCGCGCACCGCCGCTTCCCGCTCGGCAGTGAAGACGACGATGTTCGCCGCCAGGGGCTGGAGATCATGCGTAAAGCCATCCAGTTTGCTCAGGATATTGGCATTCGCGTTATCCAACTGGCGGGCTATGACGTGTACTACCAGCAGGCGAACGACGAGACGCGCCGCCGCTTCCGCGACGGGCTGAAAGAGAGCGTTGAAATGGCGAGCCGCGCGCAGGTGACGCTGGCGATGGAGATCATGGATTATCCATTGATGAACTCCATCAGCAAGGCGCTGGGCTATGCGCATTATCTTAATAACCCGTGGTTTCAACTCTACCCGGATATCGGCAACCTGTCGGCCTGGGATAACGATGTGCAGATGGAGCTGCAGGCCGGTATAGGGCACATTGTGGCCGTGCACGTGAAGGACACGAAACCCGGCGTCTTCAAGAACGTGCCGTTTGGCGAAGGGGTTGTCGATTTTGAACGTTGCTTCAGTACGCTGCGGGAGAGTGGCTATTGCGGGCCGTATCTGATTGAGATGTGGAGCGAAACGGCGGCCGATCCGATTGCCGAAGTAGCGAAAGCGCGCGACTGGGTCAAAGCGCGGATGGCCCGCGCCGGGCTGGTGGAGGCGGCATGATGCAAACGTTGAAACAGCAGGTCTTTGAGGCAAACATGGATTTGCCGCGTTATGGGCTGGTGACCTTCACCTGGGGCAACGTCAGCGCTATCGATCGTCAGCGTGGTCTTGTCGTGATTAAGCCCAGCGGCGTGGCGTATGAGACGATGTGCGTGGATGACATGGTCGTGGTCGACCTTG
Source organism: Kluyvera genomosp. 2 (assembly GCF_036759865.1). Taxonomy (NCBI): domain Bacteria; kingdom Pseudomonadati; phylum Pseudomonadota; class Gammaproteobacteria; order Enterobacterales; family Enterobacteriaceae; genus Kluyvera; species Kluyvera genomosp. 2. The sequence goes on from NZ_JAPKIA010000019.1 coordinate 31,789, forward strand.
AGGGCATCGTTGTGGAAGGGGCGTTCCGGCCTTCCTCTGATACCGCAACGCATCTGGCGCTGTATCGTCGCTTCCCATCGCTTGGCGGTATTGTGCATACTCACTCGACTCACGCTACGGCCTGGGCCCAGGCCGGTCTGGCAATCCCGGCACTCGGGACCACCCACGCTGATTATTTCTTTGGCGATATTCCTTGCACCCGCGGGCTGAGTGAAGCGGAAGTGCAGGGCGATTATGAAGGCAATACCGGCAAGGTGATCATCGAAACATTGGGTGACGGCGAGCCCATGCATACGCCGGGCGTGGTGGTATACCAACACGGCCCGTTTGCCTGGGGTAAAGATGCACACGACGCGGTACACAATGCGGTGGTGATGGAAGAAGTGGCGAGAATGGCGTGGATCGCGCGCGGGATTAACCCCGGCTTACAGCCTATCGATGCTTATCTGATGAATAAACACTTCATGCGCAAACACGGCCCTGACGCCTACTATGGGCAGTAATAGGCGACGATACGTGTATCATATAGTGCTCCGGGATTTGTACGCCTTCGGGATGTTACTGGTCTGATTCCGGAGCCTTTTTGATACTTCGCCCCCGGGCGGAGGCGAAGCGTTGGGAACGGGGCTAGCGGTACAGCGCTGCGCTGGCGTGGATTAACCCGCCGCTGCCCGGCTCATGCACCAGGATAGGCTGGAAGAATTTTGCCCCCTGGGCGTCGCTCTCCTGACTGAGCGCCTGGTCGGCCTCTTGCTCAGTGGCGATATTGTGGTTGATATAGATAACCCCCAGGCTGTGGACATCGTCCATGTTACGCGCCTGATGGCTATCGATCTTAATGGCGGCCTGTGCGCTAACGCTAACCAGTAGCATCGCGATGGCGGCAAAAATGATATTTTTCATACGCAACTCCTGACTCACGGTCCTGATGGGGTAATCGGCTCTCCTGTGTCTATGGGGGGCTTCTGATTAAAGTGTAACCACTCTTTCGCAGAGGTATCACGACCATTTCTGATGCTGTCGTTCAAAAAAATGCATCATCCGCTACTGTTCAATTTTAAATCACTAACTTAGGTGTGCTTCACGCTTTGTGCGAATTTTTGCGCAATTAACTTGAGTTTCTGGGGGGGCGCAAGTATTATGACGCGTCAATTTTTCAGCCGCCCTTTAACACGTTCCTTGCCTCCATGGGCCGCGGCTGACCCAGACAGGAGGCTGAATAATCCGTAAGGAGCAATTCGATGCGTCATTACGAAATCGTTTTTATGGTCCATCCTGACCAGAGCGAACAGGTTCCGGGCATGATCGAGCGTTACTCTGCTGCCATCACTGGTGCAGAAGGCAAGATCCACCGTCTGGAAGACTGGGGCCGCCGTCAGCTGGCTTATCCGATCAACAAACTGCACAAAGCTCACTACGTTCTGCTGAACGTTGAAGCACCGCAGGAAGTTATCGATGAGCTGGAAACTACTTTCCGCTTCAACGATGCCGTTATCCGCAGCATGGTTATGCGTACTAAACACGCTGTTACTGAAGCATCTCCGATGGTTAAAGCGAAAGACGAGCGTCGTGAACGTCGCGATGATTTCGCTAACGAAACCGCAGATGATGCTGAAGCTGGGGATTCTGAAGAGTAATTTCTGATGACCAACCGTCTGGTGTTGTCCGGCACCGTGTGCAGGATGCCCCTTCGAAAGGTCAGTCCATCAGGAATTCCTCATTGCCAGTTCGTGCTTGAGCATCGTTCTGTGCAGGAGGAAGCCGGGTTTCACCGGCAGGCGTGGTGCCAAATGCCTGTAATAATCAGCGGGCAGGAAAACCAAGCCATTACTCACAGTATAACGGTCGGTAGCGCAGTCACCGTGCAGGGCTTTATCTGTTGCCACAAAGCAAAGAATGGCCTGAGCAAAATGGTACTGCATGCCGAGCAGATTGAATTGATAGATTCTGGAGACTAGCCATATGGCACGTTATTTCCGTCGTCGCAAGTTCTGCCGTTTCACCGCGGAAGGCGTTCAAGAGATCGACTATAAAGATATCGCTACGCTGAAAAACTACATCACCGAAAGCGGTAAGATTGTCCCAAGCCGTATCACCGGTACCCGTGCAAAATATCAGCGTCAGCTGGCTCGCGCTATCAAACGCGCTCGCTACCTGTCCCTGCTGCCGTACACTGATCGTCATCAGTAATCGGTCACGGTCCATTAATACGACTTTGAGAGGATAAGGTAATGCAAGTTATTCTGCTTGATAAAGTAGCAAACCTGGGTAGCCTGGGTGATCAGGTTAACGTTAAAGCGGGCTACGCTCGTAACTTCCTGGTCCCGCAGGGTAAAGCTGTTCCTGCTACCAAGAAAAACGTTGAATTCTTCGAAGCACGCCGCGCTGAACTGGAAGCTAAACTGGCTGACGTTCTGACCGCTGCTAACGCACGTGCTGAAGCAATCAACGCACTGGAATCCGTAACCATCGCGTCTAAAGCTGGCGACGAAGGTAAACTGTTCGGTTCCATCGGTACTCGCGACATCGCTGACGCTGTTACTGCAGCAGGCGTTAAAGTTGCTAAGAGCGAAGTTCGTCTGCCGAACGGCGTTCTGCGTACCACTGGTGAGCACGAAGTGGACTTCCAGGTTCACAGCGAAGTGTTCGCTAAAGTTATCATCAACGTTGTTGCTGAGTAATCTGCAACCCACGTTTTGATAACAACAAATCGCCGGCCTCGTGCCGGCGTTTTGCTTTTTTGGCCCACCGCTTTTCAACTGGCTATCTTTCATCCTTTTGGCGATAATCTAAAAATTAAAACAATATTTTAATTTTTGGTGAAAGAATGGAAACTCTCCGCCAGCATCCGCTATTTTCCCGCAAGAACATCGTTTATCTCTGTGCCGCATTCTGCTGTCTGCTGTGGGGGAGCGCCTATCCTGCCATCAAGAGCGGGTATGAGCTGTTCCAGATCGCCGCCGACGACATCCCGACCAAAATCGTTTTTGCCGGCTACCGCTTCCTCTTCGCCGGCATGCTGCTGTTGCTGCTGGCCATGGCACAGCGCAAACCGATTGCCCGATTAACCCCGCGGCAGTTTGGCCAACTGACGCTGCTGGGTTTGACGCAGACTTCGCTACAGTACATCTTTTTCTACATTGGCCTCGCCTTCACCACCGGGGTGAAAGGCTCGATCATGAACGCCACCGGCACTTTCTTCAGCGTGCTGCTGGCGCACTTTATCTACCAGAACGATAAGCTCAGCTATAACAAGACGCTCGGCTGTATTCTCGGCTTTGCCGGGGTGATGGTGGTGAATTTTAATAGCGGCCTGCTGGATTTCAGCTTTAGCCTGTTGGGCGACGGTTCGGTGGTGCTGGCGGCGTTTATTCTGTCGGCGGCGTCGCTGTACGGTAAACGTATTTCGCAGACGGTCGATCCAACGGTGATGACCGGCTACCAGTTGGCGATCGGCGGCCTGGCGCTGGTGGTAGGGGGGTATCTGAGCGGCGGTACGCTGACCTTCCACGGTCTCCCATCGGTGGCGATTCTTGGTTATCTGACGCTGCTTTCATCGGTTGCGTTTGCGCTGTGGAGTATTCTGCTCAAGTACAACCGGGTGGGGATGATTGCGCCGTTTAACTTCCTGATCCCGGTGTCGGGCTCCGTGCTGTCGGCGATTTTTCTGGGCGAAAACATTCTGGAATGGAAATACGCGATCGCGCTGGTGCTGGTCTGTTCCGGGATTTGGTGGGTGAATAAGGTGAAGCGGTAATGCCTGATGGCGCTGCGCTTATCAGGCCTGCGTTCACGGTTTTGGTAGGCCGGATAAGGCAAAGCCGCCATCCGGCTCTCTACATGATTAACGTGCGCGAATAAAGCTACCGTCCTGCTGACGGGTAAACAGCACCTGCCCGTTGTCGGATTCGATGGTCAGCCCGGTGACCACGCCGTTGGCGTTCTTACGAATCTGCACTTTCTGGCCATTTTTCAAGTTGCTCAACGGCTTGCCCGCGCCTTCAACCTGCGCCATCGCGTAGACATCGGTCGGCGGCAGATTATTGTCACGGAACAGCTGCGCCAGCGTTTTGCCGGCCTCTACCTGATAGGTGCGCCATTCGTTGCCGCTGCTGCGGCTTTCCTGGTACGGCTGAGTGCGCGGCGCAGGAGCCTGTTCGCTCGGCTGCTCATCCTGAATCGGCTCTGGCGCGACCGGTGCGACCTGGTCCGGATCGCTCGACGGCGTAATCAGCTGGGCATGCAGCGGCTGCGCATCCGGCTGCGGCTGCGATTGTGACTGGAAGTCCAGCTGCGCACTACGGCTGACCGGTGCGACCGGCGTGTCGTCAGCGGAAGGCAACAAGAAGCCCACAATGACGGCCAGAGCAGCGATAATCACGCCACGACGGTGCGCGAGCGGCAGCGGATCCAGGATGCGAAGGTTGTCCGGCGCATGCCAGATTTTCTCCAGCAAAGGTTTTAATTCAAATCTCCCGGGCATGGCTTTCCTCCTGCTCCGTGTCATTGCTATCCATTATAGATAACTGCCTGATGAACGTGGCAAAGCGTATGTTCATCATATCCTATGGGCTTAGCGTATTGTTTCTTTTTCCCGGCAATTTGTCATCTTTCCTGACACAAAGTTTTACCCTGTGCGGCGCGGCTGCTATGCTGCCCGCTACTTTATACCCGAAGAAAGGAAAGACGATGGCCACCCCGACTTTTGACACCATTGAAGCACAGGCAAGCTACGGCATTGGCCTGCAGGTAGGACAGCAGCTGAGCGAGTCCGGTTTGCAGGGTTTACTGCCGGAAGCGCTGGTTGCCGGTATCGCCGATGCGCTGGAAGGCAAACAGCCGGCTGTGCCGGTTGACGTTGTTCATCGCGCGCTGCGTGAAATTCATGAACGTGCTGACGCGGTGCGTCGCGAGCGTTTTGCCGCAATGGCGGAAGATGGCGTGAAATACCTGGAAGAAAACCGTGAGAAAGAAGGCGTGAACAGCACCGAATCCGGCCTGCAGTTCCGCTTACTGACTCAGGGTGAAGGCCCGATCCCGGCGCGTACCGACCACGTTCGCGTACACTACACCGGTAAACTGATCGATGGCACCGTGTTTGATAGCTCCGTCGCGCGCGGCGAACCGGCTGAGTTCCCGGTTAACGGCGTTATCGCAGGCTGGATCGAAGCGCTGACCCTGATGCCGGTTGGCTCGAAGTGGGAACTGACTATCCCTCACAGCCTGGCCTACGGCGAGCGCGGCGCGGGTGCCTCCATTCCGCCGTTCAGCACCCTGGTCTTCGAGGTTGAGCTGCTGGAAATCCTGTAAGCCCTGCCTTTGTCCTCTCTCCATTGGGGGAGAGGGCACAAAATTCTTAAGTTTGATATATCCTGGGATTTTATCTTGCAAATGGCGCTGTTGCGTGTATTTTTGTGAGCTGTTTCCCATTGGTGAGGTGATATAACACTCACTTTAAACATATAATTAACATTATATTTAAATCATAGTATTCATCCCTCCGATTCTTACCTAATATCGAGACATCCTATAGATGGGATCGTCTTGCATGACGACATAAAGGGCCAGTAGAGCCCGCACAACACAGACAGAAACAACAGGAAGAAAATCACATGGTTGATCAGATAAAAGTCGCTACTGCCGCAGAGCAGGAGCCGGCTGAACAGTCGCTACGGCGCAACCTTACTAACCGGCATATTCAGCTGATTGCCATCGGTGGGGCCATCGGCACCGGGCTGTTTATGGGCTCCGGAAAAACAATCAGTCTCGCGGGGCCGTCGATCATTTTCGTTTATATGATCATCGGCTTTATGCTGTTCTTCGTGATGCGCGCAATGGGCGAGCTGCTGCTGTCCAATCTGGAATATAAGTCGTTCAGCGATTTTGCCGCCGATCTGCTCGGTCCGTGGGCAGGCTACTTTACCGGCTGGACCTACTGGTTCTGCTGGGTGGTGACCGGCATGGCGGACGTGGTGGCGATCACCGCCTACGCCCAATTCTGGTTCCCCGGGCTCTCCGACTGGGTTGCCTCGCTGGCAGTCGTGCTGCTGTTGCTGGGCCTCAACCTCGCTACCGTGAAGATGTTTGGCGAGATGGAGTTCTGGTTTGCGATGATTAAAATCGTCGCTATTGTGGCGCTGATTGTCGTTGGCCTGGTGATGGTGATGATGCACTTCAAATCGCCGACCGGCGTCGAAGCGTCGTTCGCCCACCTGTGGAACGACGGCGGCTGGTTCCCGAAAGGTATCAGCGGTTTCTTTGCCGGCTTCCAGATAGCGGTGTTTGCCTTCGTGGGTATTGAGCTGGTGGGGACCACCGCCGCAGAAACCAAAGATCCGGAAAAATCGCTGCCGCGCGCGATTAACTCCATTCCGATTCGTATCATCATGTTCTACGTCTTCGCGCTGATCGTCATTATGTCGGTGACGCCGTGGAGCTCCGTGGTGCCGGATAAGAGCCCGTTCGTTGAGCTGTTCATGCTGGTCGGTCTGCCGGCGGCGGCGAGCATCATCAACTTTGTCGTGCTGACCTCCGCCACTTCATCTGCTAACAGCGGCGTGTTCTCTACCAGCCGTATGCTGTTCGGCCTGGCGCAGGATGGCGTGGCGCCGAGCCTGTTTGCCAAGCTGTCTAAACGTGCGGTACCGGCGAAAGGGCTGACCTTCTCCTGTATCTGTCTGTTGGGCGGCGTCGTTATGCTGATGGTGAACCCTAGCGTCATTGCGGCCTTCACCATGATCACCACCGTATCGGCGATTCTGTTTATGTTCGTCTGGACGATTATCCTGTGCTCTTACCTGGTGTACCGTAAACAGCGCCCGCATCTGCACGAATCCTCAAAGTACAAAATGCCGCTGGGCAAAGTGATGTGCTGGGTGTGCATGGCGTTCTTCGCCTTCGTACTGGTGCTGCTGACGCTGGAAGCGGATACCCGCGAAGCGCTGATGGTAACGCCGATTTGGTTTATCGTGCTGGGCCTGGGCTGGATGTTCCTGCGTAAGAACAAGCTGGCTAAGTAATCAAATTCCCCCCTAACCCTCTACCCAACGAGGTGAGGGGAAACGACACAAAGCGCCCATCGTGGCGCTTTCTTTATTTTTGAGCCCCGCCTCGTAGCCCCACTTTTCGCAACGTGCTAACGTCCCCGCCACAAACGGATAGCGTATGGAGATGAAATGCGTCAGAGAACGATTGTCTGCCCGGTGATTCAAAACGAGGGCGAATACCTGCTGTGTAAAATGGCCGATGACCGCGGCGTTTTTCCCGGCCAGTGGGCGATTTCCGGCGGCGGGATGGAGCCGGGCGAAACCATGGAAGAGGCGCTGAGACGCGAAATTGGTGAAGAGCTGGGCGAAGCGCTGGAGATTACCGAGGTGAAGCCATGGACCTTCCGCGATGACGTGCGGGTAAAAACCTACGCCGACGGAACGACCGAACAGATCTATATGATTTATCTTATCTTTGACTGCGTGAGCGCCAACCGGGATATCACTTTCAATGAAGAATTTCAGGCGATCGCCTGGGTGAAACCCGAAGCGCTGGCCGACATGGACCTGAACGTGGCGACGCGGGAAACCTTCCGCCAGAAAGGGCTGCTGTAATAGAAAACGCCTCCCGCAAGGAGAGGCGCTGAGTCATCTTATTCGCCTTTGAGCGCGCGTGGGAACAGCACGTTGTTTTCGAGGCTGATGTGCTCCATCAGATCGTCGATCATTTCGTTAATGCCGTTATACATTGCTTTCCAGGTGGTGCAGGCTTCCGGCGGAATGGTGACGTTATTGGTGGTGTGCTTAATCACTTCCAGCAGTTCGCCCGCTTCGTCATGTTCGCTTTCCATCACGCTGATAGGCCCCATTGCCTGGCTGCCCATGCCCTGCTTAATCATCGGGAACAGGATCTGCTCTTCTTTCATCATATGGCTGGACAGTTCCTGGTGCAGCATGGTCAGGTATTTTGCCAGGCCTTTAGGCACGTTCGGTTTGTCGGCGTGAACGCGTTCCACTTTGGTCGCTTGTAAAATCAGCTCCGGCAGCTGTTCACGGTGTCTGTCGTGGTAGCGCGGGATGATGTAATCGATGATTTCGGCAAGGGATGCGGTGCGCCAGTCTTTCTCAACCGGCTGCTCGGCCAGTTTTGCCAGTTCGGCTTCAATCACGTCGACGTCCAGTTCCTTGCGGGCGGCTGCGCGAGCCAGCGTTTGCTTACCGCCGCAGCAGTAATCCATATCATATTTACGGAACAGCGCGGATGCGCGCGGGATGGAGAGCGCCAGCTCGCCTAAAGGTTGGTCGCGAAAGGCCATAGCAGTTACCTCGTCATCAATAATATAAGATGTATTTTAAATGCATCTTTACAGCAAGGATATACCCCTTTATGGGGAGCGGATATAGGTGATGGCCGTCACAAAAAATTATTGTGCCTTTAACGTGCTGAATCTTATTGATAATCATGCTGGTAGGACCTGAATCGATTAAATAACCCCGCTGGGCTGCCGATAGTGAGACTTCAGACCACCTGCACAAAAAGGCAAATGATGTTTAAACGAATAAAAGTGATTACCGTACTGATTGTCGTGCTGGTCGCGCTGGGCGCGATGCAGCTGATATCAGCGGGCGTATTTGTACGCGCGCTGAATAACGACAAGCAGAACTTTACCGTCTCGCAGCTCTCCAGCCAGAACGTGGCCGAGTTTACCGATGCGTGGATTAGCCTTAACCAGGCACGTGTGACCCTGAACCGTGGCATGCTGCGCCTGCAGGGGACGATGGCAAGTAGCGTCAACGGCGGGGAGCTGAAAACGCTGGTGGATACGGCGAACAACCTGTTGGCAGAGGCTAAACGCCACTACGACAAATATTACGCGCTGCCGGAAACGCCGGGGTTGAATAGCCATCTCTCGGACAGCCTTGAGAAGCAATACGGCATCTACTCCGCGACGCTGGCGCGCATGAACGAACTGCTGGCAGAGGGCAAGCTGGAAGAGATGTTCAAGCAAAACGCCGAACAGAAACAGCAGGCCATGCAGGCGGTGTACCAGGAGTGGCGTGCGGCACAGGCATCGTTGACCAACGCTGGCATCCAACAGAACGAAAGCGACTATGTGCGTATTATGTGGACCCTGGGCGCCATTATGCTGCTGGTTGTGGTGGTCATCGTGATGAGCTGGGTCGCGATGCAACGCGTGCTGCTCAAGCCGCTGCATAAGGTGATGGCGCATATCCGCCATATTGCCGAAGGCGATCTGACCAACAACATCAATACCGAAGGCAGTAACGAAATGGCGCTGCTGGCACGTAACGTCAACGACATGCAGCAGTCGTTGGCGAATACGGTGGGCGTGGTGCGCGAAGGCGCCGACACCATCTATACCGGCGCGGGTGAAATTTCCGCAGGCAGCAACGATCTCTCTTCGCGGACCGAGCAGCAGGCGGCATCGCTGGAAGAGACGGCGGCCAGCATGGAGCAGCTCACCGCGACGGTGAAACAAAATGCCGACAACGCGCGTCAGGCGACGCAGCTGGCGCAGAATGCCTCCGAGACCGCGCAGAAGGGCGGTAACGTGGTCGACGGCGTGGTGCGAACGATGGATGAAATCGCTGCCAGTTCCAGCAAAATCGCACAAATTACCAACGTGATCGATGGCATTGCCTTCCAGACCAACATTCTGGCGCTGAACGCGGCGGTGGAAGCCGCCCGCGCCGGTGAACAGGGTCGTGGTTTTGCGGTGGTGGCAGGCGAAGTCCGCACGCTGGCGCAGCGCAGCGCCCAGGCGGCAAAAGAAATTAAGGGATTGATTGATGACTCGGGCAACCGCGTCAACGCCGGCTCCGCGCTGGTGCACGAGGCCGGAGAGACGATGGCTGAGATCGTGAATGCGGTAACCCGCGTGAGCGATATTATGGGCGAAATTGCCTCCGCTTCCGATGAGCAGAGCCGCGGCATCGATCAGGTCGGCCAGGCGGTCGCCGAGATGGATCGCGTGACTCAGCAAAACGCCTCGCTGGTGGAAGAGTCTGCCAGCGCCGCCGCCGCGCTGGAAGAACAGGCCGCGCGTCTGAATCAAACCGTGGCGGTGTTTAAAATCAGCCGCCAGCAGACGATGCAGAAAACACCGGTGAAAAGAACGTCCGCACCAGCGGCTAAATCGGCGCCGCTGACCGAAGCAAACTGGGAAACGTTCTAAGGCCCAGCATCAAAGACCGGCATGAGTGCCGGTCCTTGATTGCCGGATGGCGGCGTAAACGCCTTATCGGGCCTATATTAATCGTGCAGGCCCGATAGGCAAGCGCCATCAGGCATCACCTGAAATCGGCACCACCGCCGGTTTCTGCGGTTTTGACCGAACCGCGATGACGACCCCAATCACCAATAACGTTATTCCACTCAGCGTTAATATCGGCGGCATCTCCTGGCGCAGCAGGAAGGTGTAAAGCAGCCCCGCCAGCGTTTCAAAAACAATCAGCGGCCCGAGGATCACCGTCGGCAGCCGCTGACTCGCCACGTTCCAGCATAGCGCGCCCACCCATGAACAGAGTACGGCGATGGCGATCATCAGGCCGATAAATACCGTCGGACGCGGACCGAAAGGCAGTGCGAAATCGGGCGTCTGAGCGTGTAGCCACAGGCAGGCCGCAACGTAGCCGAACAGCGAAACCGGTAGCGTCACCAGCGCCTGTGCGGTGGCCCACATAAGCGGCGGCTGATGCGGATTTTCCCGCAGCCAGCGGGCGTTACGCAGCGCATACCACGCCCAGCACACCACCGACACCGTCGCCAGCGCAATGCCTGAGCCATAGCGCCATCCGCTAAAGTCCGGCAGGCCCTGACGCAGCTCGGCCACGTTGACGCACAGCAGTCCGCTCGCAATCAGCACCAGCGCAGGCATCAGGCGTAGCCAGGACAGCCTGCCGTCGCGCTGGCTATACAGCAGGTTGGCGAAAATGGGGATCACTACCGGCAGGGTAGCAATAATCATTGTGGAAACGGGCGCGCCGGTCCGCTGAATCGCGCTGGCGAGACACACATAATAGATAAGGTTGCCAACCAGGGTGAGCGCCAGCGCCGTCCACCAATCCTGGCGCGTGAGCTGGCGTAAACGGGCGCGGCCGAGCCAGGCCAACAGCAGGGCAATCAGCCCGAGCGCCAGATAGCGCCCCATCGACTGCAAGACAGCCGGATAATCCGGCACGATAAGCGGTCCGACAAAAATCAGTCCCCACATTAAACCGGCTAACAGGGCGTACAGCACACCGCTAATCATCATCACATCCTGATATGTTAAACATGCGCAAAGTGTAGGAGGTGAAGCGCGCGGCGTATTGTATGAGATTGCTGATTAGCGACGGATCACTTGTTTTTGGTAACGCACCGGGGTTATGCCGTAGCGCTGGGTGAAGGCGCGGGTCAGATGCGACTGATCGGTGAGCCCGGTCGCGGCGGCAACGGCGGCGGCGGGCATGCCGTGGGTGAGAAATTCTTTTGCTCGCCACAGGCGCACCGCCATCAGCATCTGGTGCGGCGTAACGTGAAAATGGGCTTTAAACTGACGCTGGAAGTGCCACGGACTGAGCGCCGCGACGCCCGCTAATTCATCAAGGGTAATGGGATGCATGTAGTTGTCGTAAAGATAATCGCGTACGCGGGCAAAGCGATGGACGGCTTCTGTTCGCACAGGGGCGTGGCAGGCGAGCGGTCGGAAGGTGTCGATCATCTCCAGCAGCAGGCCTTTCTGTGCCAGCGGATCGTCGGTATGCCACAGGGCGTGGATTTGGCGGCCAATCAGCAAAGAACGCTGCGGATCGTGGCGGGTGGCATCGGCAAACCACCAATGGCGGATACCGGTCACTTCCTCAAGCAGATCGGGCTGCAGATAAATCATCCGATAGCGCCATCCGTCGGCGGTTTCCGCCTCGCCGGTATGCAGCTCGTCGGGGTTCATGGTCACCACTGAATGAACGGGGGCGACGTGCTGGCTGCCGCGGTAGCGGAAACGCTCGGCCCCGGCCTCAATGACGCCAATGCCGAAGGCTTCGTGAGTGTGGGGTTCAAAGGCATAGCGCGAAATATGCGCATGGTACAGCTCGACACCCGGCACCTGCGCCAGGTGGCGAAAGCGCGCGCTGTCTTTCTCGTCGCTGAACTGTTCCGGTACACCTTGCACGTTAAACTCCCCCTGGGCCCTCTTTGTATTATCCGAGATGACCCGTGGGGGCGCTACCCTCTTTAACGATTATTTAACGCTTACAGCAGGTCTTTGACGCTGTCGGCAAGCGAGGTGGTCGGGCGACCAATCAGCGTGCTCAGGGTATGGCTGTCGTCAAACAGACCGCCTTTGGCGGCGCCGATATCTGAGTCAGCCAGCATATCCGCCAGCCCGGCAGGCAGGCCTACGCTCTTCAGCGCCGCAGCGAAATCGGCCTGGCCCAGGTTCTGGTAAACCACGTTTTTGCCGCTCTGTTTGGCCAGTTCGGCGGCCAGCTCGCTGAGCGTCCAGCCGTTATCGCCCGCAAGTTCATACACTTTTCCTGCGTGGCCGTCTTCCGTCATCACGCGTGCGGCGGCGGCGGCGTAGTCTGCGCGGGTCGCAGAGGCAATTTTGCCTTCACCGGCTGCGCCGATAAACACGCCATGCTCCAGGGCTGCCGGCGCGCTGGCCAGATAGTTTTCGGTATACCAGCCGTTACGCAGCAGGGCATAAGGGATACCGGAATCGGCCAGCATTTTTTCGGTTTCAATGTGTTCGACGGCGAGGCCTAGCGGTGAAGTGTCGGCATGCAGCAGGCTGGTGTAGGCAATGAATTTAACGCCCGCCGCCTTTGCCGCCTTGATGATATTACGGTGCTGCGGCGCACGCTGGCCGACTTCGCTGGAGGAGATAATCAGCAGCTTCTCGACGCCCTGTAGCGCCTGCGTTAGCGCGGTTTCGTCGCCGTAGTCGGCCTGGCGTACGCTAACCCCCTGCTGGCTCAGCGCGGCGGCTTTCGCCGGGTTACGAACAACGGCAACCAATTGTGCGGCGGCGGTGGTGTTAAGCAGGTTGGCAATCACGTGTTGGCCCAGCTGGCCGGTGGCTCCGGTAATGGCGATCATGGGTATTCTCCTTCGTGTTCATCGGGTGTTGTGGTAAGCTAACACCATAACTAACTTTTAGTAAGTACGTACAAAAAGGTAAGTATGAAAGAAAGTAATGCGACCCTGACGCAAAAGATGCGCGATGGCGATCTGTTCTCGGCCAACTGCCCGTCGCGGGAGGTGCTCAAGCACGTGACCAGCCGCTGGGGCGTGCTGATTCTGGTGGCGCTGCGTGAGGGTACGCACCGCTTTAGCGATCTGCGCCGGAAAATGGGCGGCGTCAGCGAAAAAATGCTCGCCCAGTCGCTTCAGGCTCTGGAGCAGGACGGCTTTATCAACCGCATGTCTTACCCGGTGGTGCCGCCGCACGTAGAGTATAGCCTGACACCGCTCGGCGAAGCGGTCAGTGAGAAGGTGGCGGCGCTGGCGGATTGGATTGAGGTGAATTTGCCGCAGGTGATGGCGCAGCAGATCCCGGCGTGAGCGTCCTGTCCCGGTGAGGTTTTTGCCGGATGGCGGCAGCGCCTTATCCGGCCTGAAGAGTAGGCCGGGCAAGGCGTAGCCGTCACCCGGTACGGTTTTTACTTGCTCAAATCCAGCTGATAAATAGCAAAGCCAATATCATCGGTGGCGACCTGCTTCATCGGATACTGCGCTTTCTCTTTAATAAACGCCGCCGCTTTTTCTGACGGTGAGGTCTCAAAGCGAATATCCAGCTGGCTGTCGCTGTGGATAGGCGCCAGTCGCCAGTTGTTGTCCGCGGCCGGATGGATTGCGCCCGCTTTCTTCGATTCTGCGCTAATCCAGGCGGCCAGCACCGAACGGTTCTCATCCGGTGAGGCAAAAGCGATATGGCTATCGCCGGTGCCCGCGAACTTACCGCCGTAGGCGCGATAGTTGTTGGTCGCGACGAGGAACATGGCGTTCGGGTCGATCGGCTTACCGTTGAAGGTCAGATGCTTAATACGCTCGGACTGCGGGTTAATGCTCTGGCATTCGCCGTCGTAGCGGGCCGGTTGGGTCACATCAACCTGATAGTTCACGCCGTCGATAACGTCGAAGTTATAGGTGCGGAAACCGTCCCAGTTAATCAGCGACTGCGGCTTGCTGCTGTGCGGGTCAATCTGATTGAACTGCCCGGCGGAGCACTCCAGCCACTCTTTCACCTCTTTGCCGCTGGCTTTAACCACTACCAGAGTGTTGGGGTAGAGGTAAAGATCGGCAGCGTTGCGGAAGGTCAGTTGACCTTTTTCCACTTCAACATAGCTGGCCGGATCGTTCTTACGACCGCCCGCTTTGAACGGGGCAGCGGCAGACAGCACCGGCAGCTTCGCCAGGTCCGGGTCGCCCTGAATATAGTGCTCAACGTAGGCTTTTTGCGCCATGTTGACGACCTGTACGGTCGGATCGTCCTGCACCAGTGAGAGGAAACTGTACATGTTGTCGGATGATTTACCGATAGGCTTGCTGACGAACTCGCGGGTGGCGTCGTGGTCGGCCTTCAGCGCCTGCACCAACGTGTTATCTTCTGCTGCCAGTGATTTCTTGGTCGCGGCATCGTAAATCGGGCGCGCCTGTGCCTGGGCGGAGGTGACCTGCCATTTCCCACTGTCGTTATTCAGCACCAGATCGACAACGCCGAGGTGGTCGCCCCACATGCCGGGCATCACCGCAGGAATGCCGTTGAGGGTGCCTTTGGCGATATCCGCGCCTTTGATGTCGGCAAAGTCTTTACTTGGGAACACGGCGTGGGCATGGCCGAACATGATGGCGTCAACGCCTGGCACCTGGCTTAAGTAATATACCGAGTTTTCCGCCATCGCCTGGTACGGATCGGCAGAGAGGCCGGAGTGGGCAATCACCACGACGACGTCCGCGCCGTTCGCGCGCATCTCTGGTACATAGTGGCGTGCAGTTTCAGTGATATCGTTGACCGTCACTTTACCGCTGAGGTTAGCCTTATCCCAGGTCATGATCTGTGGCGGAACAAAGCCGATATAGCCGATTTTCAGCGGATGCTTGTTGCCGTCTTTATCGGTCACTTCCGTCTCTTTGATCAGGTACGGTGTGAACATCGGCTTTTGGGTCTTAACGTCGATAATATTGGCGTTAATATAAGGGAACTTCGCGCCAGCCAGCGCTTTGTGCAGGTAATCCAGACCGTAGTTGAATTCATGGTTACCGAGGTTACCCACGGTATAGTCGAGCAGGTTCATCGCCTTGTATACCGGGTGGGTATCACCCTGTTTCAGCCCTTTCGCAGCCGCATAGTCGCCCATCGGGCTGCCCTGAATGACGTCGCCGTTATCCACCAGTACGCTATTTTTCACCTCGCTGCGGGCGGCATTGATCAGGCTCGCCGTGCGCACCAGGCCGAACTTCTCGGTCGCGGTATCTTTGTAGTAATCAAAATCCATCATATTGCTATGAAGATCGGTGGTTTCCATAATGCGGAGGTCCACCGTGGCGGCATTGACGCTGGCAGCGATCAGCGTGGCCAGAAGCGTTGCGCTAAACTTGATCATCAGAGGCATCCTTTTTATCGATCTAAGACACAGATTTAAATGTATTTGTTTTCTGTTGCTTATGAGGATGTGAATCATGCCAGAAAATCAGGATGGGAAATCGGCAGCGGTTCACAGTTATCCGGACCAATGATGGGAATAGCGAATTGCGCGGCAATACGATATAAATAAAACAATAAGTTAACACCACTGTAATTTTAACGAGGTGGAAAATGTTAGAACAAGTCTGTCAACTTGCGCGCGACGCGGGTGATGCCATCATGGATGTGTACGATGGCAAGCAGCCGTTAGACGTCGCCAGCAAGAAAGATGACTCACCGGTGACTGCGGCCGATATCGCCGCACACCACGTGATTGTTAAAGGCCTGAAGGCGATGACGCCGGACGTGCCGATCCTCTCAGAAGAAGATCCGCCGGGCTGGGATGTCCGCCAGCACTGGCAGCGCTATTGGCTGGTTGACCCGCTGGACGGCACTAAAGAGTTCATTAAGCGCAACGGTGAATTTACCGTTAACATCGCGCTGATTGAGAACGGCAAAGCGGTGATGGGCGTCGTGTTCGCACCGGTGCTGAAGGTCATGTATAGCGCGGCCAACGGCAAAGCGTGGAAAGAAGAATGCGGCGTGCGCAAGCCGATTCAGGTTCGCGATGCAAACCCGCCGAAGGTGGTTGTGAGCCGCTCTCACTATGCGAATGATGATGAACTCAAAGAGTATCTGCAGCAGCTTGGCGAGCATGATACGGCTGCGATTGGTTCGTCGCTGAAGTTCTGTCTGGTGGCGGAAGGCGAAGCGCAGCTTTATCCGCGCTTCGGGCCGACCAATATCTGGGACACCGCAGCAGGGCACGCGGTCGCGGTCGCCGCCGGCGCGCACGTGAACGACTGGCAGGGTAAAACGCTGGATTACACCCCGCGCGAGTCGTTCCTCAACCCCGGTTTCCGCGTCTCGATTTTTTGATCGACCAATGGCAGAGCGCGAGTGCATAGCTCGCGTCTTTGCTTATTGAAGCGCAATATCAATGGAGATGATAAATGTCTGCGCAATGGAATCATGTACTTGCCTCAACACTGAGCGCGCGCGCTGCCTGTTGCTACATGGCCAGTTCGGTGTGCAAACCTCTTTTCCTTTACAATCCACTGCTCCCCAGGCAGCCAGCCTCGCTGACAAAACTGCTGGCGATCATTACCGCGCTGCAAATTCAGCCTGATATCCGAATGAAGCTCATGATGCTGGAGGGGGAAGAGACGCAGGGATCAGGTAATAACCTGCGCCCAGGTGACACGTTAACGCTATGGGACGCGTTGCATAATATGCTGCTCCCATCCAGTAACGTTTCGGCGACGATTGTTGCCCGAGCAATGGGTGAGCGTCTGCTGGGGTTTGAAGGTGGAACCGGTGACGCGCAGCAGCGTTTTGTTCGGCAGATGAACCGCGTTGCAATGTCAATTGGCATGTTTAACAGCCATTTTATTAATGCTCACGGTCTGGCGACCAGAGGGCAGGTCTCGTGTGTACGGGATATCGCCCGTCTGGGCATAGCGGCGCTACGCTATCCGGCAATTACCGATATCTGGAGTAAGCGCTTGCATACAATAGAGTTAACTGGCGCGCGCGCGCGCAAAAAGATCATCATGACTTCTCTGACGGGGGTAGATGAGATGAACGGTGATATCGTAGGCGGGAAAACCGGGACGTTAGGGGAGGCAATAAACCATTTGCTGTTGCACGTGCGGGCGCCGGACGATAGCGATTTGATCTGCGTGGTGATGCACTCGTCAAGCAATGAAGGGCGTTACGCGGATATGAACGCGCTGCTGTCTGCCGTCAATATAGGCTATCGCTGGCCGCAGCGCATTCCCGAATCTGTGCTGGATTAATTCAGCAGCTTATGCAGCAGGGCAATCACCTGCTGCACTTCTGCGGCCGTCAGCGCGCCGTCTTTTGCCCACTGTACTCGGCCATCTTTATCCAGCACGGCGATGGCCGAACTGCCTTCATCCAGCTGCCAGGCTTTCCGCACCACGCCGTCGCTATCGACGATAAACTGTGACCATGGGAACAGCTTTTTATTACTTTCGATGCTGCTGCGGACAAACATTGATGAGCCGGGAATGGCATCGTCAGTATTCACAATTGTGGTGGTCTGGTAGCGGTCATGCGGCAGGTTGGCCGCTTTAATCGCCTCAATCAGCGACGCATTTTTCTCTTTTGCGGAGGAACGTCCGGCAATATGTTGCACTACCCGCACTTTGCCAGGCAGCTGCGCGCTATTCCAGCTTTTATAGCTAAACTTATCATTATCGAGAATGAGTTCCCCGCGATCGGCCACGCCGACAGGCGCAACACGTTGTCCGTTTGTGAAATTATGTGCGGCAGCCATTAACGGCATTAACAGGCATGAAACCGCCAGTAGCGTACGTAGAGTCATGGTTTTTCCTTTTTTTATGCAGGTGATCCGACCACTTGGCCGATAGTTTTAATCATAAGTGCGATTGATGAAGTTTTCCCGCAAAGACGGTGCCAGTTTGTGGAGGAACGCACACAATCTTATGAAAATGAAGCCTTATACTGTCTTCGTCGTATAGCTGAAAAGAAAATTCTGAATTAATGTAATAAAAAGGTAAATTAGGACCGCTACGATAGGGGGCCTCTGTTGTTATGGACTATAGTTAACGAGTACTTCACTTTGCGCCCCGGAGCGTTGAAGCCAAATGTGGATCAACTAGGGCGTAGTACTCGCAGGAGATTAGAATGAAAATTTTCCAACGCTACAACCCGCTTCAGGTTGCGAAGTATGTTAAAACCCTGTTTCGTGGACGGTTGTATATCAAGGACGTTGGCGCTTTTGAATTTGATAAGGGTAAAATTCTTATCCCAAAAGTCAGAGACATCCAGCACCTTTCTGTGATGTCTGAAGTAAACCGTCACGTACTGCGTCTCCAGACCGAAATGGCGTAACGCAGGCACCACACGGTAGAATTAAAAACGGCTCCCTATGGGAGCCGTTGATGTTTTCAGGCCCGGCATCTGCCGGCGCCCACGCTAGTTCAGGCCGCACCCTGGCCGCTTTCGACAATATCCGACTGCTTCGGTACCAGTACCGTTGGCTTGTTATCAATGCGCGTGACCAGCAGCTGGTCGATGCGGTAGTTATCAATATCCACCACCTCGAACTTGTAGCCGGAGAACTTCACGGCATCGGTGCGTTTCGGGATTTTACGCAGCATAAACATCATGAAACCGCCGATGGTTTCGTAGTTATCCGACTGCGGGAAATCGTCGATATCCAGCACGCGCATCACGTCGTCGATCGGCGTGCCGCCGTCAATCAGCCATGAGTTCTCATCGCGTGCGACGATCTGCTCTTCCAGGCCCTGGCCGACCAGGTCGCCCATCAGCGTGGTCATTACGTCGTTAAGGGTGATGATACCCACGACCAGCGCATATTCGTTCATGATAACCGCGAAGTCTTCACCGGCGGTTTTAAAGCTTTCAAGCGCTTCAGACAGCGTCAGCGTGTCCGGCACGATCAGCGTATTGCGGATCTGCACGCCGCTGTTCAGCGCCATGCTTTGGTTCGCCAGCACGCGGTTCAGCAGGTCTTTGGAGTCAACGTAGCCGATGATGTGATCGATATCTTCGTTACACACCAGGAACTTGGAGTGCGGGTGTTCGGCAACCTTGTTTTTCAGGCTTTGCTCATCTTCGTGCAGATCGAACCAGATGACGTTTTCACGCGGCGTCATGGACGACGGCACGGTACGTGATTCCAGCTCAAACACGTTTTCAATCAGCTCGTGCTCTTGCTTACGCAGCACGCCCGCCAGCGCGCCGGCTTCTACCACAGCGTAGATATCGTCGGAGGTGATGTCGTCTTTACGCACCATCGGCAGCTTAAAGATGCGGAAGATGATGTTGGCCATACCGTTGAAGAACCACACCAGCGGCCGGAAGACCAGCAGGCAGAAGCGCATCGGGTTGATGATACGCAGTGCCACCACTTCAGGCGCAATCATACCGATGCGTTTCGGAGTTAAGTCCGCAAACAGAATAAATAGACCGGTCACCAGCGAGAAGGAGAGGATGAAGCTCAGCTGCTCGGAGAGTTCCGGCGACATGTAGTTAGAGAACAGCGAGTGGAACGCCGGAGAGAACGCCGCGTCGCCGACGATACCGCCAAGAATGGCGACCGCGTTCAGACCAATTTGCACCACGGTGAAAAACATCCCCGGGTTTTCCTGCATTTTGAGCACGCGTTGGGCGTTGATGTTGCCTTCATCGGCAAGCAGTTTCAGTTTGATTTTGCGCGATGCGGCAAGTGAAATCTCAGATATTGAGAAGAACGCACTGACGGCGATCAGGCAAAGTATGATGAATATACTGTTTAACATATTTTATCTAACCCGTGGGGCCAGATCCTCGGAAGGGAAGTTGATAAATCCGTGTGAAATACACATTGAAAACCGGCCCGAAGGAGATGGGCCGGCAATTTCAGAGGTTAGTATAGCGTAAGGGACTGTAAAGCTGCCAGAGGTTAACCGTTAGTCGGTTGCGGGTGGGTTTTTAGGTGCCCTTTCGCGTCGGCATCCCATACTCGGTTGTAGGTATAGCCGGTTAGCGCATGAATGACTTCACGGGTTTCCGCATCGCAGTCTTCCGCATGGCCGCCGAGCTTGCGGCGCGCCACTTCTTTGATCAGGATGCTATGCGTTTTCTGCGTCAGCTTAAAGCGATAGGTCATGTAAAAACTGACGGCCAGCAGCCCGGCGGTGGCGAACACCATAAGGCCGATAATGGCGTGCAGCGCGCTGGCGGGCTGCGTACCGCCGCCTTTCACAAAACCGCTCTCTTCCAGCACGATGCCAATCAGCATAATGGCTAGTGCAACCGTGCTTTTACGGGTTAAGACCATCACCCCGGCGAAAATCCCTTCGCGGCGCTGACGGGTGACCAGTTCATCAACGTCGGGGATGAAGCTGTAGATATTCCATGGAATATAATACAGCCCGGCTTTTGCCAGCCCCAGCAGGATGAACACCGCAGAGAACAGCAGCATGGGTACCTGAAGATGGCCGATATAGACGGTAAACAGAAACGCCAGAACGAGTAGAATGCTGCTGTAGGAAAGCCGCAGCGCGCCGGAAGGGGTGAGATTAAATTTGTTCATCAGCATCATGAAGCCGAAGGTGCCGGGGATAGAGACAAAAGCGGCAATGCTTAATAGCCCGGAAACCATTTCCGCATCACGGTGCAGCGCATAAACAACGTAATAGGTAAATACTGAACCAAATACGTCCATGGCGGTAAAAGAACAAATATAAATTAAAATATGCTGACGAAATATCCTTATTTTGAAAGAGGAAATAAGATCAATAACCAGGTACTTTAAATGATTTAAAAGACCGCGGCTGCGTTGATTATCCGGTTGAAATTCATATTCTTCGCGTACGTCTTTGGCTTCCCAGGTGCAGGCCCAGGTTGCTAATACCGCAACACAGTAAATGACTGCGAAAACGAGGCCAGTCAGGGTGTAGGTGAAGGCATTATCCTTACCGGTATATTGCATAATAATGCCGGGAACCGACACGGCCAGAAAGCCGCCGAGCGAGGAGCACATCATTCGCACGCCGGACAGTCGCGTGCGTTCGCTGAACCGGTTGGTCATCTCAGCGGCCAGCGTCTCCCAGGGTACCAGCACCATGGCGGACAGCAGCTCAATAGAAAGATAGGTGCCCAGATAGTACCAATAGTTCATATCGGTTATCCAGACGAGGGCATAGAGGAACATCAGCGGTGAGCCGATCAGCAGGAAGAAACGGCGGCGGCCAAATTTACGACCAAGCCAGGTATTGCCGAAATTATCCGTGATGTAGCCCATCACTGGACTTAAAATAGCATCAATAATACGCGCAATGGCAAATATTGAGCCGGCCTCTAATACGCTTAAGCCACAATACGTAGTGTAAAAAAATAAAAGCCATGTTCCTATAACGGCAAAGGCGCCGCCGCCAAATAAATCGGTCACGCCGTAGCCAATGGCAGTGCCATAGCCAACGCGACGCTCGGTTGGTTTCACCATGATATTATTATTCCTGTACTGGTAGGGTGTCAGTGCAGAGTTGCCCCTGCACCTTATATTATTGACAGCAGGAAAAATCGGATAACGATCACTCGGTGATATTCACCCATTTCCTCAATAGTGACGATTGGTAAATGGCATTAACCATCTGTAATGATTTTGCCGCTTCGCGAATATCGCAGAAGGTGGCGGAGGCGGTGTTGTCGAGCGCCTGGTAGAAATGCTGTATCGCCTGCTGGTGGCCAATCCCCCAGTAGCTTTTGCCGATACCGTCCGGCGAGGCATCGCTGGCTATCAGCGTGCGCGTATCGCCGCAGACTTGCCACAGCGCGTCGTCAGTCAGGCGCAGCATACCGTGCTCGAACTCCAGCTCCAGCAGCAGCGGTGAGTCGCTGGTGTGGCAGTTACTGGCGTAAAACAGCCCGCGCGCGCCGTTGTTAAAGCACAGCGTCACCATCGCGCTGTCTTCGGTTTCTATTTCATCGGCCAGCAGAGTGCTGTCGACCACGCCCTTCAGGCACCGCACGCCTGCACCAAACCACTGCATCAGGTCTAGTGTATGGATGGCCTGGTTAATCAGCAGACTACCGCCTTCGGTGGCAAAACTGCCGCGCCACGGGCTGGCGGCGTAGTAGTTGCCGGAACGTGACCAGGTGAGCACCGCTTTTATGGCGCGCAGGTTGCCAAGCCGTCCTTCCTCAACGCAGCGTTGAATCGCCAGGCTCGTGGGGTTAAGGCGGTTCTGATAACAGACGCCCACGTGGCGTTGGGCCATCGCGGCGGCGGCCTGAATGTCGGCTACCTCCTGCGGGTTCATCACCACTGGCTTTTCGCAGAATACCTGTTTCCCAGCCGCGAGTGCGGCAAGGATCATCGGCTTATGCAGATAATGCGGCGTGCAGATGTGTACCACGTCAATGGCGGCATCCAGCAGCATTTCATGATAGTCCTGATAAAACTGACAGCCATAGTCGGCCGCCAGCCGGCTCCCTTTTTCACTATCAATATCGACTACCGCGCGCACCACCGCGCCCGGTACGTGGCGCAGCGCATCCACGTGACAGGTGTGGATAGCGCCACAGCCAATAATCGCTGCATGACGTGTTTTCATCGCCGCCTCCTGTTATTCCACTGCGTTCGCCAGCATTTGCGCTTTCACGCACAGCTCGGCCGCTTTAAACGTGTGCGCCTGGGTCATGGCATTCTCCGTACGGTGCAGACAGTCCTGAATCAGCTGACCGAAGTAGGGGAAGCCCACCTGTCCGGCCACCGGGTAGCGGAACTCGCCTTCTCTGTTGACCAGGTACACCACGTCCTGCTCGCCGCGGGTGATGTCGACGTATTTGCGGATTTCGATGTAGCCCTCGGTGCCGAGCAGCGTCAGACGGCCATCTCCCCAGCTGGAAAGGCCGTCTGGCGTAAACCAGTCGCAGCGGAAGTAGCCGGTTGCGCCGTTGTCGCCCGCCAGCATCGCGTCGCCGAAGTCTTCAAACTGCGGGTACTGCGGATGGTTGACGTTACGCACCTGGCTGGCAACGATACGCGCATCGCTGTTGCCGGTGTAAAACAGAAATTGTTCAATCTGGTGGCTGCCGATATCGCAGAGGATGCCGCCGAAGAATTCCTTTTCGTAGAACCAGTCCGGGCGGCCTTCCCCCTCGCGATGCGGGCCGACGCCGAGCGTTTGCATCACCCGGCCAATCGCGCCCTGCTGCACCAGTTGCCCGGCAAACACCGCGCTCTCGACGTGCAGACGCTCGCTGTAATAGACCGCATATTTCCGCCTGGTCTCCGCCACTTTGCGTTTAGCGGCTTCCAGCTGGGCGAGGGTGGTTAACGGTGCTTTGTCGGTAAAGTAGTCTTTCCCGGCGTCCATCACCTTTAGCCCCAGCGCGCAGCGCTCGGACGGTACGGCGGCACCGGCAACCAGCTGCACGCTGCTGTCGTTGAGAAGGGTCTCCAGCGTCGGCGCAATCTGCGCCTGCGGGTACTGCTGAACAAATTTATCAACTTTCGCGGGGTCGGGATCATAAACCCACTTGAGCGTGGCGCCAGCTTCAATCAGCCCGTTACACATGCCGTAGATATGGCCATGGTCCAGCGCGGCGGCGGCAATAATAAACTCGCCTTCGCCGACGACCGGCTGCGGTTTGCCCACCGGGGCGTAGTTCATACCGTCTTTGATGCTCATGTTTATGCTCCTTTGTCCAAATCTTTACCCAGCGGGATTGCGCCCACCTCAGAGAAATTTTCCACCGACGCGCCTTTTTCATAGAAATGAGGGGCGAGGGAAACCAGGCCTCCGGTTTTATACCAGGGCTCATCCGGGCTGACGGGCAGCGTCACCACCCGCCCGGTTATTGAGGATTGATAAATGGCGGTAATCAGCTCCAGCGAACGCTTGCCCTGCACGCCGTCAATCAGCGGTTCGCCGCATTGCTCTACGGCATTGAGCAGGTCGTTAATCTGCCCGGTATGCAGCGTGTACTTGAGCTTTGGCGTATTGCGGAACAGCGCATCCAGCCGGGCTTCGCGTGCATCGTCGTGCTGTTCTTGCGGGAAGCCGTTATCGGCGGAAACGCTGGCCCACACGTCCCAGGGCGCCGAGACGCGCGCTTTATCGCCCTGAATAACGATTTTCTGATCTTCGCCGTGATGCACCACCGAGGCGGTCAGCTGAGTCAGCGCACCGCTGTCGTAGCGGAAAATCGCGGCGGAAAGATCTTCCACTTCGGCGTTGTCGTGGGCGACGTTGGTCATCATCGCCACCACTTCTTTCGGGAAGCCGAGCATCCACTGAATAGCATCGATATGGTGTACCGCATGGTTGAGGGTGCAGCCGCCGCCCTCTTTTTCCCACGTGCCGCGCCACCACAGGTCGTAGTAGCAGTGGCCGCGCCACCAGAACGAGTCCACCTGCGCGTGGCAGATTTTCCCCAGCTCGCCCGAATCCACCACCTGCTTTAAGCGCCAGAAGGCGTCGGTAAAGCGGTTCTGGGCAATAATGGAGAGTATTTTGCCGCTGGCGCGCTGGGCGGCGATCATCGCGTCGCACTCCTCCAGCGACGCCGCCATTGGCTTTTCACACAGCACGTGTTTCCCGGCGCTGAGGGCATCAATACTGATTTCCGCGTGCACATACGGTGGGGTGCAAACGTCAACAATGTCCACTTCAATACCGGACGCCAGCATTTCCTGATGGCTGCTGAAGACGCGGGCGTCGCTCAGCCCGTAACGCGTCTTTTTCTCGTGTGCTTTTTCCGGGTAAATATCGACCAGCGCAACAATCCGGCAGCGGTCAGCAAATGCTTGATATCCCTGAATATGGTTGTGTGAGATGTTCCCGGTTCCCACAATCGCAATGCGTAGCATGTCGTTTTCCTCTTGCGTGTTACCAGGTGCCTGAGGCATCAAGCGTTTTGCTTTCGACCTGCTTGTCGACGGAGCCCGCGATGCGCTCATCAAGCAGTTGTTTAAACCGTGCTTCGTCGAACGGCAGGTCAACCCAGCCGTCGGTCCAGGTCGACAGATGCATCGCGTTGGAGAGCGTCAGACCGTGAATACCGTCGGTACCCGGTGCCAGCAGCGGCGTACCGTGCAGCACCGCGGCGGCAAAGTTGGCGGTGATAACGTGGTGATCGCTGCACTCCGGCGCCACAGGGATAGTGACTTCCCAGCACTCCGGCTCGCCGAAGCCGTTTTCCCAGCGCGCGTTAAAGGTGGTTTCCGATTCGCGCAGCCGCCAGAAGCGCAGCTTGCCGTCTTCCACCACCACTTTGCCGCGATCGCCAGCGATCTCCAGGCGGTTGGTGCCCGGCGCTTCGGCGGTGGTGGTAATGAAGACCCCGGTGGCGCCGTTGGCGTATTCGGCGTAGGCGGTCACTTCGTTTTCGACTTCAATATCGCGATGCTTGCCGAACTGGCAGAACGCGCGCATGCGCACCGGCATACCGACCAGCCACTGCCATAAATCGAGCTGGTGGGGGTCCTGGTTGAGCAGCACGCCGCCGCCTTCGCCTCTCCAGGTGGCGCGCCAGCCGCCGGAGTTGTAGTAGCTCTGCGAGCGATACCAGTTGGTGATGATCCAGTTGGAACGACGCAGTTCACCGAGTTCGCCGCTGTCTATCAGGTCTTTGACCTTCTGGTATAGCGGGTTCGGGCGCTGGTTGAACATCATGCCGAACACCACGTTGCAGCCGCGGGCAAATTCGTTCATTTCGCGCACCTGCGCGGTGTAAACGCCCGCGGGTTTTTCGCACAGCGTGTGAATGCCGTTGCGCATGGCCAGCATCGACAGCCCCGGGTGGTCGTAGTGCGGCGTGGAGACAATCACTGCATCAATCAGGCCGCTTTTCAGCATCGCTTCGGCGTCGCTGAACAGCGTGACGTCCTCGCCGACCAGCGTGCGAATCGCCGGATGCTTGCTGAGGTTGTTGTCGCACACTGCCGTCAGGCAGGCCTCTTTCACCGTACCTGCCAGCAGGTAGCGGGCGTGAACGGTCCCGATGTTACCCACGCCGATAATGCCAAAACGCACCTTATCCATGTTGCACCTTACGTGATAGGAATGACTGAAATCTGAAAATAGGGAAGGCGGTGAAGGCCGACAAACGGAATTTGTGAGAATGCTCGCAGGTAGAAAAGGAATATGCGCGGAGAACTGAAAATCGGTTTTAAAATCAGTGAACTGCATCTGCAAAAATTTGCAAAATATGATTGCGAGCGAGGTCACACAATGGCAGGCAAGCTAAAAATGGATGAAATAGCCGCCCGTACCGGCTACTCCATCAGCACCGTTTCCCGGGTGCTCAGCGGCAAATCCTACACCAGCGACAAGGCGCGAGAGTCTATCGTCCAGTGTGCTCGCCAGCTTGGCGTGCTCGATTCGCTGGCAAACGGTCGTCTGCTGATTAACGGCATTGCGGTGTTTGCGCCAGAGCGTACTTTCCAGGGCCGGGGCGATACGTTTTATCTGGAAGTGACGAAAGGCATCGCCGAGGCCAGCGCGCCGCATGACGTCTGGATCAGCCACTGTGCGCTGGAAGAGCAGCACGCCGATGTGAAGCTGTTCCTCGAAAAAGCCGGCCAGAAGAATATCAACGCGGTGGTGATTATTGGTACGGACGACCCGACGATCCTTAAGCTCGCCAGCACGCTGAATAAGCCGTGCGTGCTGATTAACTCTATCGATCGAGAAATGGCGCTGGACTGCGTTTCTCCCGATCATCGGGCTATCGGTTTTACCGCGATGCGCTACCTCTTCGAACAGGGGCATCGGCGCGTCTTGACCATGACCTGCCTGCGGCGGGAAACCCTCTATGCCCGATTGGACGGTATTAAGGAGGCGTACCGCTATTACCATGTACCGTTCAATCCTCAGCATGACTTATTGGTCACCGAATGGTTCACGGCAGAAGAGGCGGAGCGGGCGCTGGACGCCTGGCTGAAGGCGCACGATCGTGCGCTGTGGCCGGATGTGATCTTTCCGAACAGCACCAGCATGACTGAGGGGGTGATAAATGCTTTGCAACGCCACGGCCTGCGCGTTCCGCAGGATATCTCACTGATTACCACCGATTTTACGTGGAATCTGCAAAACAGCCTGTCGACGCCGGTGACCGGCATTCGCGTGCCGTGCCGCGATTTGGGCATCGAAGCCGTGCATCTGCTGCAAACGCGGCTCAACCGGCCACAGTCGCCGGTCTACAACCTTTTATTGCAGGGGAAAGTCATGGGCTTTGGTACCGTGGCGAACGCCACGCGGCATGCGGCGCGCGTGGCGCTGGACGGTTAGCCCTGGAGCTGAGGCGGCAGACACACGCCAATGCCGCCGATGCCGCAGTAGCCGTACGGGTTTTTGTGCAGATACTGCTGGTGCTCATCTTCCGCATAATAGAATGGTTTCGCGGCGGCAATTTCGGTCGTGATGTCCCGCGCGTCGCCCGCGCTGCGCATAGCGTCCTGGAACTGCTGCAGGCTAGCGTGCGCTTCCCGATCCTGCTCCGGCGTTAGCGGGTAGATGGCCGAGCGGTACTGGGTGCCGTGGTCATTGCCCTGGCGCATTCCCTGAGCCGGGTCGTGGTTTTCCCAGAATACTTTTAGCAGTTCGCCGTAGCTGACTACCGCGGGGTCGTATACCACGCGTACCGCTTCGGCGTGCCCGGTTTGGCCGCTGCATACTTCCCGGTAGGTCGGGTTTGGCGTGTAGCCGCCGGTATAGCCCGCTGCGGTGCTGTAAACGCCGGGTAGCTGCCAGTACAAGCGCTCAACGCCCCAGAAGCAGCCCATCGCGAACAGCGCGACCTCCATACCTTCCGGTACGTGGGTCATTGAGTGTTCCGTCACAACATTGAGCGTAGCGACCGGCATGGGTGTATTTCTTCCGGGTAGTGCATCCGATTGAGATACAATATTTTTTTTGTCAAACAAGCTCATGAGGATGGCCTCCGGGGAACAGTAATTTCCGTTAAGGTTGTAACCTGGCGTGTCTTTTAACACAATAAACGCGCCGAATACGTCTAAATTTAAACATAAGAATAATTTGGGGCTCTGTCTTTATTTCAACCCGACAAAGAGTGGGTTTTTTGTGCTGACGTTGAATGTCGCGCGCCGTCAGAGCGTGAAACAGACAAAAACGCAGTCGTGGCCGCGGAGCGGACTTTCGTTTCCCGTTGGGGTGGGAACAAGGATATTCAGGAGAAAAAGTGCGACAAATCGGCCATTTATGTGTGGTGAGCCTACTGTTGACCAGCGGCATTGCCAGTGCAGCAAACATCCGTCTACAGGTTGAAGGGCTTTCCGGCGAACTACAAAAAAATGTGCGAGCCCAGCTTTCGACGATCGACAGCGATGAGGTGACGCCGGATCGCCGCTTCCGTGCGCGCGTGGACGATGCCATTCGTGAGGGGCTAAAGGCGCTCGGTTATTATGAACCGACCATCGACTTCGAACTGAAGCCGCCGCCGGCGAAAGGCCGTCAGGTGCTGCTGGCGAAAGTGACGCCGGGGGAACCGGTGCGCATTGGCGGCACCGATGTCATCCTGCGCGGCGGGGCGCGCACCGACAGCGACTATTTAGCGCTGCTGAAAACCCGGCCGAAAATCGGCACGGTGCTCAATCATGGTGATTACGATCATTTCAAAAGTTCGTTAACCAGCGTGGCGCTGCGTAAAGGCTACTTTGACAGCGAGTTTAAAAAGAGCCAGCTTGGCATTGCGCTCGACCGCCATCAGGCGTTCTGGGACATTGACTACGACAGCGGCGAACGTTACCGCTTCGGCGATGTGACCTTCGAAGGTTCGCAGATTCGTGAAGACTATCTGCAGCATCTGGTGCCGTTCAAAAAAGGCGATGACTACCAGTCCAGCGATCTGGCTGAACTGAACCGTCGTCTGTCAGCGACCGGATGGTTTAACTCGGTAGTGGTGGCGCCAGAGTTTGATAAATCCCGAAAAACTAAGGTTTTACCGCTGCATGGCGTTGTTTCGCCGCGCAGCGAAAACACCGTAGAGCTGGGCGGCGGTTTTTCTACCGACGTGGGACCACGAGTGAAAGCGTCATGGCGTAAACCGTGGGTTAACTCCTACGGCCACAGCCTGACGACCAGCGTCAGCGTCTCGTCGCCGGAACAGCAGCTCGACTTCA
This sequence comes from Kluyvera genomosp. 2, assembly GCF_036759865.1. Taxonomy (NCBI): domain Bacteria; kingdom Pseudomonadati; phylum Pseudomonadota; class Gammaproteobacteria; order Enterobacterales; family Enterobacteriaceae; genus Kluyvera; species Kluyvera genomosp. 2. The sequence continues at coordinate 61,110 of NZ_JAPKIA010000019.1, forward strand.
GCTACAAGATGCCGTTGCTGAAAAATCCGCTGGAACAGTACTATCTGGTGCAGGGCGGTTTTAAAAGCACCGACCTCAACGACACCAAAGCGGACTCCACCACGCTTGCCGTCTCGCGTTTCTGGGATCTGTCCAGCGGTTGGCAGCGGGCGATTAACCTGCGCTGGAGCCTCGACCACTTTACCCAGGCAAACGTCACCAATACCACGATGCTGTTCTATCCTGGCGTGTCTATCAGCCGCACGCGTTCGCGCGGTGGTTTGATGCCAACCTGGGGCGATTCTCAGCGTTACTCGATTGACTACTCCAATACCGCATGGGGTTCGGACGTCGACTTCTCGGTGATTCAGGCGCAGAACGTTTGGATTCGCACCCTCTACGATCGCCACCGCTTCGTGATGCGCGGTAACCTCGGCTGGATTGAAACCGGCGACTTCGATCGCGTACCGCCGGATCTGCGTTTCTTCGCCGGCGGCGACCGCAGCATTCGTGGTTATAAATACAAATCCATCGCCCCGCGGGATGATAACGGCAAGCTGATTGGTGCCTCAAAGCTGGCCACCGGCTCGCTGGAGTATCAGTACAACGTCAGCGGGAAATGGTGGGGGGCGGTGTTCGTCGACGGCGGTGAAGCGGTCAGCGATATTCGCCAGAGCGACTGGAAAAAAGGCGCGGGCGTGGGCGTACGCTGGCAGTCGCCGGTGGGGCCCATCAAGCTCGACTTTGCCGTTCCGGTCGGCGACAAAGATGAACATGGATTGCAGTTTTATATCGGTCTGGGGCCTGAGCTATGAAGTTATGGAAAAAAATAAGCCTCGGGGTACTGATTTTTCTGGTGCTGCTGCTCGGCATCGTCGGCTTCCTGATTGGCACCACCACGGGTTTGCATCTGCTGTTTAACGCGGCGAACCGCTGGGTACCGGGGCTGGAAATTGGCCAGGTAACCGGCGGCTGGCGTGACCTGACGCTCAAAAAGGTGCGCTATACCCAGCCGGGCGTGGCGGTAGATGCCGGTGAGTTTCATCTTGCCGTTAACCTCCGCTGCCTGTGGCACAGCAACCTGTGCGTGAACGACATCGCGCTGCGCGACATCAACGTGGCAATCGACAGCAGTAAAATGCCGCCCGCTGCGCCGGTAAAGGAAGAAGACAGCGGCCCGCTGAATCTCTCCACCCCGTATCCCATCACCCTGAACCGGGTGGCGTTGAATAACGTCAATATCAAGATTGATGATACTACGGTGTCGGTCATGGACTTTTCCAGCGGCCTGACGTGGCAGGAGAAGAACCTGACGCTGACGCCGACGACCTTGCAAGGGCTATTGATCGCGCTGCCGAAAGTCGCCGATGTGGCGCAGAAAGAGGTGGTTGAGCCGAAAATCGACAACCCGCAGCCGCAGGAAAAACCGCTGGGCGAAACCCTGACCGAGCTGTTCTCCAAACCGGTGCTGCCGGAGATGACCGACGTTCATCTGCCGCTCAACCTGAATATCGAATCCTTTAGCGGTGAGCAGCTGCGCATCACCGGCGACACCGACCTGACGGTGTACAAAATGCTGCTGAAGGTGAGCAGCATCGACGGCAACATGAAGCTCGACACGCTGGACATCGACTCCAGCCAGGGCACGGTGAACGCCAGCGGAACCGCGACGCTCATTAACGACTGGCCGGTCGACCTGACCCTCAACAGCACGCTCAATATTGACCCGCTGAAGGGGGAAAAGGTGAAGCTGAAGGTGGGCGGCGCGGTGCGCAAGCAGCTGGAAGTGGGGGTTAACCTCTCCGGCCCGGTTGATATGGCCATTCGGGCGCAGGCGCAGCTGGCAGAAGCCGGGCTGCCGTTCAACCTTGAGGTCAACAGCAAGCAGCTGTACTGGCCATTTACCGGCGAGAAGCAGTTCCAGGCCGACGATCTGAAGCTGAAGCTGGGCGGCAAGATGACCGACTACACGCTGTCGTTCCGCACCGCAGTGAAAGGGCAGGGCGTGCCGCCGGCGGATATCACGGTGGATGCCAAAGGTAACGAACGCCAGGTGAGCCTCGATAAGCTCACCGTGGCGGCGCTGGAAGGCAAAACCGAGCTGACCGCGCTGCTGGACTGGCAGCAGGCGATCAGCTGGCGCGGCGAGCTGGCGCTACGCGGGATTAACACCGCGAAGCTGGCACCCGATTGGCCGTCGAAGCTGGACGGGCTTATCAAAACCAACGGCAGCCTGTACGGCGGCAGCTGGCAGATGAACGTGCCGGAAGTGAAAATTACCGGCAACGTGAAGCAGAACAAAGTCAACGTTGACGGCGCGCTGCGCGGTAACAGCTACCTGCAATGGACCATTCCTGGGCTGCATGTCGCGCTGGGCAACAACACCATGGATGTGAAAGGCGAGCTGGGGGTGAAAGACCTCGAGCTTGACGCCAATATCGATGCGCCGAAGCTCGACAACATGCTGCCGGGGCTCGGCGGTACCGCCAAAGGGCTGGTGAAGGTGCGCGGTACGGTTGACGCGCCGCAGCTGCTGGCCGATATCACCGCACGCGGCCTGCGCTGGCAGGCGCTGTCGATTGGCCTGGTGCGCGTTGATGGCGACGTGAAATCCACCGACCAGATCGGCGGCAACCTTGACGTGCGCGTTGAACGCATCGTTCAGCCGGACGTCAATATTGGGCTGGTACATCTGGCGGCGAAGGGCAACGAAAAGCAGCATTCCTTGCAGCTGCAAATTCAGGGCGAGCCGGTCTCCGGCCAGCTGGCGCTGGCGGGTAGCTTCGACCGTAAAGAAGAACGCTGGAAGGGCGCGTTAAGCAATACCCGCTTCCAGACGCCGGTCGGCCCGTGGTCTATCAACCGCGATATCGCGTTGGACTACCGCAATCTGGAGCAGAAAATCAGCATCGGGCCACACTGCTGGGTGAACCCGAACGCCGAGCTGTGCGTGCCGCAGACGATTGATGCCGGCGCGGCGGGGCGCGCGGTGGTGAATCTTAACCGCTTCGACCTGGCGATGCTCAAGCCGTTTATGCCAGAGGAAACCCAGGCCAGCGGCGTATTCAGCGGCAATGCGGATGTGGTATGGGATACCACCAAAGAAGGGCTGCCGCAGGGCAAAGTGACGCTCTCCGGGCGTAACGTTAAGGTGACGCAAATCGTCAACAACGCGCCGCTGCCGGTGGCGTTCGATACGCTTAACCTCAGCGCCGATCTGCACAACAACCGCGCCGAGTTGGGCTGGTTGATTCGTCTGACCAACAACGGCCAGTTAGATGGACAGGTGCAGGTTACCGACCCACAGGGACGGCGTAATCTGGGCGGTAACGTCAACGTCCGTAACTTCTCGCTAGCGATGATCAACCCGATTTTCTCGCGCGGCGAAAAAGCGGCCGGTACGGTCAATGCGAATCTGCGCCTCGGTGGCGACGTGAAAAGCCCGCTGATGTTCGGTCAGATGCAGCTTAACGGTATCGATGTGGACGGTAACTTTATGCCGTTCGATATGCAGCCAAGCCAGCTGACAATGAACTTCAACGGCGCGACGTCGACGCTGCAGGGCGAAGTGCGTACCTCGCAGGGGCAGATTAGCCTGAACGGCGACGCGGACTGGCGGCAGATTGAAAACTGGCGCGCGCGCATTGCCGCGAAAGGCTCGCGGGTGCGGATTACCGTACCGCCGATGGTACGCCTTGATGTTTCACCGGACGTCGAATTTAACGCCACGCCGAGCCTGTTTACGCTCGATGGCAGCGTCGATGTACCGTGGGCGCGCATTGTGGTGAAAGAGGTCCCGGAAAGCGCGGTGGGCGTCTCCAGCGATGAAGTGATGTTGAATAACGATCTGCAGCCGAAAGAGACCAAATCGGCATCGATCCCGATCAACAGCAACCTGACTATTCACGTCGGCAACAACGTACGGCTGGACGCATTTGGCTTGAAAGCGCGTCTGACCGGCGATCTGAAAGTTGCGCAGGATAAACAGGGGCTGGGCCTGAACGGGCAGATCAATATCCCGGAAGGGCGCTTCCACGCCTACGGGCAGGATCTGATTGTGCGTAAAGGTGAGCTGTTGTTCTCCGGCCCGCCGGATCAGCCGCTGCTGAATATTGAAGCTATTCGTAACCCGGATGCGACAGAAAACGACGTGATCGCCGGTGTTCGCGTCACCGGTACGGCCGATCAGCCGAAGGCGGAAGTCTTCTCCGATCCGGCAATGTCGCAGCAAGAAGCGCTCTCTTACCTGATTCGTGGACAGGGATTAGACAGCGGTCAGAGCGACAGCGCCGCGATGACTTCCATGCTTATTGGTATGGGGGTTGCACAAAGTGGTCAGGTTGTGGGTAAAATCGGCGAGACGTTTGGCGTAAGTAATCTGGCGCTGGATACCCAAGGGGTGGGCGACTCCTCCCAGGTGGTGGTCAGCGGTTACGTATTGCCGGGTCTGCAGGTGAAATATGGCGTTGGGATCTTTGACTCGTTAGCGACGCTCACGTTACGCTATCGCCTGATGCCTAAGCTGTATCTGGAAGCGGTGTCTGGCGTAGACCAGGCGCTCGATTTGCTCTATCAGTTTGAGTTTTAGCAATGCGAATATTTGTTTACGGCAGTTTACGGCGCAAACAAGGCAACAGCCACTGGATGACCAACGCTCAGTGGCTGGGCGATCACAGCGTGACCGATTATCAACTGTACAGCCTGGGCCACTATCCAGGCGCGGTGCCCGGCGATGGCACAGTACACGGTGAAGTTTATCGGATTGACGCCTCGACGCTGGCCGAACTGGATGCGCTGCGCACCAAAGCGGGCGAATATGCACGTCATCTCATCCAGACGCCCTATGGCAGCGCCTGGATGTACGTCTATCAGCGCCCGGTCGACGGGCTGAAGCTGATAGAAAGCGGCAACTGGTTGGATAAAGACCAGTATTGAATATGACAACAACGCCACCTTCGGGTGGCGTTATTTTTTGGTAAGCCTGATAAGCGCAGCGCCATCAGGCAATAGCGTGCACATTTGTTGGATGGCGGCATTGTCGTATCCGGCCTACAAACAAAAACACCGCCCGAAGGCGGTGTTTTTGTTGGCTCGGGAAGAAATCTTATTTCTTCGCGCGCTCGAAGGAAGCAACGATTTCAGCTTTAGCCGCTTCAGCGTTGTCCCAGCCGTCAACTTTAACCCATTTGCCCGCTTCGAGGTCTTTGTAGTGCTCGAAGAAGTGGGTGATCTGCGCTTTCAGCAGTTCCGGCAGGTCGTTCACATCTTTGATGTGATCGTATTCTTTGCTCAGCTTGGTGTGCGGTACCGCAACCAGTTTCGCATCTTCACCGGATTCGTCGGTCATTTTCAGTACGCCAACCGGACGGCAACGGATCACAGAACCCGGCTGCAGTGGGTACGGGGTCGGGACCAGTACGTCAACCGGGTCACCGTCCAGAGACAGGGTGTGGTTGATGTAACCGTAGTTGCACGGATAGAACATCGCGGTGGACATGAAACGGTCAACGAACAGCGCGCCGCTCTCTTTGTCGACTTCGTATTTGATAGGATCTGCGTTAGCCGGGATTTCGATAACTACGTAGATGTCTTCCGGCAGATCTTTACCCGCAGGGACGTTGAGTAAGCTCATGTCTGTTTCCTTTAGAATGTGTGGCAAACTAGTGCCCGGTATTATAGCCAACTCGCTGCGAAAGTCTTGAGCTGTTTTATCGCGGGCGCCTGCAGACCTGCACTTTTCAGCCCCTTCCGATGACCGAAAAATCCATAAAGTTAGCTGCATACTGAATAAAAACGTGAAATCGTTTACATCACGGCGAAAAATGACCGCACGGCGTGCAAAATTTCCACAAAAACGATAGCCGTCAATGGGTGCGCAACGCCTACTCCTCCCTGAACTCCTCATTGTACCGTTGCTTAACAACTAATTTACTTTTTTGAAGTGTGATGTAACGCATTCCGTTACATACCCTATTGTCTATAGTTTTTCCGCAGATGAATCTCTGACCAACAATAACCCTACGAGGATACCTCTATGTGGAAGCGCTTACTTCTTGTTACAGCAGTTTCCGCAGCCATGTCGTCTATGGTCATGGCTGCACCCTTAACGGTAGGATTTTCGCAAGTCGGCTCTGAATCCGGCTGGCGCGCGGCGGAAACCAGCGTCGCGAAGCAGGAAGCGGAAAAACGCGGCATCACGCTGAAGATTGCCGACGGCCAGCAAAAACAGGAAAACCAGATTAAAGCCGTCCGCTCGTTCATCGCCCAGGGTGTGGACGCTATCTTTATTGCCCCGGTGGTGGCCACCGGCTGGGAGCCGGTGCTGAAAGAAGCCAAAGAGGCCAACATCCCGGTCTTCCTGCTCGACCGCTCTATCGATGTGAAAGACAAATCGCTGTACATGACCACCGTCACCGCCAATAACGTGCTGGAAGGGCAGCTGATTGGCGAATGGCTGATTAAAACCGTTGATGGCAAACCGTGTAACGTGGTGGAGCTGCAAGGGACGGTGGGTGCGAGCGTGGCGATTGACCGTAAGAAAGGTTTTGCCGATGCGATTTCTAAAGCCTCTAACATCAAGATTATCCGTTCCCAGTCCGGCGACTTTACCCGCAGTAAGGGCAAAGAGGTGATGGAGAGCTTCATCAAGGCGGAGAACAACGGCAAGAATATCTGCATGGTTTACGCGCATAACGACGACATGGTGATTGGGGCGATTCAGGCCATCAAAGAGGCCGGACTGAAGCCGGGCAAAGATATTCTCACCGGCTCGATTGACGGCGTACCGGATATCTACAAAGCGATGATTGCCGGCGAAGCCAACGCCAGCGTCGAGCTGACGCCAAATATGGCCGGCCCGGCGTTTGATGCGCTGGAGAAATTCAAAAAAGACGGCACCCTGCCGGAAAAAGTGACCCTGACCAAGTCCACGCTGTACCTGCCGGATACGGCGAAAGAAGAGTTAGAGAAGAAGAAAAATATGGGGTACTAAGGGATAACCCCCTCTGATGGCGCTTCACATATCGGGCCTGCAAACCGGTAGGCCTGATAAGCGAAGCGCCATCAGGCAATGCAACCATGCCGGATGGCGACGCTGTCGCGCCTTATCCGGCCTACAGGAGCGAGCCCCTCGCCGAGCGGTGCGGGCTGCAAGTCAGGCACAATACGTCCCCTCTCCCCTTGGGGAGAGGGCCAGGATGAGGGGGAGCGCACCATGACCACTGAAACCAACCCGGAAATCCTCCGCACCGAGGGGCTCTGTCAGTACTTTCCCGGCGTCAAAGCGCTGGATAACGTCAACTTCAGCCTGCGGCGCGGTGAAATTATGGCGCTGCTCGGCGAAAACGGTGCGGGCAAATCCACGCTTATCAAAGCGCTGACCGGCGTTTATCACCCCAACGGCGGCAGCATCTGGCTTGAAGGCCAGCAAATTCAGCCGAAAAACACCGCCCATGCCCAGCAGCTGGGTATCGGCACGGTCTACCAGGAAGTGAACCTGCTGCCGAACATGTCGGTGGCGGATAATCTGTTTATTGGCCGTGAGCCGAAGCGATGTGGCTTTCTGCGGCGTAAAGAGATGGAGCGACGCGCCACGGCGCTGATGGCGTCCTACGGTTTTTCCCTCGACGTGCGTGAGCCGCTGAACCGTTTTTCCGTAGCGATGCAGCAGATCGTGGCTATCTGCCGGGCGATCGACCTGTCGGCAAAAGTGCTGATCCTCGATGAACCCACCGCCAGTCTGGATACCAAAGAGGTTGAGATGCTGTTCACCCTGATGCGCCAGCTGCGCGATCGGGGCGTTAGCCTGATCTTCGTCACCCACTTCCTCGATCAGGTGTATGCGGTCAGCGATCGGATCACGGTACTGCGCAACGGAGCGTTCGTCGGCTGCCGGGAAACGCGCGAGCTGCCGCAAATTGAACTGGTCAAAATGATGCTCGGCCGTGAGCTGGAGCATCAGGCGTTGCAGCGCGCCGGGCGTACGTTACTGAGCGATAAACCGGTCGCCTCGTTCGAGGGGTACGGCAAAAAAGGCACCATCGCGCCGTTCGATCTGCACGTGAGGCCCGGCGAGATCGTTGGCCTGGCGGGATTGCTCGGATCCGGGCGCACCGAAACCGCGGAGGTGATCTTCGGCATTCATCCCGCCGACAGCGGCCAGGCGACGATCAAAGGAAAACCGCAAACCTTGCGATCGCCGCATCAGGCCTCCTGTCTGGGGATCGGCTTCTGCCCGGAGGATCGCAAAACCGACGGCATTATTGCCGCCGCGTCGGTGCGGGAGAACATCATTCTGGCGCTCCAGGCGCAGCGCGGCTGGCTGCGGCCGATTCCGCGTAAAGAGCAAAACGAGATTGCGGCGCGCTTTATCCGCCAGCTGGCGATCAGCACGCCCAGCGCCGAGCAGCCGGTGGAGTTTCTTTCCGGCGGCAATCAGCAGAAGGTGCTGCTGTCGCGCTGGCTGCTGACGCGGCCGCAGTTCCTGATCCTGGATGAACCCACGCGCGGGATCGACGTGGGCGCGCACGCGGAGATTATCCGCCTGATCGAAACCCTTTGTGCGGATGGCCTGGCGCTGCTGGTGATCTCGTCCGAGCTGGAAGAGCTGGTGGGCTACGCCGATCGCGTGATCATCATGCGCGATCGTCAGCAGGTGGCGGAGATCCCGCTCGCTGAGCTTTCCGTTCCCGCCATTATGAACGCTATTGCGGCCTAAGGAGTTAACCGTGATGCCCCGAACCGTTCCTCAACCCGCTAAGCCCGAGCGCCGTTTCCGCTGGCCACCGGGCATGCCGCAGATTGCGGCGTTAATTCTGGTGCTGCTGGTCGATAGTCTGGTGGCACCGCACTTTTTCCAGGTCACGCTTCAGGACGGCCGCCTGTTCGGTAGCCCGATTGATATTCTCAACCGCGCGGCCCCGGTGGCGCTGCTGGCGATCGGCATGACGCTGGTGATTGCCACCGGCGGTATCGATCTTTCCGTCGGTGCGGTGATGGCCATTGCTGGTGCGACCGCTGCCTCCATGACCGTCGCCGGGCACAGTCTACCGGTTGTGCTGCTGGTGGCGCTGGGTGCCGGCGTGCTGGCGGGGCTGTGGAACGGCATTCTGGTGGCGATCCTTAAAATCCAGCCGTTTGTCGCCACGCTGATCCTGATGGTGGCTGGACGCGGGGTGGCGCAGCTGATCACCTCCGGGCAGATCGTTACCTTCGATTCGCCGTCGCTGGCGTGGATCGGCAGCGGTCAGCTGCTGTTATTTCCGACCCCGGTGATTATCGCGCTGCTTACGCTGGTGATCTTCTGGGTGCTGGTCCGTAAAACCGCGCTCGGGATGTTTATTGAAGCGGTGGGCATCAACATTCGTGCGGCGAAAAACGCCGGTGTGAATACCCGTATTGTGGTGATGCTGGCCTACGTGCTGAGCGGCATTTGCGCGGCGATTGCCGGTACCATCGTGGCGGCGGATATTCGCGGCGCCGATGCCAACAACGCCGGATTGTGGCTGGAGCTGGACGCCATTCTGGCGGTGGTGATCGGCGGCGGCTCGCTGATGGGCGGGCGCTTTAACCTGCTGCTGTCGGTCGTCGGTGCGCTCATTATTCAGGGGATGAACACCGGGATTTTGCTCTCCGGCTTCCCGCCGGAGCTGAATCAGGTGGTCAAAGCGGTGGTGGTGATGTGCGTTCTCATCGTCCAGTCTCCGCGATTTATTCAACTGCTGAAGAGGAGGCCGGGGCCATGATAAAACGTCATTTGCCGCTGATGATCACCCTGGGCGTGTTTGTGCTTGGCTATTTCTACTGCCTGACCCAGTTTCCCGGCTTCGCATCGACGCGGGTCATCTGCAATATTCTGACCGACAACGCTTTTTTGGGCATTGTGGCAGTGGGGATGACCTTTGTGATTCTCTCTGGCGGTATCGATCTTTCCGTGGGTTCGGTGATCGCCTTTACCGGCGTTTTCCTTGCCAAAGCGATTGGCTACTGGGGGCTGTCGCCGCTGGTGGCCTTCCCGCTGGTGCTGGTGATGGGCTGCGCTTTCGGTGCGTTTATGGGCTGGCTGATTGATGCACTGAAGATCCCGGCATTTATTATTACGCTGGTCGGGATGTTCTTCCTGCGCGGCGTCAGCTATCTGGTGTCTGAAGAGTCGATTCCTATCGATCATCCGCTGTACGACACGCTTTCCGGCCTGGCGTGGACGATCCCCGGCGGCGGGCGGCTAAGCGCCATGGGGTTACTGATGTTGTTGATCGTGGTGCTGGGGATATTTCTTGCCCACCGCACGCGCTTTGGCAACCAGGTCTACGCTATTGGTGGTAACGCCACCTCGGCCAATCTGATGGGCATCCCAACCCGCAGCACCATCGTGCGTATTTATATGCTGTCGACGGGGCTGGCAACGCTGGCGGGCATTGTCTTCTCAATTTACACCCAGGCGGGCTACGCGCTGGCGGGCGTGGGGGTTGAGCTCGACGCCATCGCGTCAGTGGTGATTGGCGGCACGCTGCTGAGCGGCGGTGTCGGTACGGTGCTGGGGACGCTGTTCGGGGTGGGGATTCAGGGGCTGATTCAGACCTACATCAACTTCGACGGCACGCTGAGTTCATGGTGGACTAAGATTGCCATCGGGGTTCTGCTGTTTATTTTTATCGCCCTTCAGCGCGGGCTAACGGTGATGTGGGAGAACCGGCAGAATGCCGCAGTAACCCGCGTCGATGTCTCGCTAACAAAGAACTAACATACTGAAACGCTAAAGTTTTTCCGGTAGCAGCCGATACCAATCATTTACGCCAAACAGTACCCCTGCTACCGGACAACACTATGATGCTAAAAACGCTCTCTATCCGTACCGGCCTGCTGTCCCTGCTCGCCGTGATGACCCTCCTGCTGATCCTGGTCAGCGGCATCGGCATTTATGCTCTCACCCAAAGTTCCGCTTCGCTTCAGCGCATCGACCACCTGCAGAGCGAGCAAATGACCCAGCTCAACGAAGGTTACACGCTGCTGCTGCGCGCGCGTAATGAAGCCAGCCAGGCGGTCAGGCTGATGGAAATCGGTATGCTGGATGATGCGGCGAAAGCCGTTAAAGGCCTGGACGGGGAAGTGGCTATGGCGCAGAAGATCATCACCCGCGTGAGTCAGTCATCGATGGACGATGCCGACGGCGCGAAGCTGATGGCTAATGTGGCGAAAAGCTTTGAAATTTATAACGTTCAGGCGATCAAACCGATGCTGACGGCGCTGAATCAGCAAAATGTCGACAGCTATTATGATCTGCTGGAAAAGACCATGATTCCCGTCTCCCGTCAGTTTGATAACGCCGTTCACGCTTTCCAGGACTGGGGCGAATTGCGCGGGCAGCGCGAAGTGGCGGCGGTGCACAGCACGAAAAATCAGGTACTGACGCTGATGATCATCGCTATCGCGCTGACCGCCGGCGTGATGGCGCTGGGCTGGTTCCAGCTGCGTCATCTGCTGCTGAAGCCGCTGGCGGCGGCGATTGGCCAACTGGAGCGCGTGGCCAGCGGCGATTTAACCCCTGCCTCGCTGGAAGCCAGCGGCGCGGAGATTCAACGCCTGAACGTGGCGATTGCCGGTATGCGCGAGTCGATGATGAACTCGGTGCTGCGGGTGCGTGACGCCAGTTCGCAGATTGATGTCGGCAGCCGTGAGCTGACGGCGGGCAACAACCATCTGGCGCAGCGTACGGAATCCACGGCGACTTCGCTGGAGCAAACCGCCGCCAGTATGGAAGAGCTGACCGCCACCGTGAAGCAGAACGCCGACAACGCCGATCAGGCGCATAAACTGGCGCAGGCGGTTTCCGATACCGCCGATCGCGGCAGCGAGATGGTGTGCTATGTCATTGAGAAAATGCAGGATATCACCGGTAGCGCCAAACGTATTGCCGACATCCTCGGCGTGATTGACGGTATTGCCTTCCAGACCAATATTCTGGCGCTGAACGCTTCGGTAGAAGCGGCCCGCGCCGGTGAGCAGGGGCGTGGTTTTGCCGTTGTTGCAGGGGAAGTGCGGAACCTCGCCAGCCGCAGCGCCGATGCGGCAAAAGAGATTCGCCAGTTGATTGCCGACTCGCAGACTCACGTGAACGAAGGCAGCGACCTGGCGCAGCAGGCCGGGGAAACCATGGACGAGATTGCCGGTGAGGTCATGCGCATGACGAAGTTGATGCGCGAAATCGCCAGCGCTTCGCAGGAGCAGAGCCGCGGCATCGAGCAGGTCAATATTGCGGTGAGCCAGATGGATGAAACCGCGCAGCAGAACGCGGCGCTGGTACAGCAGTCTTCTGCGGCAACCCGCTCGCTGGAAGAACAGTCGCAGGCGCTGACGGCGGCAATGGCGTCGTTCAGGTTGCAGGTGTCTTAATCAGGTTTCCGATATTGTAGGCCGGATAAGGCGTTTACGCCGCCATCCGGCTATATCACCGCATCGTGCCGGGCGACGCTTCGCTTATCCGGCCTACAGGGTGATGTAGGCCGGGATGCTACGATTACGCGTCCGGGTACTCACGAATCAGACGCTCAACGTCTTCAACCATATGGTCGTTGCCGACGAAGAACGAACGGCGCTGGTGCAGACTTTCCGGCTGAATATCCAGAATGCGTTCTTTACCGTCGCTGGCCTTACCGCCGGCCTGTTCCGCCAGGAATGCCATCGGGTTGCACTCGTACAGCAGGCGCAGTTTCCCTTCCGGGTGGCTGGCGGTGCTTGGGTACAGGTAGATGCCGCCTTTCAGCAGGTTACGGTGGAAGTCGGCGACCAGAGAGCCGATATAGCGGGAGGTATACGGACGCTGCGTGGCTTTATCTTCTTCCTGGCAGAATTTGATGTATTTCTTCACGCCGTTAGGGAATTTGATGTAGTTCCCTTCGTTGATGGAGTAGGTGCTGCCGCGCTGCGGGAAGCGCATGCGCTCCTGACACAGGCAGAACACGCCCAGCGACGGGTCATAGGTGAAGGCATGCACGCCGCAGCCGGTGGTGTACACCAGCATGGTTGAGGAGCCATAAACCACATAGCCAGCGGCGACCTGGCGGTTACCCGGCTGCAGGAAGTCTTCTTCGGTAACCGGGGTGCCCACCGGGGTCACGCGGCGGTAGATAGAGAAGATGGTACCGACAGAGACGTTAACGTCGATGTTAGATGAGCCATCCAGTGGGTCCATCAGGACCACGTATTTTGCGTGCTCACAGCCGTCAAAGACGACGATTTCGTCTTCTTCTTCGGAGGCGATACCGGCGACGATATCACGTGCACGCAGCGCTGCTTTCAGTTTCTCGTTCGCGAACAGATCGAGCTTTTGTTGTACTTCTCCCTGTACGTTTTCAGCGCCGCTGGCACCCAGGATATCGACCAGACCGGCCTTGTTGATATCGCGGTGGATGATCTTGGCACCTAACTTTATTGCCGACAGCAAAGCAGTGAGCTCACCGGTAGCATGAGAGAACTCGTGCTGCTTCTCGACAATAAATTCACCTAACGTTTTCATAACACTTTCCCTGACAGTGGATGTTGAGTAAAACGGCTGCAACAATACTAACAAAGAATAAAAAAAAATCGCACAGGTGAATCGCGCCAGCAAACTACGGAATATCCTGAAATGCATTTCTCTGCCGGCAAACATATGGGTAAAATGCGGGGCAGATAAAAAAAGGATAGTGACGTATGCGCATTCATATTTTGGGTATTTGTGGCACCTTCATGGGCGGTCTGGCGATGCTGGCACGTTCGCTGGGTCACGAAGTCACGGGTTCGGATGCCAATGTGTATCCCCCGATGAGCACGCTGCTTGAAAAGCAAGGCATTGATTTAATTCAGGGCTATGACGCCAGCCAGCTTGATCCGCAGCCTGACCTGGTCATCATTGGCAACGCCATGACGCGCGGTAACCCGTGCGTGGAAGCGGTGCTGGAGAAGAACATTCCGTACATGTCCGGGCCGCAGTGGCTGCACGATTTCGTGCTGCGCGATCGCTGGGTCGTGGCCGTTGCCGGTACCCACGGTAAAACTACCACCGCCGGGATGGCGACCTGGATCCTCGAAGAGTGCGGCTATAAGCCGGGCTTTGTTATCGGCGGCGTGCCGGGCAACTTTGAGGTTTCCGCGCGTCTGGGCGACAGCCCGTTCTTCGTGATTGAAGCCGATGAATATGACTGCGCGTTCTTCGATAAGCGTTCTAAATTCGTGCATTATTGCCCGCGTACGCTGATCCTCAACAACCTTGAGTTCGATCACGCGGACATCTTCGACGATCTGAAAGCTATCCAGAAACAGTTCCACCATCTGGTGCGCATCGTTCCGGGCCAGGGCCGCATTATCCTGCCGGAAAACGACGCGAACCTGAAGCAGGTGATGGCAATGGGCTGCTGGAGCGAACAGGAGCTGGTGGGCGAACAGGGCCACTGGCAGGCGAAGAAACTCAATACCGACGCCTCCGAGTGGGAAGTGCTGCTCGACGGTGAAAAAGTCGGCGAAGTGAAGTGGGGCCTGGTGGGTGAACACAACATGCATAACGGGCTGATGGCGATTGCCGCCGCGCGTCATGTGGGTGTGACCCCGGCCGATGCGGCCAACGCGCTGGGTAGCTTTATTAACGCCCGCCGCCGTCTGGAGCTGCGCGGTGAAGCTAACGGCGTTTGCGTTTACGACGACTTCGCACATCACCCAACGGCTATCCTCGCGACGCTGCAAGCGCTGCGCGGTAAAGTCGGCGGTACGGCGAAAATTATTGCCGTGCTGGAGCCACGCTCGAACACCATGAAAATGGGCGTCTGCAAAGACGACCTGGCGCCATCGCTGGGCCGCGCGGACGAAGTCTTCCTGCTGCAGCCGCAGCATATCCCGTGGCAGGTGGCGGAAGTGGCAGAGGCCTGCGTGCAGCCTGCGCACTGGAGCGCCGACGTGGATACGCTGGCGGATATGATCGTCAAAAGCGCCGAGCCAGGCGACCATATTCTGGTGATGAGTAACGGCGGCTTCGGCGGCATTCATCAGAAGCTGCTCGACGGGCTGGCGAAGAAAGCGCAGCAGGAGTAATTCGCTGATGTTGCGCTGAGCGGGTTTTCTCCCCTCACCCGAACCCTCTCCCCACGGGGGAGAGGGGACCGATCGAGCCGCTAGCACGGTCGGTTTTCTCCCTCGCCATGCGGGCAGAAGGCCCGGCCGGTTTTCTCCCTCGCCCGTTTGGGGAGAGGGCCGGAGTGAGGGGGCTCGCTCGATCCAGCCCTTTCCCCGGAATCCCCAAAAATGCTAACCGCTCAAAAAATTACCTCAACCGACTCCGTTTTCTTCCCCCCACTGGACACCCTATACACCCACGCCTTTCCCTGGCACGAACAGCGCGAACTCCCCGCCAAACAGCGCGCCCTCAACTCGCCGCACTACGCACTGGAAGCGTGGTTCGACGGTGAGCAGTTTATTGGCATGAGCGGATGCTGGACGTTTGACGGCTACGTCTACATTGAACATCTGGCGGTTGACAGCAGCCTACGCTCTCAGGGCTACGGCAAACGTCTGCTAGGGCAGATCCTCGAACGTGCGCCGAAAACGATTCTGGAAATTGACCCGTTGACCACCGACATTGCCCACAAGCGCCTGCGTTTTTATGAGGGCATGGGGTTCTTCGCTAACCCGTGGCCGCATACGCATCCGACCTATCACGCCGGTATCGCCGATCACGAATTAATTGTGCTGAGCTACCCGCAGCCGATTGATGAGGTGCAGTACCAGCGCTTCAACAGCGATTTACGTGATGTCGTCATGGGCCGGTAGGCCTGATAAGCGAAGCGCCATCAGGCGATGCAAGCGCAGATTGCCGGATGGCGGCGTAAACGCCTTATCCGGCCTACAGTCTGCGCCAACGTTAGCGAATGGCAAAAAAATACCCTCACGAAGAGGGCATTTTACGGAAGCTTAATCCTGGTGTTCCGATAGCTCGCGCAGATACTGGAAAATCTGGCGGGAAGATTTCGGCGGCTTGTTGCCAGCCTTTTCTTTCCTGGCGTTGCGTACCAGCGAACGCAGCTGCTGACGGTCGGCGTCAGGCCACAGGTTCATGACTTCTTCGATGGCTTCATCGCTGCCATCAACCATACGGTCACGCAGTTGCTCCAGCTTATGGAAAACAACAACCTGCTGGTTGTGGCGGTTTTTCAGCTTATCCAGCGCCTGGCGGAACGGCTCAACGTCGCGCTGGCGCAACATTTTACCAATCAGCTGCAGCTGGCGGCGACGGCCTTCCATTTTAATACGCTGCGCCAGCTCAATGGCGGCGCGCAGGTCGGCGTCCAGTGGGATCTTGTCCAGGGCGTTCTTCCCGAGATCCACCAGTTCCGCACCAAGCTTCTTCAGCTCTTCGGCGTCACGTTTAATTTCACTCTTGCTGACCCAGATAATTTCATCATCTTCGTCCTCGATATCATCACCGGGGACTTCGTCGAGCCAGTCTTCGGGCTGCTTTGTCATTTCAGGCTCCTTAAAAAAGAGGCTAATACTAACAGCTTGAGCGCATACTGAGAAAGGGTTCTCTGTTAGACTTCATTTAACTTTACCTCAGATTATGGCTTAGACGATGAAAGTGATCACACAAGTTGCGGAACAACGTATTGCGCTGGAAAAAGCAGTCTCCACGGCATTAGAGCTGGCGGCAGGTCAATCGGACGGCGCAGAAGTCGCGGTCAGCAAGACCACCGGTATCAGCGTCAGCACGCGCTACGGTGAAGTCGAAAACGTCGAATTCAACAGCGACGGCGCGCTGGGGATCACCGTTTATCACCAGAATCGTAAAGGCAGCGCGTCCTCTACCGACCTGAGCCCGGACGCCATTGCCCGTACCGTGCAGGCGGCGCTGGATATTGCGCGCTACACGTCGCCGGACCCGTGTGCGGGCGTGGCAGATAAAGAGCTGCTGGCCTTTGATGCGCCGGATCTCGACCTGTTCCACCCGGCGGAAGTCACCCCGGATGAGGCTATCGAACTGGCCGCGCGCGCCGAGCAGGCTTCGCTAAAAGCGGACAAACGCATTACGAATACCGAGGGCGGCAGCTTCAACAGCCACTACGGCATTAAGGTGTTCGGCAACAGCCACGGCATGCTGCAAAGCTACAGCTCCACCCGCCACTCGCTGTCGAGCTGCGTGATTGCCGAAGCCAACGGCGACATGGAACGCGACTACGCCTACACCATCGGCCGTGCGCTGGGCGACCTGCAAACGCCGGAGTGGGTAGGGGAAGAGTGCGCGCGCCGCACCCTGTCTCGCCTGGAACCACGTAAACTTTCCACCATGCAGGCGCCGGTTATCTTCGCTAATGAAGTCGCGACCGGGCTGTTTGGTCACCTGGTGGGCGCCATCGCCGGCGGCTCGGTGTACCGCAAATCCACCTTCCTGCTCGATTCCCTCGGCAAGCAAATTCTGCCGGAGTGGCTGACTATTGAAGAGCACCCGCATCTGCTGAAAGGGCTGGCCTCCACGCCGTTCGACAGCGAAGGCGTGCGCACCGAGCGTCGCGATATTATTAAAGACGGCATCCTCACCCAGTGGCTGCTGACCAACTACTCCGCGCGTAAGCTGGGCCTGAAGAGCACCGGCCACGCGGGCGGCATCCACAACTGGCGTATCAAGGGGCGCGGCCTGAGTTTTGAAAAGTTGCTTAAAGAGATGGGCACGGGTCTTGTCGTCACAGAACTGATGGGGCAGGGTGTTAGCGGCATCACCGGCGACTATTCACGCGGTGCATCCGGCTTCTGGGTTGAAAACGGCGAGATTCAGTATCCGGTGAGTGAAATCACCATCGCTGGCAACCTGAAAGACATGTGGCGCAATATGGTCACCATCGCCGACGATATTGAGACACGCAGTAATATTCAATGTGGTTCCGTACTGTTACCGGAGATGAAAATCGCCGGGCAGTAATCACGTGCCGGGCGCATCCTGCAGCGCCCGCTTACTTAAATAATAAAAAGGAAGTGAGCAATGCGTAAAAAACTGGTAGCGATGCTGGCGGTCTCCGCGCTGGCGCTGGGTTCGGCGTCGGCGTTTGCCGATCTGGGCGAAGATATGGACACCCTGGCGGAAAATCTGCAGATCGTGCAGAAGTCCACCGACGCCGGTGAGCTGAAAGCGGCGCTGACCAAGATGCGCACCGCAGCAGAAGATGCCAAAAAAGAGACCCCGCCGAAGCTGGAAGGCAAAGCGGCTGACAGCGCTGAAATGAAAGACTATCGCCACGGTCTGGATACCCTGATTGGTCAGATTGACGGGGCTCTGAAGCTGGCGAACGAGGGCAAAGTGAAAGAAGCTCAGGCCGCCGCGGAAGATTTCAAAACCACCCGCAACGAGAACCACAAGAAGTTCCGCTAATCCTTTCTCCGGAAGGTATCGCCCGATACCTTCCGTCTTTCTCTGCCGCAAAACTTCACCGATATCACACTTTTCACCTTCGTTTTACCATGCACTTTTCCAATGACCTTGTCCCACAGACGTGACATTCATCACGCGAATATATCGAAATCGTTATTTTCGTGGTGAATGTGTGAATCCGATCACTCAAGCCGTCTACCTTTCCACTTCGAAGTGGAAAACAACTCGCTACAAACTCCCACCCCCCGGCGTTAGGTTTATCCCCAGAGACATTAGCGGGGTAACACGAGTGAATAACGGAGCGGTAATACACGACGCAGGGGAGCAGGCGCTACAGACCGAACGGCTGGCCGACAAAATGTTGCAGCAGGTGTTCGCACTGTTACGCCGCCGCGACATCACCCCTAACGACGTGCAGGAGCAAATGCTGACCTCCCACGTGCGGGCCATGGCCCACCGGTCCATCAGCGGCGAGCCGCTGCCGGAAGTGGATGCCAGCCTGTTTGAAGAGATTTCTGACGATTCAATGATGCTTGCCCGTGAAGTGGTCGCGGAGTTCGGCAACCTGCCTGATGAAGAGGCGTGGCTGCTTTCCGTTCACTTCGAAGTAGCAAAAGACAACCTGTAAGGAGCAATAAATGGAACAGATCACCGTAGTCATTGGCGACCGCCTGGGTAAAGGACAAAAAGTGGCAGCTGGCGCGGAAAAAGCCGGTGCTCGTGCAGTTGTAGTACCGGGCGTAGCCGCCGACATGAAGCTGGGCGACATGATGAAGGCCGAGAACGCCACTTTCGGCATCTCCTTCTGCGGCAGCGGCGGCGCGGGCGCTATTACCGCACAGACTAAGTACGGCTACAAAGCAAAATACGGCATGCGTTCGGTGGAAGAAGGCGTGACGGCCATCAACGAAGGCTGCAACGTGCTGGGCTTCGGCTTTATGGACAAAGAAGAGCTGGGCGAACGCCTGGTAGAGGCCTGGAAGAAGAAGTACGGCGCTTGATATGAAAGAGCAATTCACCACCACGGTGAGGGTCACGGGCAAAGGCGAGAGCAAAACACGGGCGTTCGCCGATGCCCTGAACCACGTGCAGGCAGCGGTGATGAAAACATCATCGCGCATCCTACTGCGTATTGAGCCACAGGATGTGGCGGTTGTTCATGCGCGCGAAGCGGTACGAAAAGAGGCATTTTTATTCTTCTTTTTACGCCGTGAACGACGAGCGTACAGCGTGGAGCTGGACGTTACCGTCAACGTGACCGCCATCGACATCGATAAAGTGGATTTCGTCACGCAAACCTGATTTTTACCAAAGGGTCAGACTATGTTCCTGATAATTTTAATAAAATCGCTCATTATCGGCGGCCTGGTTGGCGTCGGCGTGGGCGCCGGAGCGGCACGCATGTTTCATGCGCCCACCACGCAGGGGATGGGGGCGTTTCGTACGTTGGGCGAGCTGAACTCCTGTGAAGGCGATCCGGCTTCCCACTTCTCCTTTGGCCTCGGTTTCTTCTTTAACGCCTGGGCTTCTTCCGTTGCAGCAGGTTCTTTCACCCAGGACGTTGACCACCGCATTATCCCGAACTGGGGTGCGGCGGCGCTGATGATTAAGAATCGCAACGTCGGCGAGACGCTGCATGATCCGCGAAAAATGGCGATTGCCTGCGGCATCATCGGCATGATTGTGGTGGCCTTCCTCAACCTGACCGCCTCTTCCGTACCGCAGGCGCTGCAGGTGACGGCAGTTAAAGTACTGGTTCCGGCAGCCAACCTGCTGGTGAACACCGTGATGCCGGTTATTTTCTGGCTGGCGGCGATCGATGCGGG
The DNA here is from genome assembly GCF_036759865.1 of Kluyvera genomosp. 2. Taxonomy (NCBI): domain Bacteria; kingdom Pseudomonadati; phylum Pseudomonadota; class Gammaproteobacteria; order Enterobacterales; family Enterobacteriaceae; genus Kluyvera; species Kluyvera genomosp. 2. Next base: position 81,297 of record NZ_JAPKIA010000019.1, read on the forward strand.
CAAAAAATCCGGCTTCTGGGCCACCATCTTCGGCGGCGCGGCGCAGCTGATTATGGGCAACGCCGTACCGGGCCTGGTGCTGGGTATTCTGATTGGTAAAGGCGTTGAAGAGAGCGGCTGGCACCGCGTGACCAAAGTGATGATGGGCGCCATCGTTGCGCTGTTCGTCCTGAGCGCCTTCTTCCGCGGTTTCGACATGAAGATGATTGAATCCTTCCACCTGACCGTACCGAACTGGCTGGATCTGATCCACAGCTCAATCAGCGGTAAATAACAGGAGCCTGATATGGAACAGAATAAAGGTTTTTGGTATGCCGACTGGTCGTTCCCGATCTTCGTTGGCCTGCTCTCTTCCGGCGTGTTTGCCGGGACGCACATGTACTACCTCTACGGCATTGGCGCCTTCAACGAAGTGGCCTTCGTGGCGATGCTGAAGGCCGGGATTGATACCGGGGCTTACGGCGCGGTGGCGGCGTTCGGCGCGAGCTTCCTGTTCGCCCGTATCATCGAAGGTTCGCTGGTGGGGATCCTTGATATCGGCGGCGCGATTCAAACGGGTGTCGGCCTTGGCGTCCCGGCGCTGCTGCTGGGCGCGGGCATCATGTTCCCGGTGACCAACTTTATCGCCTCCCTGATTACCGGGCTGGTGATTGGTCTGGCGATTGGCTACATCATCATCCTGGCGCGTAAGTTCACCATTAACCAGAGCGACTCCACCTACGGGGCCGACGTGATGATGGGCGCGGGTAACGCCTCCGGCCGCTTCCTTGGCCCGTTGATTATCCTCAGCGCCATGACCGCTTCGATTCCTATCGGTATCGGTTCGCTGGTGGGCGCACTGCTGTTCTACATCTGGCAGAAGCCGATCACCGGCGGTGCGATCCTCGGGGCGATGATCCTCGGCTCCATCTTCCCGGTAGCGATTAGCTAAGTTTTGCGGTAGGCCGGATAAGGCGTAGCCGCCATCCGGCAACGCTGCCTGATGGCGCTGCGCTTATCAGGCCTACACGCCCCCATTCCAACAGGAGAGAGATATGTTTGATTTACTCCTGCGCCGTGCGCGCCTCGTCGACGATACCCTGACTGATATCGCCATTCTGGACGGGAAAATCGCGGCGCTGGGCGAGATTAGCGCGCCTGCCCGTAAAACCGTGGTGCTGGACGGCAAATATTACGTCAGCGCCGGCTGGATTGACTCCCACGTCCACTGTTATCCGAATTCCCCGATTTATCACGACGAGCCGGACAGCGTGGGTATCGCCACCGGGGTCACCACGGTGATCGATGCGGGCAGCACCGGCGCCGACGACGTTGATGACTTTTATCAGCTGACCCGCAAAGCGGCGACCGATGTTTATGCGCTGCTCAATATTTCCCGCGTCGGGCTGATTGCCCAGAACGAACTGGCCAATATGGCCAATATCGATGCCGAAGCGGTGAAGCAAGCGGTAGCGCGCCACCCGGACTTTATCGTGGGTTTGAAAGCGCGCATGAGCAGCAGCGTGGTCGGCGAAAACGGTATTACGCCGCTGGAGCGGGGTAAAGCGATTCAGAAAGAAAACGGCGACCTGCCGCTGATGGTGCATATTGGCAACAATCCGCCAAACCTCGACGAGATTGCCGAACTGCTGAGTTCGGGCGACATCATTACCCACTGCTACAACGGCAAACCTAACCGCATTCTGACGCCGGAAGGTGAACTGCGCAGTTCTATCGTTCGGGCGCTGAAGCGCGGCGTGCGTCTGGACGTCGGTCACGGCACCGCCAGCTTCAGCTTTGAAGTGGCCCGCCGGGCGATTGCGATGGGTATTTTGCCGCACACCATCAGCTCTGATATCTACTGCCGTAACCGCATCGACGGCCCGGTGCGCTCGCTGGCGCTGGTGATGTCAAAATTCCTCGCTATCGGTATGTCGCTACCGCAGGTGATTGACTGTGTGACCACTCACGCCGCCGACGGCCTTCGCCTGACGCACAAAGGGCGGTTGGTGGTTGGCTATGATGCGGACCTCACGCTGTTTACCCTCGCGCAGACGCCCACGGTGCTGCTGGATGCCGAAAAAGAGAGCCTACAGGCTGACAAGATTCTGCTGCCGCTTGCCGCGATTCGCGCGGGCAAGGGCTATTTGACCGAACAAGGGAGCGCGGAAAATGCCTTCGATTTTTGAGAAATACGATTTAAAACAAGTGATTAATACTTCAGGCCGCATGACGGCGCTCGGGGTGTCTACCCCGCGCCCGGAAGTGGTTGAAGCGGCGATGGCCGGGATGAACCAGTACTTTGAGATGAAAGATCTGGTCAATAAAACCGGTGCTTATATCGCGAAGCTGCTGGGTGTAGAAGGGGCGACGGTGGTGTCTTGTGCGTCCGCCGGTATCGCACAATCCGTGGCGGCGGTGCTGGTAAAAGACAGCGATTGGCTGCTGGAAAATTTGCACGTGACGCCGATTGAGAACAACGAAATTGTGCTGCCGAAGGGGCATAACGTGAACTTCGGCGCGCCGGTGGGAACGATGGTGGCGCTGGGCGGCGGCAAGCTGGTCGAAGCGGGCTATGCCAATGAGTGTTCTGCCGACCAACTGGCGGCAGCCATCACCCCGCGTACCGCGGCTATTCTGTACATCAAATCTCACCACTGCGTGCAGAAAAGTATGCTTAACGTCGCGCAGGCCGCGGCGGTCGCGCGCAGCCATAATGTGCCGCTGATTGTGGATGCGGCGGCGGAAGAGGATCTGCACGCCTACTACCAGGCGGGCGCTGACCTGGTTATCTACAGCGGTGCGAAGGCGATTGAAGGGCCGACCAGCGGGCTGGTGATTGGCAAAACCCAGTACGTCGAGTGGGTAAAACGTCAGTCGATGGGCATCGGCCGCGCCATGAAGGTGGGCAAAGAGGGCATTCTGGGCCTGACCTGCGCCATTGAACATTACCTGACGGCGACCAAAGAGAGCGGTGCTGAAATGGTGGCGAAGATGACGCCGTTTATCGCGCAGCTCAACACGCTTAACGGCGTGACCGCGCGCGTCGTCTGGGACAGCGCCGGGCGAGATATCGCGCGCGCAGAAATTAAATTTGATGAGGCGACGACCGGCGTGAATACCGGCGCGTTGGTCAACGCGCTGAAGCAGGGTGAATACGCTATCTATTTCCGCGGCTACAAGGCGAATGAAGGCATTATTGAAGCCGATGTTCGCAGCGTGGATGCCCAGCAGCTGGAGATTGTGGCTCGCCGTATTGCCGAAGTGTTGAACAAGGAGAATAACGCATGAAACTGACCCCAAACTTTTACCGTGACCGCGTCTGCCTGAACGTTCTGGCGGGCAGCAAACAGAACGCTAGCGAGATTTATGAAGCGGCGGAAGGTCATGTGCTGGTGGGCGTGCTCTCCAAAAACTATCCGGATATCGCCAGCGCGGTGGCCGATATGCGTGAATACGCAAAACGGATTGATAACGCACTGTCTGTAGGTCTGGGCGCAGGCGACCCGAACCAGTCGGCGATGGTCAGCGAAATTTCCCGTCAGGTGCAGCCGCAGCACGTTAACCAGGTCTTCACCGGCGTGGCAACCAGTCGCGCGCTGCTGGGACAGAGCGAGACCGTGGTCAACGGCCTGGTGTCGCCAACCGGTACTGTCGGCATGGTTAAAATCTCCACCGGCCCGCTCTCCAGCAACGCGCCGGACGGCATTGTGCCGCTGGAAACCGCCATTGCCCTGCTGAAGGATATGGGCGGCAGCTCAATCAAATACTTCCCGATGGGCGGCCTGAAACACCGCGACGAATTTATTGCCGTGGCCGAAGCCTGCGCGCGGCATGACTTCTGGCTGGAACCTACCGGCGGGATCGATCTGGAAAACTACGGTGAAATCCTGAAAATTGCGCTGGATGCTGGGGTAAGCAAAATTATCCCCCATATCTATAGTTCGATTATTGATAAGGCGAGCGGCAATACCCGCCCGGCGGATGTGCGTCAGCTGCTGGATATGACGAAACAGCTTGTTAAGTAGTGCGATTAACCCCCCACCCCGGCCCTCTCCCCATAGGGAAGAGGGTTAGGGTGAGGGGGAAAACCCCCACCGAACCATCAAGGAGTCACCATGCCAACCGCTCGTCACCTGCTTGTTGCTTCACTCTCTCTGCTTGCCGCCAGCGCCGCCGCGCAGACCCAGTACGCTTGGGTGGGCACCTACAACCCTAACGGCGAAGGTCTGTATCGTTTTACCGTCGATGGAAAAACCGGCGAGCTGCGCGATAAAGCGCTCGTTAGTTCGCTACCGAACGTTGCGCAGCTGACCGTCAGCCAGGATGGCAAAACGCTTTACGCCGCCAGCGAGGTGGAAAAAGGCGTGGTGCAGGCGTGGCGCATTGCCGCGAACGGCGAGCTAAGCAGCCTGAATCAGGTGGCTTCCGGCGGCGCGGGCCCGGTTTATCTTTCGCTTACGCCAAATGGCCGTCATCTTCTGGTGGCAAACTATGTCAGCGGCTCGATTGCCGTCCTGCCGGTGAAAGAGGACGGTAGCCTTGGCGAGGCGGTGGATGTGCATCAGGATCAAGGTCCTGCGGGGGCTGCGCGCCCGGCGGCGGCCGTCGAAGGTAGCTTTGCTATCAGCGATCATAACGGCCCGCATGCGCATATGGTGGCCGCCGATCCGAGCGGGCAGTTTGTTTACTCCACCGATCTGGGGTTGGATCGTCTCTACCAATACCGCATGGACAGCGCCAGCGGCAAGCTCACGCCGAACGATCCGCCGTTTATCGCCGCCTCTTCCGCCGGGGCCGGTCCGCGGCACTTCGTCTTTACGCCTGCGGGTGATGGACTCTGGTTGATTAACGAAGAGGCTTCCACGCTGACTTTCTATCACCTTGATAAACAAAGCGGGGTGCTGCGTGAAGGTAAAACGATCTCGGCATTGCCGAAAGCGTACAAAGGCACCAGCTTTGCTGCGGGCCTGGTGCTGAGCCCGGACGGTAAGCAGCTCTACGTGGCTAACCGTCTGCATAACAGCATCGCTCACTTTAGCGTGATGGCCGATGGCAGCCTGACGCATCAAGAGGATATCTGGACGCGCGGGGACTATCCGCGAACGCTAACGCTTGATAAACAAGGACATTGGCTATACGTCATGAATCAGCGTAGTGATAATATTACCCGTTTTAGCGTCGCGCCGAAGGACGGCCGGCTGACGTTTTTACCGGACTATACCCCGGTAGGCAGCCCATCGCAGATGGTGATTTCTGCTCAACCTTAAGCCATAACATCAAGGAACCGACATGCGATTTCCCAATCAACGTTTAGCGCAACTCTTCACTCTGCTGCAAAACGAAACGCTGCCCCAGGACGAACTGGCGCAGCGGCTGTCGGTTTCAACCCGCACCGTGCGCGCCGATATTACGGCGCTCAACGCGCTTTTGCATCAGTACGGCGCACAGTTCGTTCTCGCGCGCGGCAGCGGTTATCAGCTGAAAATTGACGACCCTTCGCGCTATCAGGCGCTGGAAGCATCGGCGCCTAAGCCGCAGCTGCATATACCCCGCACCGTCCAGGATCGCGTGCATTTTCTGCTGGTACGCTTTTTGACCTCAGCGTTCTCCATTAAGCTGGAAGACCTGGCCGATGAGTGGTTCGTCAGCCGGGCAACGCTACAAAATGACATGGTCGACGTTCGTGAGCGCCTCGCGCGTTATCAGCTTACGCTGGAGACGCGCCCGCGCCATGGGATGAAGCTGTTCGGTAGCGAAGTGTCGATTCGTGCCTGCCTGACCGATTTACTGTGGGAGCTGAGCCAGCAAGGGGCGTTAAACCCGGTGGTTCACGAAGGCGTATTTGATGCGAGCGTTCCCACGCTGCTGGAAGGCGTGCTGCAGGAGGTATTACCTCGCCATCATGTTCGCGTAACCGATGAAGGCGAGCGCTTTATCTGTCTGTACGGCGCCGTGGCGGTACGTCGGGTAAGTGAAGGTTTTCCGTTGGCGGATTTCAGCGCGGAAGAGGTCGCGCAGAACGTGCGCGATGCTGCCCATGAGGTTGCCCTCGCCCTGCAGCAGCTGGCGGGAAAGCCCTTTTCGTCGGCGGAAGAAGCCTGGCTCTGCGTGCATCTTGCCGCTCGCCAGGTGCAGGACGTCGACCCGGAAACCATCAGCGCGGACGACGACGAAGCGCTGGTGAATTACATCCTGCGCTACATTAACCAGCAGTATAACTACAACCTGCTGGACGATGCCCAACTGCACGCTGACCTGCTCACCCATATCAAGACGATGATCACCCGCGTGCGCTATCAGATAATGATCCCCAATCCGCTGCTCGATAATATTAAGCAGCACTACCCGATGGCGTGGGATATGACGCTGGCGGCGGTATCGAGCTGGGGAAAATATACGCCGTATACCATCAGCGAAAACGAAATCGGTTTTCTGGTGCTGCACATCGGCGTAGGGCTTGAGCGCCATTACAACATTGGCTATCAGCGCCAGCCAAAGGTGCTGCTGGTTTGTGATGCGGGTAATGCGATGGCGCGTATGATCGAGGCTATTTTGCAGCGCAAATACCCGCAGGTGGAAATTGCTGCCACGCTCTCCCAGCGCGATTACGAACAGCGGGAGACCATCGCCGAAGACTTTGTCATCTCGACGGTGCGTATCAGTGAAAAAGACAAACCGATTGTGACGATTGCCCCGTTCCCAACCGACTATCAGCTGGAACAAATTGGCAAGCTGGTGCTGGTGGATCGGACGCGTCCGTTTATGCTGAATAAGTACTTTGACGCCGCGCATTTCCGGGTCATCGACGGGCCGCTTGACCAGCAAAGCCTGTTTGCCGAGCTGTGTCAGCAGCTGCAGCAGGAAGGATTTGTCGATGCGGAGTTTTATGACTCGGTGGTGGAGCGTGAAGCGATAGTCAGCACGATGCTTGGCGACGGCATTGCGTTACCGCACGCGCTGGGTCTGCTCGCGAAAAAGACCGTGGTCTACACCGTCATTGCGCCTGACGGTATTGCCTGGGGCGATGAAACCGCCCACATCATTTTCCTGCTGGCGATCAGTAAAAGCGAGTATGAAGAGGCGATGGCGATTTACGATATTTTCGTCACCTTCCTGCGCGAGCGCGCCATGGCCCGGCTGTCGGCCACCCGCAGTTTTGATGAGTTTAAAACGGTGGCGATGGAGTGCGTCAGCCGGTTTTAAACGGCTGACGAAAGCGATTAGCGCAGGTGGTGCACCACCTGATTACTGCTGCCGCGCCAGATCAGCGACGGGTCTTTTAAATCCTGCACAAACTTACCGTCAACCAGCACGTTGATAAGGTTGACGACCTCCCTCTGTGCGGCATCGAGTTCGTCAATCTTATAGCCGGTCCAGACCCAGATATCTTTGCCGGGGCATTCGGCGCGGATGCGCTGAACCAGCTGGAGAATTTCCGGCACGTTCTGCGGATGCAGCGGGTCGCCGCCGGAGAGCGAAATCCCCTGACGCTTGACGCGGGTGTCGTTGAGGTCGGCGATAATGCGGTCGGCCATTTCGGCGGTAAACGGCTGGCCGGAGTTCACCCGCCAGGTGCTCTTGTTGTAGCAGCCGGGGCATTCGTGCACGCAGCCGGAAACAAACAGCGTGCAGCGCGTGCCGGGGCCGTTGACGATATCAACCGGGTAATATTGATGGAAGTTCATTTTCGCGTTCCAGATTTTCGGCCAGCATACGGCCGTACAGCGAGCGGTAAAACGGTCCCCTCTCCCCTGTGGGGAGAGGGTTAGGGTGAGGGGATAACCGCTCGGCCTTAACCGAGCTGCCCGTTACCCAGGTGCTTAACGCGGCGCTTAACTTCTTCCTGCTTACCGGCGTTGAACGGACGCGCGTCCGGGCTGCCGAGGTAACCGCACACGCGGCGGGTAACGGAGACGCGGGCGGCGTCGTGGTTACCGCATTTCGGGCAGGTGAAGCCTTTGCTGGTGCACTCGAACTCACCGGTAAAGCCGCACTCGTAGCATTCGTCGATCGGCGTGTTGGTGCCGTAGTACGGCACGTGCTGATAGCTGTAATCCCACACGTCTTCCAGCGCCTTCAGGTTGTGTTGGATGTTCGGGTACTCGCCGTAGCAAATGAAGCCGCCGTTGGCCAGCGGTGGGTACGGTGCTTCGAAGTCGATCTTGTCGTACGGGTTAACCTTTTTCTCCACGTCGAGGTGGAAGCTGTTGGTGTAGTAGCCTTTATCCGTCACGCCTTCCACCACGCCAAATTCTGCGGTGTCGAGACGGCAGAAGCGGTCGCAGAGGTTTTCGCTCGGCGTGCTGTACAGGCTGAAGCCGTAGCCGGTTTCGTCTTTCCACTGGTCAACTGCATCGCGCAGACGCTGAACAATCGCCACGCCTTTCTCACGCAGCATTTCGCTGTCGTACATATGCTGATTGCCGAACAGCGCGTTGATGGTTTCGTGGATGCCGATATAACCCAGCGAAATAGATGCGCGGCCGTTTTTGAAGATTTCGGATACGTCGTCGTCGGCTTTCAGGCGCACGCCGCACGCCCCTTCCATGTACAGGATTGGCGCCACGCGGGCTTTCACCCCTTCCAGACGCGCAATGCGGGTCATCAGCGCTTTACGCGCCAGCACCAGGCGCTCGTCCAGCAGCGCCCAGAATGCCGCTTCGTCACCTTTGGCTTCCAGCGCGATGCGCGGTAGGTTCAGGCTGATCACGCCCAGGTTGTTACGCCCGTCGTGTACCTGTTCGCCGTTCTCGTTTTCCCACACGCCGAGGAAGCTGCGGCAGCCCATCGGGGTTTTAAACGAACCGGTGACTTTAACCACCTGATCGTAGTTGAGAATATCCGGGTACATGCGCTTGCTTGCGCACTCCAGCGCCAGCTGTTTAATGTCGTAGTTGGCATCGCCAGGCTTGTGGTTCAGGCCGTCGCGGATCGCGAAGACCAGCTTCGGGAACACCGCAGTTTTGCGATTTTTGCCGAGGCCCGCGATGCGGTTACGCAGAATGGACTGCTGAATCAGGCGCGATTCCCAACTGGTGCCGAGGCCGAAACCGAAAGTCACGAACGGCGTCTGGCCGTTGGCGGTATGCAGCGTGTTAACTTCATACTCCAGTGACTGGAAGGCGTCGTAGCACTCTTTCTCGGTGCGGGTACGCGCATACTCTTCGGCGTTTGGAATCTGCCATTCGTCGGCAATTTTGCGGTGTTTGTTGAAGCTTTCGGTCACGAACGGCGCCAGCACTTCATCAATACGGTTAATGGTGGTACCGCCGTAAATGTGGCTGGCAACCTGCGCGATGATTTGTGCGGTAACCGCCGTAGCGGTCGAGATGGATTTCGGCGGCTCGATTTCCGCGTTACCCATTTTGAAGCCCAGCGTCAGCATGCCTTTCAGATCGATCAACATGCAGTTGAACATCGGGAAGAACGGCGAGTAGTCGAGGTCGTGATAGTGAATCACGCCGCGCTCGTGCGCCATCACCACGTCATGCGGCAGCAGGTGCTGGCGGGCGTAGTGCTTGGCGACGATACCGGCCAGCAGATCGCGCTGGGTCGGGATGACTTTACTGTCTTTGTTGGCGTTTTCGTTGAGCAGCGCCGAGTTGGTCTGCTCGACCAGACCACGAATTTCCTGGTTCAGGCGGCCGCGCTTCTCGCGCTGGCTATCGCGGTCGTGGCGGTATTCGATATAGGAACGAGCCAGCTGTTTGTACGGCCCGGACATCAGCTGGTTCTCAACGGCGGTCTGGATTTCGTTGATATCAACCTGCGCCTGGCCCTGCATTTGTTGGCTTACGATTGCTGCGACGGTGGCGCAATAATCTGCGTCATCGACTCCCGCTGCTTTAGCTGCACGCAGAATTGCTTCTTTGATGCGCTCTGATTTGAACGGCACTTTACAGCCATCTCGTTTCATCACATGCGGTGTCATGATCACTCCATTATTTATAAGAACAGGTTATCCACAGAAGTGGGAAAACGGTGAATGGCGTAATGGTGCTATTAACCAATACTTTCCCCCACTCGCGGCCCAGGTTATCCACATACCGGCTATTTTTTGGTAATTCTCATTGTGGCAATAATAGTCGATAAACACCATATGTTGGGCCGGGGTGCATTTTAAGTTCTATATGTAGTGATTTGCATCAAACTTGTTTGCGCTTTTATTGATTCAGGACAAAGTAAAAATGCGAGAGTACATATGGCAGGCGTTATGGATTATGTAAATTTTATTGCGCAATAAATGTCCAGAAAAGGGCGTGGAAACAGCGAGATGCAGGCAGGCCCGGCAGCACAGCGCTACCGGGCAGGATGCTTAGCCCTGAAGCCACCAGATAGCTTCAAACGGACGCAGGGTGATGGCGGTAGGGGAGGCTGCGGCATCGTCGTAGTTGCTCATCAGCACGCGCGCATCGGCAAGGTCTTCCGTTGGCTGCCACGTCTGGTGCTCACCGCTGAGGTTGGCAAGCACCAGCAGCGTTTGCCCTTGCCACTGACGGCGGTAGCACCACAGAGAAGGATGTTCTGGCAGCAGATCCTGATAGTCACCCCAGGTCAGCACCGGCTGCGACTTGCGCAGCGCAATCAGCTGCTGGTAGGCATAGAACACCGAATGCGGATCGGCCAGCGCGCGCTCAACGTTGATGTCGGCGTAATTATCGCAGACGCCAATCCACGGTTCGCCGCGGGTAAAGCCGGCGTTGGTGCTGGCATCCCACTGCATCGGCGTGCGGCTGTTGTCGCGTGATTTGCTGGCCAGGATCGCCAGCAGCTCATCGGCGCGTTGCCCCTCTGCCAGCCGCTCGGCGTACATATTGTGGCTTTCTACGTCGCGATACTGCTCAATCGTAGCGAAATGCGGGTTGGTCATGCCAATCTCTTCGCCCTGATAGATATACGGCGTGCCCTGCATGCCGTGTAGCACCATCGCGAGCATTTTGGCGGCGGTGACGCGGTGCTCGCCTTCATCGCCAAAGCGCGAGACGATGCGCGGCTGGTCGTGGTTACACCAGAACAGCGCGTTCCACGCCAGGTTGTGCATTCCCTGCTGCCAGTGGCTGAACAGGGTTTTCAGCGCGACGTAGTCCGGGCGCGCCAGCGTCCACTTCTCGCCGCCCGGGTAGTCGACCTTGAGGTGGTGGAAATTGAACGTCATCGACAGCTCTTTACCGTCGAGCGAGGCGTACTGCTGACAATTTTCCAGAGAGGTTGAGGACATCTCGCCGACGGTCATCAGCTGGCGCGGGGTAAAGACGTCGCGGCTGAACTCCTGGAGGAATTCATGGGCGCGTGGGCCATCGGTATAGAAGCGGCGGCCGTCACCCTGATGGTCGTCCGGGAAGGATTGATCCTTGGAGATCAGGTTGACGACGTCGAGACGCAGGCCGTCGACGCCGCGATCGGCCCAGAACTCGCAGACCTTTTTCAGCTCGGCGCGCACCGCGTCGTTTTCCCAGTTGAGGTCCGCCTGCTCGGTGGCGAACAGGTGCAGATAGTACTGGCCGCTCTCGGCGTCCCACTGCCAGGCGTTACCGCCAAACTTGGAACGCCAGTTGTTCGGCGGCGTGTCCGGCGTACCGTCGCGCCAGATGTAAAACGAGCGGTAAGGGCTCTCTTTTTTACGCGATTCTTTGAACCATGCGTGATGCGTTGAGGTGTGATTCAACACCATGTCGAGCACGATGCGGATACCGCGCTGGTGCGCCTCGGCAACCAGTTGATCGAAGTCGTCGAGCGTACCGTAAGACGGATCGATCGCCGTATAGTTGGCGACGTCATAACCGTTGTCGACCTGCGGTGAGACGTAGAACGGGGTCAGCCAGATGGCGTCGATGCCGAGTTTTTGCAGGTAGTCGAGACGAGACGTCACACCGCGCAGATCTCCCGTGCCGCGGCCGGTGGTGTCCTGAAAGCTCTTCGGGTAAATCTGGTAGATAACGCCGTTTTGCCACCAGTGGGGAAGTGTATTCATGGGATTGTCCTTTAAGAAGGCGAAGGGGCGCAATTGCGCCCCGAACAGAGTTGAGATTTACGCGACCGGCAGCGTGCCCTGACGCAGCTTGCGTTTGTACACCGCCATGGTCAGAAGGATGGGCACCACGACGGCGATAATCATCGCAAGGCTGTAGATGCCCCAGAAGGCCGGTTTAATGGACAGAATGCCCGGCAGGCCGCCGACGCCGATACCGTTCGCCATCACGCCATACAGGCCGCACAGCAGGCCGGCGATGCCGGAGCCAATCATGGCGCAGAGCATCGGGAAGCGATACTTCAGGTTGATCCCGTACATCGCCGGTTCGGTGACGCCAAGGTAGGCGGAAATGGCCGCCGGGACGGAGATCTCACGTTCATTCGCCTTACGGCTGCAAATGATGATGCCGACAACCGCAGAAGCCTGTGCGATGTTAGACAGGGCAATCATCGGCCATACCGGGGTGCCGCCCATGCTCTGGATCATCTGCATATCAATCGCCAGCGTAGTCTGGTGCACGCCGGTAATCACCAGCGGCGCATACAGGAAGCCAAACAGCGCGGCGCCAATTGGCGCGAAGCTGCCGGTCATCAGGTGACGAACGGCAAAGGCCACGCCGTCGCCAATCCAGCGGCCGAACGGGCCGATGATGGCGTGAGCAAGGAATACGGCGAGAATGATGGAACACACCGGCACGATCACCAGGTACAGGTAGTCAGGCACGATGCGTTTCAGGCGCGTCTCAATAAAGCCGAGCGTCAGGCCTGCCAGCAGCGCCGGGATGACCTGAGCCTGGTAGCCGACTTTGGCAATGGTAAACAGGCCGAAGTTCCACACTTCCGGTACCTGCTGCCCCAGCATGTAGGCGTTCATCAGCTGCGGTGACACCAGGGTGACGCCCAGCACGATGCCGAGAATCGGCGTACCGCCCATTTTCTTCACCGCCGACCAGCAGATGCCTACCGGCAGGTAGAAGAAGATGGCTTCGCCAATCAGCCATAAGAAGTCATAAATGGTTTGCAGCGACGGATGCATCTGCGCCAGCGTCTGGCCGTTGCTCATCGGCAGGTCGCCGATGACGTTGCGGAAGCCTAAGATCAGACCCCCGCTGATCAGCGCCGGCAGCAGCGGGAAGAAGATTTCCGCAAAGTGGGAAATTAACTGCTCGTGCCATTTCATATTCTGGCGTGCTGCCAGCTTGGCCTGTTCTTTATCCGCCTCTTTTTGCCCGGTGGTCGCCAGTAAAGCTTGATAGTAGTCGCCTACTTCGGTGCCGATAACGACCTGGAACTGCCCTGCGTTGGTAAAGCAGCCCTTCACCATCGGCAATTCTTCAATGGCTTTCGGGGAGGCTTTGGCCGGATCGTTCAGCACAAAGCGCAGGCGCGTGATGCAGTGGCTGACGGTCGCGATATTGTCGCGTCCGCCGACCAGTTCGATAAGTTTATCGATGTTCTTTTGGTCTATTTTTTTGCTCATGATAGGGCCTTCAAACAGAGATAAGATCTCCCCGATAGCCGTCAATGCAGACTGCCGTTACGCTGGCGATCGGACGGGCTCAGGATATGAATCGTGAGTAATACGCTGAATATAAGCGTAGCGGGTTTATCGTTTATGGAGAATGGGAACGTTCCCGAAACGTTGCAACGATCACACTAAAGCTGACATTACGCTTAGGCGAGAACGGCGGGGATCACTATCTGTTTCGGCTCGCTGCGCCCGCCGATCAGGGTAACCAGCTGCTCTGCGGCGCGGCGTCCAGCCTCGGCGTAGCCGGGATCGACGGTAATAATTTCCGGGTGCAGGAACTTGGTGAGCGGAGTATTACCAACGCTCGCCAGCTGCACGCTATTGATGCGCTGCTCTTGCAGGTACTTGCTGGCGCCCAGAGCCAGCGTATCGGTAGCGCAAATGAGTGCGGTGGTCTCTGGGGTGAGTACCTGGCGGGCGAAGTCGTAGCCCTGTTTCATCGCCAGGCCGGGCAGCGCGGCGACCGGTGTCAGCTGATGACGCTGGCAGAAGTCCTGATAGGCATCGTAACGGCGCTGGCCAGTGGTGACGTCGCTGGTCGGCACGCCGAGGAAGCTGATATGACGATGCCCCTGTTTATACAGTCGCTGCATCAACTGCGTGATGGCACCGTTATCGTCATAGCAGACGGAAGAGAAGCCGCTGGCGTCGCGGGCAATGAGTACCAGAGAGGGCTGCCAGTTGGCCAGCGTCTCTTCATTGACGCCGGTAAAACCAAACAGAATGACGCCGTCGATATTGCGGCGCTTCAGCATCGCCAGATGCTCCGCCACTTTCTCTGGCGAGAACTGGCTTTCCATCATGATCGGGTCGTAGCCCTGCTCGTAGAATGCGGGCAGCATGGTTTGCACCGCCAGATTTTCAGAGAGCGAATCCAGACGCGTAACGATGATGGCGACCACTTTATCGCTTTGCCCGCGCATGGCGCGCGCGGAGCGGGAAGGGGAGAAACCGTGTTGCATCATTACCGCTTCAACGCGCTCGCGGGTGCGTTCGCTGACGCCGCTTTCGTTGTTCAGCACGCGGGACACGGTTGATTTGCCAACACCACTCAGGCGAGCGATATCTTTGATAGTCAGCCGATCTTGCATAGCGTTGCCCCGCGTGAATATTTTTACCGTCAGACCGGATGGTTGACGTGTTGTTGAATGACTTGCCGTTATTATATCGCTCAAATAGTCACAAAACTTATGATTTTCTGCGTATAATTCGCGGCGTTTTATTTCATCAACCTTACCGGAGGCTTTATGGATCCCGATCCCACACCTCTCTCGTGCTGGAGAGTAACCTACCGGTAAGTCAGTATTGCGCTGCCTTGCCGATGACGTGAGGCAGTGACATTCCACAATCGTGTCCCTGCAATAAAAATTGAGTGCCTGTGCGGTACAGATTGACTGTACCCGTGGGTCTGACTGCGTCTGCCAGCGGTAGTCGCAGGGGGATTTTGTATGCTGAAAAATTTAACCCGGCAGCTGTTTGCACAGCTTGGCCGCCATTTGCCGCGCCGTTTAGTCCAGCGCGATCCGATGCCCACTCAGCAAAGCGTCGCCAATACGCCGATTCCACCGTCGCTTAGCGAGCACTGCCTGAAAATGGCTCAGCTCAGCGAGCGCGAGCTGTGGCAGGCGTTTCATAGTCATCCGGAAGGGCTGAATGCCGCCGAAGTTGAGCAGGCGCGCGCTGCCCATGGTGAAAACCAGCTGCCGGCACAGCAGCCGCAGCCGTGGTGGGTGCATCTGTGGCTGTGCTATCGCAACCCGTTCAACATCCTGCTGACCGTACTGGCCGCCGTTTCCTATGCGACTGAAGATCTGTTTGCTGCTGGCGTGATTGTGCTGATGGTGGGCATTTCCACGCTGCTCAATTTCGTTCAGGAAGCGCGCTCAACCAAAGCCGCCGATACCCTGAAAGCGATGGTCAGCAACACCGCGACGGTACTGCGCGTTATCAATGAAAAGGGCGAGAGTAGCTGGGTTGAACTGCCCATCGACCAGCTGGTGCCGGGCGACATCATTAAGCTGGCGGCTGGCGATATGATCCCCGCCGATCTGCGTGTGATTCAGGCGCGCGATCTGTTCGTCGCGCAGGCTTCGCTAACCGGTGAATCGCTGCCGGTAGAGAAGGTGGCGCGTACCCGAGAGCCGCAGCAAACTAACCCGCTGGAATGCGACACCCTGTGCTTTATGGGCACTAACGTGGTGAGCGGCACCGCGCAGGCGATGGTGATTGCCACCGGGGCCAACACCTGGTTTGGGCAACTGGCCGGTCGCGTGAGCGAGCAGGAGAGCGAGCCGAACGCCTTCCAGAAGGGCATCAGCCGCGTCAGTATGCTGCTGATCCGCTTTATGCTGGTGATGGCGCCAATTGTGTTGGTGATCAACGGTTATACCAAAGGCGACTGGTGGGAAGCGGCGCTGTTTGCCCTTTCCGTCGCCGTTGGCCTGACGCCGGAAATGCTGCCGATGATCGTCACCTCGACGCTGGCGCGCGGCGCGGTGAAGCTGTCGAAACAGAAAGTGATCGTCAAGCACCTCGACGCCATTCAGAACTTTGGCGCAATGGATATTCTGTGCACCGATAAAACCGGTACGCTGACTCAGGACAAAATCGTGCTGGAGAACCACACCGATATCTCCGGCAAGGTGAGCGAACGTGTGCTGCAAACGGCGTGGCTCAACAGCCACTATCAGACCGGGCTGAAAAACCTGCTGGATACCGCGGTGCTGGAAGGGGTCGATGAAGTGGCGGCCCGCGAGCTGTCTACCGCCTGGCAGAAAGTGGATGAGATCCCGTTTGATTTCGAACGCCGCCGCATGTCGGTGGTGGTGAGTGAAAAGCCGGACGTACATAAGCTGATTTGCAAAGGGGCGCTGCAGGAGATCCTGAACGTCTGTACTCAGGTGTATCACAACGGCGAAATTGTGCCGCTGGATGAGACCATGCTACGCCGCATCAAACGCGTGACCGATACCCTGAACCGTCAGGGGCTGCGCGTGGTCGCGGTGGCGAGCAAATATCTCCCGGCTCGCGAAGGCGACTATCAGCGCATTGATGAATCGGATCTGATCCTCGAGGGCTACATCGCGTTCCTCGATCCGCCGAAAGAGACCACCGCACCGGCGCTCAAGGCGCTCAAGGCCAGCGGCATCACCGTGAAAATTCTCACCGGTGACAGCGAACTGGTGGCGGCGAAAGTGTGCCACGAAGTGGGGCTGGATGCGGGTGATGTGATTGTCGGTAGCGAGATTGAACACCTGAGCGATGACGAGCTCGCGAAGCTTGCCCAGCGCACCACGCTGTTTGCTCGCCTGACCCCGATGCATAAAGAGCGCATTGTCACCCTGCTGAAACGCGAAGGGCACGTGGTGGGCTTTATGGGCGATGGCATCAACGATGCGCCTGCGCTGCGCGCGGCGGATATTGGTATTTCCGTGGACGGCGCGGTGGACATCGCCCGTGAAGCGGCCGATATCATCCTGCTGGAAAAGAGCCTGATGGTGCTGGAAGAGGGCGTGATCGAAGGCCGTCGTACCTTCTCGAATATGCTCAAGTACATCAAGATGACCGCCAGCTCTAACTTCGGTAACGTCTTCAGCGTGCTGGTGGCCAGCGCCTTCCTGCCGTTCCTGCCGATGCTGCCGTTACACTTACTGATTCAGAACCTGCTGTACGATATATCCCAGGTGGCGCTGCC
Organism: Kluyvera genomosp. 2; assembly: GCF_036759865.1. Taxonomy (NCBI): domain Bacteria; kingdom Pseudomonadati; phylum Pseudomonadota; class Gammaproteobacteria; order Enterobacterales; family Enterobacteriaceae; genus Kluyvera; species Kluyvera genomosp. 2. The sequence goes on from NZ_JAPKIA010000019.1 coordinate 98,474, forward strand.
GTTTGATAACGTGGATGACGAACAGATTCGTAAACCCCAGCGCTGGAATCCGGCGGATCTCGGCCGCTTTATGGTGTTCTTCGGGCCGATCAGCTCCATCTTTGACATTCTGACCTTCTGTTTGATGTGGTGGGTGTTTAAGGCCAATACCCCGGAAATGCAGACGCTGTTCCAGTCCGGTTGGTTTATCGAAGGGCTGCTGTCGCAGACGCTGATTGTGCACATGATTCGTACCCGCCGCATTCCGTTCGTACAGAGCCGCGCCGCGTGGCCGCTGTTTGCGATGACGCTGCTGGTGATGGCCGTGGGCATCGCGCTGCCGTTCTCGCCGCTGGCAGGCTATCTGCAATTAGAAGCATTACCGCTGAGCTACTTCCCGTGGCTGGTGGCGATTCTGGTGGGCTACATGACCTTCACGCAGATGGTGAAAGGGTTCTTCACCCGCCGCTACGGCTGGCAGTAACCTCGATTGTAGGCCTGATAAGCGAAGCGCCATCAGGCAGAATGGCGCAGGTTGCCGGATGGCGGCTTCGCCTTATCCGGCCTACAGGGGGCTTGTTGAAAATACCGTACCAAACAAAAAAGGCAGCCATCGGCTGCCTTTTCTTTATGCTGCATTGAAATTAGCGACGAACGGCAATCGCTTCGATTTCAATCTTCACGTCTTTCGGCAGACGCGCCACTTCGACGCAAGAACGTGCCGGGAAGGTGGCGTTGTGCTCGGTGAAGAACGCTTCGTAGGTGGCGTTAACGGTCGCGAAATCGTTGAGATCTTTTACGAATACGGTGGTTTTCACAATGTCGCCTACTTTCAGGCCTGCGGCTTCAACGATAGCTTTCACGTTATCCAGCGACTGACGTGCCTGTGCGGACACGTCTTCCGGCACGCTACCGGTTTTTGGGTCAACCGGGATCTGACCGGAAGTGATGATCATGCTGCCCAGGTCAACGCCCTGAACGTAAGGGCCGATAGCGGCTGGTGCATTTTCCGTCGCAATAGTTTTGCTCATGATATCTCCAGATGAACTGCAGTAATTAGGTCGTAGCCATTATAGGGACGCGTAAAACCAATACCAACCGCAATTAGTTGGCCAGCACCACATAATGAGAAAACTCTTTTTCGCAGTATTTGCATTTGAGTGCAACGTCATCGGCACGTTTTTTCACTGCAAAACTGGATGAAACCGGTTCGGCATGGCTGATGCAGTTGCTGTTCGGGCATACCAGCACGCTATCAATACGCGCCGGCAGGCTAGGACGTGATTTGCCGACCACTTCATAGTTGTCGATGCGGTTAACGGTCGCCTGCGGCGCGTACAGCGACAGCTGGTTCACCTGCTCGTCGGTCAGGAAGGTATTTTCGATTTTGATCAGGTCTTTACGGCCCATTTCGCCGGACGGCAGGTTCAGGCCGATGGTGATGCGCTGGTAGGTTTCGGTCAGTTTGAACAGCGTCAGCAGCTTAAAGCCGACCTGCGCCGGGATATGGTCGATTACGGTGCCACGTTTGATGGCTTCTACCTGCAATTTATTGTCGTGTGTCATCGTCATTTCCCCTTATAGAGCCAGTTCGCTATTCAGTACCAGTGCCAGTAACGCCTGGCGGGCGAAGATGCCGTTGCCGGCCTGCTGGAAGTACCAGGCGTGCGGCGTTTTATCGACATCCGTGGTGATTTCATCAATGCGCGGTAGCGGGTGCAGCACCTTCATGTTGTCGCGCGCACCGGTCAGGTCGGCGGCGCGCAGCACGAACTGCGCTTTCACGTTGGCGTACTCCGACGGATCGAGGCGCTCTTTCTGTACGCGGGTCATGTAGAGAATGTCCACTTCAGCCATCACTTCCTCAATCGCGCTGTGCAGGCTCCAGGCGATGCCTTTCTCGTCGAGCATATCGAGGATGTACTGCGGCATGGCCAGCGCATCCGGGGCAATGAAGTAGAAACGGTTGCCGTTAAATTTCGCCAGCGCCTGGGTGAGTGAGTGCACGGTGCGGCCGTACTTCAGGTCACCGACCATTGCGATGTTGAGGTTCTCAAGACGGCCCTGGGTTTCCTGAATGGTAAACAGATCCAGCAGCGTCTGGGTCGGGTGTTGGTTCGCGCCATCGCCAGCGTTGAGCACCGGAACACCGCCGGAAAACTCGGTTGCCAGACGTGCTGCGCCTTCCTGAGGGTGGCGCATGACGATGGCATCAACATAGGTGCTGATCACCGAAATGGTGTCGGCCAGCGTTTCGCCCTTTTTGCCGAGTGAGGTATTGGCGCTGTCGGAGAAGCCGACCACGCTGGCGCCCAGGCGGTGCATTGAGGTTTCGAAGGAGAGACGGGTACGCGTCGAGGCTTCGAAGAAGCAGCTGGCGATAACCTTATGCTTGAGTAACTCCGGCTGTGGGTTCGCTTTCAGTTTAGCGGCGGTCGCCAAAACCAGTTCAAGGTCTTCGCGGCTGAGATCGTTTATGGAAATGATGTGTTTTTGATACAGCGGATTAGCCATGGTTATCTCCTGACGACGGCGCAAAAAAAAAGCCCCTTAAATAAGGGGCTTTACGAATACGGATGCAACGGAAAGGAAAAACGGCAGGCCAGCGTCTGTTTTCAGACGCGGTAAGACGCGATGTCGTACACACTGAACCATAATTCCTCCCGGCAAAACGGGTCGCATTATACGCAGCTTTAGTAGGCGATCAAGCGGTGAATTCACACTTTAATCAACGAAAACGATTCTCATACCTTAAATATGCTGAAAATGTGCATATTGATTCATATTTCGACGGGGGGCAAAGTGTGCGCTAAACCGGCAGGATGGTAATAACAGGATAAAAAGTGCTGGTATGGTATCGCAAATTTACGTATAACAACTGAAAATTGAAACATTGTTTTATTTGCGGAGTGAACGATGATTATTGGCAATATCCATAATGTGCAGCCCTGGCTGCCGGAAGAACTGCGTCAGGCAATTGCCCACATTAAGGCGAACGTCACCGCTGAAACCCCGGAAGGGAAATACGATATCGACGGCAGCCGCCTGTTCTATATGGTGTCTGAAAACATGACCGAGCCGTTTGCCGACCGCCGTGCAGAGTACCACGCCCGTTACCTGGATATTCAGGTCGTACTGAGCGGCCAGGAAGGCATGGCGTTCAGCACCCAGCCTGCGGGTAAACCGGATACCGACTGGTTAGCGGACAAAGACATTGCGTTCCTGCCGGAAGGCGTGCAGGAAAAAATGGTGGTCATGAGCGAAGGTGATTTCGTGGTGTTTTACCCGGGAGAAGTGCACAAACCGCTGTGTGCCGTGGGCGCGCCGGCGAAGGTGCGTAAGCTGGTGGTGAAACTGCTGGTGGCGTGAAGATAAGTCGGCCTGATAAGCGTAGCGCCATCAGGCACGATGCGGTGGTCAAGCCGGATGGCGACGTTCCGCCTTATCCGGCCTACCACCCGCAGAGAATGCCGACGCCGGGAAAACCCGGCGTCCTGTGGCTGCTGTTACTTGCTCAGCGTCGCGACCATCACCGCTTTAATGGTGTGCATCCGGTTTTCCGCCTGGTCAAACACGATGCTCGCCGGCGATTCAAAGACCTCGTCGGTCACTTCCATGCCGCCGTGCATGCCGTACTCCGCCGCCATTTTTTTGCCAAGCGTCGTCTGGTCGTCATGGAACGCAGGCAGGCAGTGCAGGAATTTCACCTGCGGGTTACCGGTCAATTTCATCATCGCGCTGTTGACCTGATAGCCGCGCAGCAGGGCGATACGCTCTGCCCATTTCTCTTTGGCTTCCCCCATCGATACCCACACATCGGTATAGATAAAGTCAGCGCCTTTCACGCCTGCGGCAATATCTTCCGTCAGCGTGACGTTGCCGCCGTTTTTCTGCGCCAGCGCTTTGCATTCGGCGACCAGGCTCTCTTCCGGCCAGCAGGCCTGCGGCGCAACAAGACGCAAATCCAGGCCGGTCAGCGCCGCCGCTTCGAGCATCGAGTTACCCATGTTATTGCGCGCGTCGCCTGCATAAACCAGCGTCATTTCATTGAACGCTTTGCCCGGCAAATGTTCCTGCATGGTCAGCAGGTCCGCCAGCAGTTGGGTCGGGTGAAACTCATCGGTCAGGCCGTTCCATACCGGTACGCCGGAGTACTCTGCCAGCGTTTCGACAATCTCCTGGCCGTAACCGCGGTATTGAATACCGTCATACATGCGGCCCAGCACGCGGGCGGTGTCTTTAATGGATTCTTTGTGGCCAATCTGGCTGCCGCTGGAGCCGAGGTAGGTAGCGCGGGCGCCCTGATCGTAAGCGGCAACTTCGAAAGAGCATCGTGTACGGGTTGAGTCTTTTTCGAAGATGAGCGCGATGTTTTTACCGGTCAGGTTCGGCGACTCCGTGCCGCTTTTTTTATCCGCTTTGAGTTTTGCCGCGAGCTGCAGCAGGGTGGTGATTTCTGCAGGGGTAAAATCGAGTAATTTTAAGAAGTTCTTTTTATACAGAGTAGACATCATTCCCTCACCTGGCTTAAGCCACTTATTGAATTAAAATTCACTTTATATGTATGAATATTCATTTGCAACCCCCATGACAAATCTTTCTCGGAAAGGTGGAGGCAACGGCAACGGTATGTGACAATAAGAGTATCAGCCACATTACGAGGAACGAGCCATGGCAAACCCGGAACACCTGGAAGAGCAGCGTGAAGAGACGCGTCTGATTATTGAAGAACTGCTGGAAGACGGCAGCGATCCTGACGCGCTGTACACCATCGAACACCACCTGTCCGCCGACGATTTTGAAACGCTGGAAAAGGCGGCGGTTGAAGCGTTCAAGCTGGGCTATGAAGTGACTGAACCGGAAGAGCTGGAAGTGGAAGAAGGCGACACCGTGATCTGCTGCGACATTCTCAGCGAATGTGCGCTGAACGCCGAGCTTATCGACGCGCAGGTTGAACAGCTGATGACCCTGGCCGAGAAGTTTGAGGTTGAGTATGACGGTTGGGGTACCTACTACGAAGATCCTAACGGCGAAGAAGGCGACGACGACGAAGATGAGGTCGACGAAGACGACGATGGTGTGCGTCACTAAGCATCATTCACCTGCGGCAGCGCCTGCTGCCGCAGGGTCAAGGATAACCGATGGATTACCCGCAAATACTCTCTCCCGTTCTCAACTTTCTGCACTGCAAAACGCCGCAGGCGTGGCTCGATAAAGCCCGCGACCCGGCCAATCTTCCCCTGCTGCTGACCGACCACTTAGTTTGCGAGCTGAAAGCGGCGCAAACCGCGATGCTGCTGGTGCGTAAATATGTCGCCGACAAGGCGGGAGCTCAGGCGCTCCTTGACTGGCTGAAGCCGTATGAAGCCTTTGCGTTTCGCGAGGGTGAGGAGCCGGATTTTGCCGCGCTGAATCGGCAGATTAACAAAAGCGTGATGCCGCAAACCGACGATCCGTGGGGCCGCAGGCTTATCGATAGCATGGTGCTGCTGATCAAAGAGGAGTTGCACCACTTCTGGCAGGTGCGCGAGGCGATGCAGCATCGCAACATTCCCTACGTCAAAATCACCGCCAGCCGCTACGCGAAAGGCATGCTCAAAGAGGTTCGTACCCACGAGCCGTTGACGCTTATCGATAAGCTGATTTGTGGAGCCTATATCGAAGCCCGCTCCTGCGAGCGTTTCGCCGCGCTGGCACCGTACCTTGAAGCCGATTTACAGGCGTTTTATCTGTCGCTTCTGCGCTCTGAAGCGCGGCACTATCAGGACTATTTAGCGCTGGCGCAGCAAATTTCAGATAGCGATATCAGCGAACGGGTGCGCTTCTTTGGTGAAGTCGAAGCGGCGCTGATTTCCTCGCCGGATGACGAGTTTCGCTTCCACAGCGGTGTGCCGGTCTAGCCCTTTTTTGTCCCCCTTGATGCCGCTGAGGACGAAAAAGGGTGGCTGGAAAAAAACCTTCATTACCTTAATAATCAAAACGTAATAAAGGGGAGGAAATCCCCATAACGCTTGATTTAAATAAGGATGGTTTATGAACTGGGCACATGTATTGCTAGCGGGCTACATCGGTGCGGTCATCGCTATTGTCGTTGGCGTTTTCCGCAAAAAAGGCTGGGTAGGCAAGGTTTCCGGTGCGGTGATTTTTGTCGTCGCAATTATCGGCTGGAATCTGTTTGATGTGCACTACCTGATCCCGCGCGAAAGCCCGGACTATGGCCTGACGGAAACGCAGAAATTCGAAAAAGCGATGCTGTCGATGCCGGTCTATCAGGTGCTGAAGGAGCAAGAGCCCGCGCTGTGGACGAAGATCCTTAGCCAGTCGGCGCAAATGAAAGAAGCAGGGAAAAGCGAACAGCAAATTATCGATACCATCCAGCCGCAGATCCTTCAAATACAGATGGCGCGTTTACAGCAGGCGCCCGATGCCAACGTGATTGAATATATGAAGATTAACCTCGAACAGATTGCCGCGGTGGCGAAAGTGGGCGATGACGAATGTTTTCGTTTCCTCTTCCCTGCGGTGAAGGGGGGAATCAACCCGGTGCGGATCATTCCGCAAACGATCATGAGTCGACGCATGGAGAGCGATATGAGCATGATGCGCGCTGCCTATGGCCCGGAAAAACACACGGTCACCGCCGAGGAGAAGCAGCTCGCCCTCCAGGATCTGCAAACTATCACCCCGGAGCTGGTACAGCGCTATGGGCCGGATATTCAGATAATGGCCGACCCGAGTAAAGGCGTGGGGAATGAGAAAGCAGGTTGCGCAATGGTGCAGGATCTCTGGACGCAGGTGCTGAAGCTGCCAACGGCACGCGCGGCCGGCGTGATTCGTCTGGCGCTCTCCGCCGAGATGCAGTAAGCCCGATGGCCCCCTGCGACATCAGAGGGGCTTTAACATTTTCACTTCGCAGTCGACATGCCCGGTGCAGCCGAGCGGCTCGTCGATGTGCGCAAATCCCAGACGTTCGTACAGGCGTATCGCTTCGGTCAGAAACGCCGTGGTTTCCAGGTAGCATTGCTTAAAGCCCTGCTCGCGGGCGTGATCGAGCGCCATCAGCGCCAGCTTTTTCGCCAGCCCCTGACCGCGCACGCTCGGCAGGAAGTACATTTTTTGCAGTTCGCAAATTTCCGGTTCACTACAGCCTAACGGCGCCACGCCGCCGCCGCCCATCACCTGCCCATTTTGCTCGACGACCCAGTAGGCGGAGCCCGGCTGGCTGTAAACCTGAAACAGCTCGTCCAGATTCGGATCGGCCACCGTGTAGCCTTTATCGGCGGTCAGGCCGTATTCGGCGGAGACCTGGCGGATTACGCGGGCAATGGCGGCGTTGTCGTCGGCGGTAATGCGGCGCAGCGTCGCCGAGACAGGTGTCATAACACTCATAGCGAACTCATAGCAAAAAGGTGAAACATATGCAGTTAATAACACTGCGGGGCGGGGGAGTGCAAGCGAGGATAATTCAAGAAAAAGCCTCTGAGCGGGTGCATCAGAGGCTTTATCGGGTTCATGAGCCGTCGGTTTTGTCGGATGCGCTACGCTTATCCGACCTACGTTGACGGTGCCCACAGGCCGGATAAGCGTAGCGCCATCCGGCAAACGTACGGGCACGATTTTTACAGCGCGGCGATAACGGCCTGCTGCTCAATCAGCTTCGCTTTGGCTTCGGCGTAACCGTCCAGCTTCTCACGCTCTTTGGCGATCACCGCTTCCGGTGCGCGGGCAACGAAACCTTCGTTGGACAGTTTGCCTTCGATACGGGCAATCTCACCTTCGATTTTCGCCACTTCTTTCGCCAGACGCGCCAGCTCATCTTCTTTGTTGATGAGGCCCGCCATCGGGATCAGCAGCTCGGCGCCGTCGATGATTTTGGTCACGGAGACCGGACCTTTGTCATCGGCAGGCAGCACGGTGATGCTTTCCAGACGCGCCAGGTTCAGCAGGAAGCTCTTGTTGTCGTTCACGCGACGCATTGCGTCAGCGCTGCAACCACGCAGCAGCAGCTCCAGCTGTTTGCCCGGGGCAATGTTCATTTCCGCGCGGATGTTACGTACGGCAACAATCGCCTGCTTCAGCCATTCGGTATCGGCCAGCGCCGCTTCGTCTACCTGAGCAGCGTTATATTCCGGGAACGGCTGCAGCATGATGGTATCTGCGGTGTTGCCACAAATCACTTTCACGCGCTGCCAGATGGTTTCGGTAATGAATGGAATGATCGGGTGCGCCAGGCGCAGCAGGCCTTCCAGCACGGTCACCAGCGTATTGCGGGTGCCGCGCAGTTCAGACTCGGAACCACCGGTCATTACCGGCTTGGTCAGCTCCAGATACCAGTCGCAGAACTGGTTCCAGGTGAACTCGTACAGAATGCCCGCGGCGATATCGAAGCGGAAGTTATCCAGCGCTTCGCGGTACGCTTTGATGGTCTGGTTGAATTCAGCGAGGATCCAGCGGTCTGCCAGAGACAGGGTCATTTCGCCGCCGTTGAAACCGCAATCCTGATCTTCGGTGTTCATCAGCACGAAGCGGCTGGCGTTCCACAGCTTGTTACAGAAGTTACGGTAACCTTCCAGACGCTTCATATCCCAGTTGATGTCGCGGCCAGTAGAGGCCAGCGCCGCCAGGGTGAAACGCAGGGCGTCGGTGCCGTGCGGCTCGATGCCGTTCGGGAACTGCTTCTCGGTACGTTTGGCGATCTTCTCGGCCAGCTGCGGCTGCATCATGTTACCGGTGCGTTTTTCCAGCAGCTCCGGCAGTGAGATACCGTCGACCATATCCAGCGGGTCGATAACGTTGCCCTTGGATTTGGACATCTTCTGGCCTTCGTCGTCGCGAATCAGACCGGTCATGTAGACGGTATGGAACGGAACCTGCGGCTTGCCGTTTTCATCTTTGATGAAGTGCATGGTCATCATGATCATGCGGGCAATCCAGAAGAAGATAATGTCGAAGCCGGAGACCATCACGCTGGTTGGGTGGAACTGACGCAGCGCGTCGGTATTTTCCGGCCAGCCGAGGGTAGAGAAGGTCCACAGCGCGGAGGAGAACCAGGTATCCAGAACGTCTTCGTCCTGACGCAGCGCAACGTCGGCGCCGAGGTTGTTTTCCTGACGCACTTCGTCTTCGGTACGGCCAACATAGACGTTGCCCGCTTCGTCGTACCATGCCGGGATACGGTGACCCCACCACAGCTGACGGGAGATACACCAGTCCTGAATATCGCGCATCCAGGAGAAGTACATGTTTTCGTACTGCTTCGGTACGAACTGAATGTCGCCGTTCTCAACCGCTTCAACCGCCGGTTTCGCCAGTACGTCAGCACGGACGTACCACTGGTCGGTCAGCATTGGCTCGATAACCACGCCGCCACGGTCGCCGTAAGGCACGGTCAGATCGTGAGGTTTGATCTCTTCCAGCAGGCCCATCGCATCGATGGCAGCGACGATCGCTTTACGCGCGGCAAAGCGTTCCAGCTTCTGGAATTCAGTCGGGATAGCGTTGGAGTAAACGTCAGACTCTTCGCCTTTGGTGTCATACACTTCCGCGGTTTCGCGGATGTCGCCATCAAAGGTCAGGATGTTGATCATTGGCAGGGCGTGACGACGACCGACTTCATAGTCGTTAAAGTCGTGCGCAGGGGTGATCTTCACGCAGCCGGTGCCTTTTTCCATATCGGCATGTTCGTCGCCGACGATCGGAATACGGCGGTCAACCAGCGGCAGAATAACGAATTTGCCGATCAGATCTTTATAGCGCGGATCTTCCGGGTTCACGGCCACGCCGGTGTCGCCCAGAATGGTTTCCGGACGGGTGGTCGCCACGACCAGGTAATCTTTACCGTCTGCGGTTTTCGCGCCGTCGGCCAGCGGATAGCGGATGTGCCACATTGAGCCTTTAGACTCGCGGTTTTCCACTTCCAGGTCAGAGATGGCGGTGCGCAGTTTCGGGTCCCAGTTGACCAGGCGCTTGCCACGGTAAATCAGATCTTCTTTGTACAGGCGAACGAAGACTTCTTTCACGGCATTGGAAAGACCTTCGTCCATGGTGAAGCGCTCGCGCTCCCAGTCAACGGAGTTGCCGAGACGGCGCATCTGACGGGTAATGGTGCCGCCGGATTCCGCTTTCCACTGCCAGATTTTGTCGATAAATGCTTCGCGACCATAGTCGTGACGGGTTTTACCTTCTTCAGCGGCAATCTTACGCTCAACCACCATCTGGGTAGCAATACCCGCGTGGTCGGTACCAGCCTGCCACAGGGTGTTTTTACCCTGCATGCGCTGGTAGCGAATCATGGTATCCATGATGGTTTGCTGGAAAGCATGACCCATATGCAAACTGCCGGTGACGTTCGGCGGCGGGATCATGATGCAGAAGGACTCTTTGCTTTCGTCGCCGTTAGGCTTGAAATAGCCCTGCTTTTCCCAGTGCTCGTAAAGCGGCTGTTCGATATCTTGTGGGTTATATGTCTTTTCCATTATTTCCAGGTTGCCGTATTCAGGTTAAAACCAGCCACGCGGTAGGCTTTGTAGCGATCGCGGGCGAGTTGTTTCAGAGTTTCTTCGTAAGGGACGAAGTCTACCACTTCTGTGAAAGCGGTGGCAAAATCTGCAAAGTTTACCCGCAGACTGATCAGTATATCCCGTGGGCTGCTGTTGCGCTTGGCAGGCCACGCAATCTCGACCGGCGCACCGCCGCGCGGGCCTTCGCCAGCCAGGTTATGCGGTACAAAGCTCTCGGGCGGCCTGCTCCACAGCGCTTCATCCAGGCGAATGGCCTGCTGCTCGTCTTCGCAGGCGATCAGCACGCGCTTGCCGGCGCGCCAACGTTCTGCGGCAATTTCACACACCAGTTGCTCGACGGCGCTGAGCTCGTCGACGGTGGGGTCGTTGTCCAGAAGATAGAACGTTGCATTCTTCATATATGGGGCTTCTTGTGATGGATTTAAATGCAGCGCCCGGCGGACCGGGCCTGCGATTTATTGCCGTATGTAGGCCGGATAAGGCGTAAACGCCGCCATCCGGCGATTGTGCGTCAGTGCCTGATGGCGCTGCGCTTATCAGGCCTACATGTTGCAGGCTTGAAGCGTATTACTCTTCGCCGTTAAAGCCAGCGCGATTGAGCAGGAACTGCGACAGCAGCGCCACCGGACGACCGGTAGCGCCTTTGGCTTTCCCGGAGCGCCATGCGGTACCGGCGATGTCCAGGTGCGCCCAGTTGTACTTACGGGTAAAGCGCGCCAGGAAGCAGCCCGCGGTGATCGCACCGCCAGGACGGCCGCCGATGTTGGCCATATCCGCGAAGTTAGACTCCAGCTGCTCCTGATACTCATCGCCCAGCGGCAGACGCCACGCGCGGTCGCCAGACTGCTCGGACGCGCCGATCAGCTCATGCGCCAGCGGGTTGTGGTTCGACATCAGGCCGGTGATGTGATGGCCCAGCGCAATCACGCAGGCACCGGTCAGGGTCGCGACGTCAATCACCGCCTCCGGCTCAAAGCGTTCGACGTAGGTTAACACGTCGCACAGTACCAGACGGCCTTCGGCGTCGGTATTGAGTACTTCAACGGTCTGGCCGGACATGGTGGTCAGCACATCGCCCGGGCGATACGCGCGCCCGCCCGGCATGTTCTCACAGCCTGCCAGTACGCCGATGACGTTAATCGGTAGCTGAAGTTCAGCAACCATGCGCATCACGCCGTACACCGCCGCCGCGCCGCACATGTCGTATTTCATTTCGTCCATGCCTTCGGACGGCTTAATAGAGATGCCGCCGGAGTCGAAGGTCAGACCCTTGCCGACCAGCACAATCGGACGAACGTCTTCGGACTCGACGCCTTTATACTCGATGACCGACATCAGCGATTCGTTTTGTGAACCGTTGCCGACCGCGAGGTAGGAGTGCATGCCCAGCTCTTTCATCTGCTGTTCGCCGATCACGCGGGTGATGACGTTTTTGCTGTAGCTGTCTGCCAGCTGGCGCGCCTGAGAGGCCAGGTAGGCCGCGTTACAGATGTTTGGCGGCATGTTGCCAAGATCTTTGGCGGCTTTAATACCGGCAGCAATCGCCAGTCCGTGCTGAATGGCGCGCTCGCCGCTGGTCAGTTCACGGCGGGTTGGTACGTTGAAGACCATTTTACGCAGCGGACGACGCGGCTCGCTTTTGTTGGTTTTAAGCTGGTCAAAGCTGTACAGCGTCTCTTTGGCTGTTTCAACCGCCTGGCGTACTTTCCAGTAGTTATTGCGACCCTTAACGTGCAGTTCGGTCAGGAAGCAGACGGCCTCCATGGAACCTGTGTCATTCAGCGTGTTGATCGTTTTCTGAATGACCTGCTTGTACTGGCGTTCGTCAAGCTCGCGCTCTTTGCCGCAGCCGATCAGCAGGATGCGCTCTGACAGTACGTTAGGTACGTGGTGCAGCAATAAGGTCTGCCCCGGTTTGCCTTCCAGTTCGCCGCGACGCAGCAGCGCGCTGATGTAGCCGTCGCTGATTTTATCGAGCTGTTCGGCGATGGGAGAGAGCCGACGTGGTTCGAATACGCCCACGACGATACAGGCACTCCGCTGTTTCTCCGGGCTACCACTTTTTACACTGAACTCCATGCACTACGCTCCTGAATCTTAAAGACAACGGCGGTGGCTACGGATAGAATTGCAAGCTTACGTAACTCATTTCCGCTGTTGCGGTGACTTCGTGTTAATCTTAACGTTATTACGGTGTTGGCACGTCAGAACAGGTCCTGAAACGTGAAACCGCTGAGTCATTTAATCTTAGCGATGTTTTCGACGACTCAAGAGAATAAATGACGTTTAAGCCATGAAACAAGCTATTTTCCTGCAATAAGACGGGTTTTTACGGGCGTATTTATAGTGATAATCATACGATATCTGGTGCGGGAGACGCTAAAAAGCCAGCTTGCCATCCTCTTCATCCTGCTTTTGATCTTCTTTTGTCAAAAACTGGTGAGGATCCTTGGCGCTGCGGTTGATGGCGATATCCCGACAAACCTGGTCCTCTCTTTGCTGGGGCTCGGCGTACCCGAAATGGCACAGCTTATCTTACCGCTGAGCCTGTTCCTCGGTCTATTGATGACGCTGGGAAAACTGTATACCGAAAGTGAAATTACGGTGATGCACGCCTGCGGCCTGAGTAAAGCCGTGCTGGTGAAAGCAGCGATGGTGCTGGCGCTGTTTACCGGCATCGTTGCGGCGGTCAACGTGATGTGGCTGGGGCCGTGGTCCTCTCGCCATCAAGATGAAGTGCTGGCGGAGGCCAAGGCCAACCCCGGCATGGCGGCGCTGGCGCAGGGCCAGTTCCAGCAGTCCACCGACGGCAACGCGGTGTTATTTATTGAAGGCGTGAATGGTGCTAAGTTCCACGACGTCTTCCTGGCGCAGCTGCGGCCAAAAGGTAGCGCGCGCCCTTCGGTCGTTGTCGCCGACTCCGGCCAGCTTTCTCAGCATAAGGACGGCTCTCAGGTTGTCACCCTTAACCAGGGGACGCGCTTCGAAGGGACCGCGATGCTGCGCGACTTCCGCATTACTGATTTTAAAAACTATCAGGCGATTGTTGGCCATCAGGCGGTAGCGGCTGACCCGACCGATACCGAACAGATGAACATGCGTACGCTATGGAACACCGATACCGATCGCGCTCGTGCGGAGCTGCACTGGCGCATTACGCTGGTACTGACGGTGTTTATTATGGCGCTGATGGTGGTACCGCTGAGCGTGGTGAACCCGCGCCAGGGGCGCGTACTGTCAATGCTGCCGGCAATGCTGCTGTATCTGGTGTTCTTCCTGCTGCAGACTTCGCTGAAGTCGAATGCCGGTAAAGGCAAGCTCGATCCCGCCGTGTGGATGTGGACGGTGAACCTGCTGTACATCGCGGTTGCCGTCGCGCTCAACCTGTGGGACACCGTACCGATGCGCCGTCTCCGCGCCCGCCTGACCAATAAAGGAGCGGTATAATGCAGCCATTTGGTGTACTTGACCGCTATATCGGTAAAACTATCTTCACCACTATCATGATGACGCTGTTCATGCTGGTGTCGCTGTCCGGCATCATTAAGTTTGTCGACCAGCTGAAGAAAGCCGGGCAGGGGAGCTATGACGCGCTGGGCGCGGGTATCTATACCCTCCTCAGCGTGCCGAAAGACGTGCAGATCTTCTTCCCGATGGCGGCGCTGCTTGGCGCGCTGTTGGGCCTGGGCATGCTGGCCCAGCGCAGTGAACTGGTGGTGATGCAGGCGTCGGGCTTTACCCGTATGCAGGTGGCGCTGTCGGTAATGAAAACCGCGATTCCGCTGGTGCTGCTGACCATGGCAATGGGTGAGTGGGTGGCGCCGCAGGGCGAGCAGATGGCGCGTAACTATCGTGCTCAGCAGATGTACGGTGGCTCACTGCTTTCCACCCAGCAGGGCATGTGGGCCAAAGATGGCCACAACTTCGTCTATATTGAGCGGGTAAAGGGTAACGATGAGCTGGGCGGCGTGAGCATCTACAGCTTTAACAACGAGCGTCGTTTACAGTCCGTGCGCTATGCGGCCAGCGCGAAGTTTGATAACGAACAGAAGGTATGGCGGCTGTCGCAGGTGGATGAATCGAACCTGACCGACCCGAAACAGATCACCGGCTCACAGACGGTGAGCGGGACCTGGAAAACCACCCTGACGCCGGACAAACTCGGCGTGGTCGCGCTGGACCCGGATGCGCTGTCGATTAGCGGCCTGCACAACTACGTGAAGTATCTGCATGCCAGCGGCCAGGATGCCGGTCGTTACCAGTTGAATATGTGGAGCAAGGTCTTCCAGCCGCTGTCGGTGGCGGTGATGATGCTGATGGCGCTGTCGTTTATCTTCGGCCCGCTGCGCAGCGTACCGATGGGCGTGCGGGTGGTGACCGGCATCAGCTTTGGCTTCGTATTCTATGTGCTTGACCAGATCTTCGGCCCGCTGACGCTGGTGTACGGCATCCCGCCGATTATCGGCGCGCTGCTGCCAAGCGCCAGCTTCTTCCTGATAAGCCTCTGGCTGATGATGCGAAAAGCGTAACGCCACTGATAACCCGGCCAAGCGAAAGCGACGCCGGGTTTTTTGTGCCTGTTATTTGATGGTATTGGGTGCTGTAGCCCGAGCTGGCCGCCGGATGGTACAGAAGGGCGTAGGCCGGATAAGGCGTTTACGCCGCCATCCGGCAAACCGGCGATGAAGAACTAACGCCGCCGCCCGCCCAGCAGGCTACCCAACATCCCACGCACAATCTGGTTCGTCACCTGGCGCACGGCGCTTTTCGCTGCCGTTTGCACCAGCCCATCGTGCTTGCCGCCGCGCGGCCCGGTGGTGCCAAAGAAGATATCCTTCAGGCCGCCCAGCAGGCCGTCATCGGCACTTTGCTGCTGGCCCTTCGCCGGTGGCGCGTCCGCCTGTCCCGCGCTGTTCTGTACACCTTTTTGCAGCATTTCGAACGCGGATTCGCGGTCGACTTCATCCTCATACTTGCCGTACAGCGGCGAGTTGTTGATTAGCCCGTTACGCTCATCGTCGGTCACTGGCCCCATGCGCGAACACGGCGCAATCACCATGGCTCGCTCAACCACCGACGGGCTGCCTTTTTCATCGAGGAAGGAGATCAGCGCTTCACCGGTACCCAGCTCCTGTATCGCCTGTTCGGTGCTGAACGCCGGGTTGGCGCGCATTGTCTGGGCGGCGGTTTTCACCGCTTTCTGATCCTTCGGCGTGAAGGCGCGCAGGGCGTGCTGCACGCGGTTACCTAACTGGCCGAGCACCGCATCGGGGATATCCGACGGGTTCTGCGAGACAAAATAGACGCCGACGCCCTTGGAGCGGATCAGGCGGATAACCTGCTCGATTTTATCCAGCAACACCTGCGGCGCATCGTTAAACAGCAGGTGCGCTTCGTCGAAGAAGAACACCAGCTTGGGTTTTTCGAGATCACCGGCTTCCGGCAGTTGCTCATACAGTTCAGAGAGCATCCACAGCAGGCTGGCGGCGTAGAGCTTCGGCATTTGGTAGAGCTTTTCAGCGCTGAGGATATTGATGATGCCTTTACCGTTACTGTCGACGCGCATCCAGTCTTTAATATCGAGCATCGGCTCGCCGAAGAAGTGCTCGGCCCCCTGTTGCTCAAGCGTCAGTAGCCCGCGCTGGATCGCTCCGACGGAAGCAGTGCTGATGTTGCCGTACTGGTTCTGGAAGGATTTCGCGTTATCGCCGATGTACTGGGTGATGGCGCGCAGGTCTTTGAAGTCCAGCAGCAACAGGCCCTGGTCGTCGGCGATGCGGAAGATGATATTCAGCACCCCGGACTGCACCTCGTTAAGGTTCAGCAGGCGCGCGAGCAGCAGCGGACCAA
Organism: Kluyvera genomosp. 2; assembly: GCF_036759865.1. Lineage (NCBI taxonomy): Bacteria > Pseudomonadati > Pseudomonadota > Gammaproteobacteria > Enterobacterales > Enterobacteriaceae > Kluyvera > Kluyvera genomosp. 2. Next base: position 114,823 of record NZ_JAPKIA010000019.1, read on the forward strand.
GGTCTGAGACGGTCGCGCGCACCGGATGGCCTTTTTCACCGAAGATATCCCACACCACCACCGGATTGGCGTGCGGTTCCCAGTCGGTGACACCGATGTTGTTCAGGCGTGCCATCAGCTTCTCCGACGCCAGGCCTTCTTTGGCGATGCCGGTCAGATCGCCCTTTACGTCGGCCATAAATACCGGTACGCCAATCTCTGAGAATGACTCCGCCAGTTTTTGCAGGGTGACGGTTTTCCCCGTGCCGGTAGCGCCGGTAATCAGCCCGTGACGGTTGGCCATATTGGGCAGCAAAACAAGCTGCGTGTCCTGGGTGCGTGCAATCAGCAGCGGTGCGCTCATGATAAATCCTCCATTTATTCTGCGTCGAGTATAGGCAAAACAAAGGCATTGCGGCGCGGTAAATTGTCTGTTTTGCGGTAAGGGGGAGTGGTGCAGAGAACCGGCGGCAGAACGCCGCCGGTGGCATATCAGAAGTCGGCTTTCAGCACCACGCGGTAACGGGCTTTACCGTCGCGCACGTGCTGGATGGCGTCGTTAATTTTCGACATCGGGAACAGTTCGGTAATAGGCGCCACCTTGCTGCGGCCGGCAAACTTCATCAGCTTGCGCAGCTCGAACGGGTTACCCGTTGCCGAACCGGAGACGCTGCGGTCGCCGCCAATCAGGGTAAACGCCGGCACCGGCAGCGGCGTGAGCACTGCGCCCACGGTGTGGAAGTTGCCGCCCGAGGCCAGCGCTTCGAAGTACGGCTGCCAGTTCAGGTCGACGTTGACGGTGTTGATGATCAGATCGAACTGACCCGCCAACTCTTTGAGCGCTTCCGGCGAACGGCTATTAACCACGTGGTCTGCGCCCATCGCCCGCACTTCCTGTTCTTTTGATGGATTCGAGCTAAAGGCAGTCACCTCGGCACCCATCGCGCGCAGCAGCTTAATGGCGATATGCCCCAGACCACCGATCCCAATCACCCCCACGCGGCTGGTGGCGGTGACATGATGCATCAGCAGCGGTTTAAATACCGTAATCCCGCCGCACAGCATCGGGCCTGCGGTTTCGATATCAATGTTGTCCGGCAGTGGAATCACCCACTGCCAGTCAGCGCGCAGCTTATCGGCAAAGCCGCCGTGGTTGATGATGGTCGGCACCGAGCCTTCGGTACAGTTAATCTGGTTGCCATCGATACAGGCATCGCAGTGGCCACAGCTGCGCGCCGTCCAGCCAATGCCCACGCGCTGGCCAATTTTCAGCCCTTTATTCTGCGCGGCGCTGCCCAGCGCTACCACATGACCAATCACCTCGTGACCGGCAACCAGCGGATATTGAGAGAACCCCCATTCGTTGTCGATCATCGACAGGTCCGAGTGGCAGATCCCGCAGTAATCCACTTTCACCTCAACGTCTTCCGGCAGCAGCTCCCCGGCATCGTATTCCCAGACTTCCAGTTCCCCACCGGCGTTTTTCGCGGCGTAGCTTTTTATTATGGACATCGTGCTTCTCTCAGTTTGGTGTTGAACTGAGAGTGTAGAGCATGGGGAGGGGAAGTGCTTGGCGGAAGGGGGGATTAAGGCAATAGTGAACGTGACTTCGTTGTGTTGTTTTTTTCGACACTTAGCGACATTAGCGTACGCTGGCGCTTGCATGGTGGCGCGTGGCAGGTATAATCCTCAACGTTTTCCGCATACCTTTCCGTGCCGGAGTGGCGAAATCGGTAGACGCAGTTGATTCAAAATCAACCGTAGAAATACGTGCCGGTTCGAGTCCGGCCTTCGGCACCATCGGAACATCAATAGACGTCAACGGACGTCTTTTTTTGTGTCTGAAATCCAGTATCCGCAAGGCTTTCCTCGCTTTTTCACTCAACCTAAGTCAACCTGATTCAATCTACATCAACTTACTGATGCGGGTACAACTGCGGGTATATCACGGTTCGATAATGTTTGTACCCACACAGAACCCTTGAAAGGATACTCATCATGGCTCTGAGTGATGTGAAGGTTCGTTCGGCTAAGCCTGAAGCAAAAGCCTATAAACTTACTGACGGCGACGGTATGGTTTTGCTGGTTCACCCTAATGGCTCAAAATACTGGCGGCTGCGTTATCGTTTTGGCGGTAAAGAAAAGATGCTGGCTTTAGGGAAATACCCCGAAGTCTCGCTGGCGGATGCCAGGGCACGCAAGGATGAAGCCCGTAAACTATTAGCTAATGGCATCGATCCCAGTGAGAACAAGAAAGCTGTTAAGGTAGAACAGGAACAAGAGGCGATAACGTTTGAAGTAGTCGCCAGAGACTGGCACGCCAGCAATCAGAAGTGGTCGGCATCGCATAGCGCTCGTGTTTTGAAAAGTCTGGAGGATAATCTCTTTACTGCTATCGGTAAGCGGAACATTGCGGAACTGAAGACGCGGGATCTTCTTGTACCCATTAAAGCAGTCGAGTCATCCGGGCGGCTCGAAGTTGCCGCCCGTTTACAGCAGCGTACTACCGCGATTATGCGATTTGCCGTTCAGAGCGGCTTAATCGACTACAACCCCGCACAAGAGATTGCAGGTGCGGTTGCTACGGCGAAAAGACAGCACCGTGCAGCTCTTGAACTGAACCGTATACCTGAATTACTTCATCGCATAGATCACTATTCTGGCAGACCGTTAACTCGACTGGCGGTTGAACTCACTTTATTGGTTTTCATCCGTTCGAGCGAGCTACGTTTTGCTCGCTGGACAGAAGTGGATTTTGAAACGGCTATGTGGACGATTCCCGGAGAGCGTGAACCGCTGGAAGGTGTTAAGCATTCTCAGCGTGGTTCAAAGATGCGGACACCTCATCTTGTTCCCTTATCGCGTCAGGCCTTAGCTATTCTGGAAAAGATCAAAAGTATGAATGGAAACCGAGAGCTGATCTTCGTTGGCGATCACGATCCCCGTAAGCCGATGAGTGAGAATACGGTTAACAAGGCTTTGCGAGTGATGGGGTATGACACGAAAACGGAAATTTGTGGGCATGGATTCAGGACTATGGCGTGTAGTTCACTTATTGAATCAGGATTGTGGTCGAGGGATGCAGTGGAGAGGCAGATGAGCCATCAGGAGCGTAGCTCTGTTCGGGCAGCTTACATCCATAAGGCGGAGCATTTGGGAGAGAGGAGGCTGATGCTACAGTGGTGGGCGGATTATCTGGATGCCAATCGGGAGAGGGGGGTTAGTCCGTTTGACTTCGGGAAACAGTTTCTAAGATAAAAATAATTGTTAAATAGATGTGGATCATTTAACAATGCGGGCGGATCAGAATTCGCCATGAAGAAACGAAATAATTCTGGTACTAGAATTGCAAAACTCGTCTTTACTGGATCTCGTTGAACATTTTAGGGCGTGAAACGGACTTTACGCCCATGTAATTTTCGACTTTATAGCGAAGGTAAAATCTCAACACAAAGTCGTCGTTGCGCCTAGACTGTTTATTTGACAATTAATAAGTACTATTTTTAACCCTATTATCTATAAAGACAGGAATGAAAACTAATAAAGTACCCTGTCGTAAAACTATTTTTTCCTATTTGCTATTGTGATTTTTCTACAATAAGTGCGAGTTGAGCATTATGAGGCCATTCTCATGGCTACACCTAGAACTGCCATACACATACTACTCGCAAGTAAAGCAACAACTGAATAGGTATATTTATTATATTTAACAAACAGCCATATAAATCTCATTAATGAAAGTGAGGCAATTGAAATGGCAGAAATAAACATTAAAAAAACATATATGCCGGAAATAACCCATCCAGTTACCTCGTAAAATTCCTTCATTGTAAAAAGTAGGATGGACAAGTAAAACGCAGATAAAGCAAGGCCGATTAAAAAGTCATATAAATCAATATACGTGATGTTTTTATCCGATTTTGGTAGAGCGATAAATTTATTTAACCTTTCATTACCTACACGTGATAATAACCGACTTATAAGTGGGGAAAGAATTGCAAATATCATAATCAAGTGTATAAATAACAAAGCTAGCTTAACTCTATTATCAATTGATTGATTCTGTGGCCAACTAGATAATATTGAATAATCCATTTTTAATAGTAAAAAAAAGCATATAACTGAGGGGGTGCAATCTGACAATAAAACTTTCCGCATCCATTTAATCATTTACATTACTCCTCTATATCATTTTAAATAAAACAGTATTAACTAAACTTTTAATCTAATATTGTTTGACTATCATATGAACATGAAGCTAACTAAAATATACCCTAAGAGAAACAGCTCATTACCTCCTTAATTTGTTTCTGTAGGTTTGTGACGATCATGACGAACTGCACAATGATAAAAATATTTTTTTGAGCAATGTCAATTTCTGGATCTAAACTTCAGCTTGTACTTTTCAACGGCTTTGTTGAATAAATCGAACTTTTGCTGAGTTGAAGGATCAGATCACGTATCT
>NZ_JAPKIA010000020.1:0-111894 GCF_036759865.1 Kluyvera genomosp. 2
GCGCTCCGGATGAATATGATGATCTCATATCAGGAACTTGTTCGCACCTTCCTTAACGTCCGGGTGAACGGCAAGTAATTCCGGCCAGATATAGCCACTAAAACTTTTGGTTTCAACAGAAGTGTAAATCACTGGAACATTGAATATTTTCCCAGCCTTCGCTAGCGCTACGGTGTTATTTTTCAGCGTCTGACGATCGATATTTGCCACGCCAAAAGACATTTGCGGCTGATGGTCAATAAAGATAAGCGTAGAGTTGGTTGGATTAATCAGTTCCCGAATAGACATAACATACCTTCCTAATCAATTAGTTAGTGGCAATGAGCTGTAACTGCCGTGAGCAGGCGGATCCTGAATCAGAAAGCTTGTTGAGTATAGCGGGAAATTTCTAACGAGTTATTAAAGAAAATTTACCATCCTGTGACGGGATTATTTTCTAATTGTGGAACATCAACATCTACATCAAAAAAATGCGAATGTTATATCTAATTTATTCACTGGCATTATTTCGGCCTATTCGTTAAAACTGACTAATTAATTTTTAAGGATATTTTAAGCTCATGCGCATAAATCTGGATGTTTTGCTGATCCTCGACGCTCTCGACAAATACGGTACTTTCGCCGCCGCCGCCGAATCACTGTTCAAGACCCCAGCCGCGCTGAGCTACATGATCCAGAAGCCGGAAAGCGATCTGAGCATTGAACTGCTCGATCGCTCCGGACACCGGGCCAAATTCACCGATACCGGACGCATGATGCTGGAGAAAGGCCGTCTGCTGCTGAACGCGGCAAAGGATTTGGAAAAACAGGCGCAACAGCTCAGCTCCGGCTGGGAAAAAGAGCTGGCGATCGCCCTGGATGAGTCGTTTCCCTTTTCGGCGCTGCTGCCGCACATCGAGGCATTCTACGGGCTGAACAAGCAAACGCGCCTTAACTTCACCCACCATACGCTGGCCGGTTCCTGGGAAGAGCTAACACACAACGGTGCCGATATTATTCTCGGCGCCATCAACGAGCCGCCCACTTCCGCCGCCTGGTCGTACCGTATGCTGGGGACGCTGGACAATGTTTTTGTCATCTCGCCCAATCACCCGCTGGCTGACGCTCAGGAAGGCTTATCCAACGAACAGCTGTGCCTGCATCGGGCGGTGGTGATAAGCGACAGCGCCCGCCATTGCCACCCGCTGCAAACCAACCTGATGGATGAACAGCCGCAGATTCGCGTTGATGATTTTCACAGTAAAGTGAAGCTGTTGCTCGCCGGGCTCGGCTGCGGTTTTCTGCCGCGCCACATTGTCAGCCCATGGCTGGCGAGCGGCGAACTGGTGGAAAAAACGGTTATCTCATTTCGTCAGAAAGATGTTGCCTACATTGCCTGGCGCAACGGCAGCGATGGGCTAGCACAGCGCTGGTGGCGGGAAACCCTGCTCGCCAGCGCTGAAATTGCGCACCTCTATCAGTGAGTGGTCCACACCGTTGCGGAGATTGCTGCCAGGGTCAGCGTGCGTTCAGCAAGCTGGCCTTCCCCTTCCCGCCGTTGCCAGCCGCTCACGGCGAGCAGCGGTGAATCCGCCAGCGTGACCTCTGCCGCATCGCCACGGTTAATCGCCACCAGCACACGTTCTGCGCCAAGGACGCGCAGGAAAATGACCACATCGCCTTCGGCATACAGCACCTGACACGCGCCGCAGCGCAATGCCGGAGTCACCTTGCGCAACGCCGCCAGCCGCTGATACAGCGCCAGCAGCGCGCCGTCCTGCTGGTGTTCATTCCACGGGAACGGCTTACGGCACATCGGATCGTTATCGCCATCGAGCCCAACCTCATCACCATAGTAGATGCACGGCACGCCGGGCCAGCTGAACAGCCAGACCACCGCCAGCGGTAGGCGCGCCACATCGCGGCCCAGCAGCGACTTAAAGCGCGCGGTATCGTGGCTATCAAGCTGGTTAAACATGCGCAACTGCTGCTGATGCGACAGCCCGGCGCGGTAATCCTCCATCCACGCCATGCAGGTTTGAGCATCGATGTTCTGCGGATCGTAGGAGATATCGGTGTTCGCAAGGAAGCCCCACAGCGGAAAAGTGAAGCCGCGATAGTTCATCGCCGCATCTTCCGCATCCTGCTGTAACCACTGCCGCGCGTCGCCAAAGTGCTCGCCAAAGACAAACGCATCCGGACGCGCCGCTTTCGCAGCCTGCGTAATGGCGGCCACGTGCTGAAGGTTGTTTTTCGCCCCGCCCGCCTCGCCAAGCATATGCACCACGTCGAGCCGCCAGCCGTCCATATTCCACGGCGCTTTCAGCCAGTGGCGCACGATACTGTCCTCATCGCCGTAGATATCCGCTTGCAGCGACGATGACCGATAGTCCAGCTTCGGCAGGCTAGCGTAGCCCAGCCAGTCCAGCGCCCTACCGTCGGCGGAGAAGCTGTAGCGATCGCGCCACGGCGACGTGGCATGGTGGCAGGCGCCGTGGTCACCGCACTGATGGCGGTCAAACCAGGCGTGCGTATCGCCGCTGTGGTTAAATACGCCGTCGAGAATCAGCCGCATCCCCGCACGCTGTGTAGCATGACGCAGGCGCAGCAGCGCGTCGTTACCGCCAAACTGCGGGTCAACTTCGCGATAATCTTGCGTATCGTATTTATGCACGCTCGGTGCGGTAAATACAGGATTCAGATACAGCGCGGTTACGCCCAGCGCTTTCAGGTACGGCAGTTTTTCACAAATGCCATTGAGATCGCCGCCGTAAAAGGTTGAGCCACCCGCCTCTGCGGTCAGCGGTTGGTCCCAGTCGCGCAGGATAATATCGTGTCCAGCGGCGTGATGATGGTAGACCTTATCCTGCTGCGCACCGCGCGCCGCGCCACGGGCAAAACGGTCGGGGAAAATCTGGTAAAAGATCTGATCCGTCACCCACTGCGGCCCTTCATCCGGGCAGTCATAGGCAAACAGCTCCAGCTTCGCCGGCGGAATAGCGCTGAACCCCTTAGGCGCAAACCACAGCTGACGATCATCCCACAGCAGTTTAAAACCGTAGCGGCGACGCGGCTGGCCTTCATGCAGCTTGATTTCCGCCCGCCACTGCACCACATCCGGCGCGGGCGCTTGGCTACTGCGGCGCATCGGCACCGCCATCTCTTCATTATCCACCTCCGAGCGCAGAGTTACCCGCTGCGGCAGGTTATCGCCGCGCAGCCACAGCTTAATAATCAATTTATCCTGCTGGCGTTTTATAAAGGGCGCAACCGGAAGGTGCCAGGCGTTCAACATCATTTTTCCCCCATCATCAAAATGAGCACACCTTGCCATAGGGCTATTTCACCCTACTCATCTTTTAAACTTTTTTATAGGGAGGAGGACGGGGGCGCAGATTTGGGCCATAAAAAACCCGGCGCAAGGCCGGGTTTATCAACGCTATCTTAACGATTAGCGACGGAAGCGAGTTTTAAACACCCATCCCACCAGCAGCAGCAGAATCCATGCAAACCCGACGTACAGCGAGATGCGGGTATCCGGATGGTAGCCAATCAGGCCGATGATGAACACCAGGAATACCAGCCCGATAACGGTGGTCGTCACGCCGCCAGGCACTTTGAACTTCAGCGCCTTCACTTCGTCAGCCGACAGACGGCGACGGAACGCCACCTGCGACAGCAGGATCATAATCCACACCCAAACGGTGGCGAAGGTGGCCAGTGAGGCAATGACCAGGAAGACGTTCTCCGGCATGATGTAGTTCAGATACACCGCGAACAGCAGCGCGATAGTCATCACCATCACCGTGACCCACGGAATGCCGCGGCGCGAGGTTTTCGCAAACACCTTCGGTGCGCTGCCCTGCTCGGCCATGCCGTGCAGCATACGGCCGACGCCGAACACATCAGAGTTAATCGCCGACAGCGACGCCGTCAGTACCACAAAGTTGAGGATGCTGGCCGCAAAGGTGATGCCCATATGCTGGAAGGTCAGTACGAACGGACTACCGTCGGTGCCCACCTGGTTCCACGGGTAAATAGACATAATCACAAACAGCGTGCCCACGTAGAACACCAGAATACGCATCGGCACGGAGTTGATCGCCCGCGGGATGGATTTTTCCGGGTCTTTTGCTTCACCGGCGGTGATACCGATGATTTCAATACCGCCGTAGGCAAACATCACCATTTGTAACGACATCACCATGCCGAGCCAGCCGTTGCTAAAGAAGCCGCCGTTGCTCCACAGGTTATGAATCCCCGTGGGCTGCCCGCCGTTGCCGATACCCCAGATGATGATACCGAAGCCCGCCACGATCATGATGATAATGGTGGCCACTTTGAAGAAAGAGAACCAGAACTCCAGCTCGCCGAACACCTTCACGCTCATCAGGTTGATGGCGCAGATAATCAGCACCACGCTGAGTACCCATATCCAGTGCGGCACCGCCGGGAACCAGACGCCCATATAGATGCCGAACGCGGTCACGTCGGCAATGGCGACAATCAGGATCTCAAAGCAGTAGGTCCAGCCGGTGATATAGCCCGCCAGCGGCCCGAGGTTTTCCTGCGCGTAGCGAGAGAACGAGCTGGCGGCGGGGTTATGCACCGACATCTCGCCCAGCGCACGCATAATAATATAAGCAGCAACGCCGCCGATAATATAGGCCAGCAGAACGCTTGGCCCGGCCATCTTGATGGCGTCGGCGGAGCCATAAAACAGCCCCGTACCAATTGCCGATCCGAGGGCCATAAAGCGAATGTGACGGGTGCTTAGCCCGCGCTTCAGCTTGTTGTTTTCCATCGTTTCCAGTGCCATGTCATACCCATCATCTCCGCGCTGGCGGCATGCCGCAGCACGAACGACTTAGGTGAAAGTACCCAAAATAAAAAACCACGGAACATCACGTTCCGTGGTTAAGACACCGCCTTTGCGACGCGGGTTAGTGCGCGCTTGATGTCACCTGACGACCCGCCGTACGGTCCCAGACAATAGCCAGAACCGCCATGACAACCGTCGGCATCAGCCAAGCCAGACCCTGCTCTGCCAGCGGCAGACGGGCAGTCCATCCTGGCAGTACGTCTGCAAACGCAGAAGCTTTAATACCGTCAAGGATACCAAAAACAAGGCTGATAAACATCGGGGGTGCAATAACGCGGCCCGAATTATGCCACCAATTGCGGGTAAAGCTGAGCACGACAAGTGCGATACACGGCGGATAGATAGCCGTCAGTACCGGAATAGAGATCTGAATCAGGTGGCTCAGGCCCAGGTTCGATACGGCCATCGAGAACAGGCCAAGAATAAACACCAGCGTACGATACGAGAACGGCAGGTACTGCGCAAAGAACTCAGCGCAGGCACAGGTCAGGCCAACCGCCGTCACCAGACAGGCGATGAAGATCAGCGCCGCCAGCAGGAAGCTCCCCGCGCCACCAAAGGTGTGCTGTACGTAGGCATGCAGAATTGCCGCACCGTTGGCATTTTGATCGACCAGCGTCGCGCTGTCGGAGCCCAGACGGAACAGCGCCAGATACAGCAGCGTCAGGCCGACGCCCGCCATCAGGCCAGCCCAGATGGTGTAGCGGGTCAGCAGACGCGCTTCCGTAACGCCGCGAGAACGCGCCGCATTAACAATCACGATACCAAACACCATCGCGCCCAGCGTATCCATGGTCAGGTAGCCGTTCACAAAGCCGTTTGAGAACGGCGCTGTTTCATAGGCTTCCAGCGCGTGGCTGATCGGGCCAGCAGGCCAGATAATCGCCGCAACGGCGAGCACAATCAGCGCAACAATTTTCAGCGGAGCCAGGAAGTTGCCGACGGTATCCAGCAGCTTGCCCGGATACAGCGACACCAGAATCACCAGCGCAAAATAGATAACGCTGTAGATAAACAGCGGCAGTTCGCCGCTGCCGGTTAACGGCGCAATACCCACTTCAAAGGAGACGGTCGCGGTGCGCGGCGTCGCAAACAGCGGGCCCACCGCCAGATAACAAACCGTTGCCAGCAGAACGCCTGCAACCTTGCCGATTGGCGTACTCAGGCTATCAACGCCGCCGCCCACTTTCGCCAGCGCGACCACGGTCAGCACCGGAAGACCAACGGCAGTAATCAGGAAGCCAATCGCGGCGACCCAAACGTGAGGACCGGCCTGCAGGCCAACCATAGGAGGGAAAATGATGTTACCTGCGCCAACAAACAACGCAAAGGTCATAAAGCCCAGAGCGATGATGTCACGCGATTTTAATTGATGGGTCATATGTAACTACTGCCTGTGGATGTGGTGTTGTAAAACAAAATTTGTCTCACCGGAACCTGCGGAATGATACAGAGGAAACCGGCGATAAACTCAGCGGGATATGCTCCCTTCGCGGCGTAGAGAAGAATAGTTTTTTGATTTACCGCGAATACACAGTCCGTTAGGGACCGTATGGGGGCCAATTTAAACGCTTATAACGTTTTAAAGCAACACGGGATCGCAAAACCAGATGATTATATTGATACTCAATCAATAACCAGATTGATTAACTGGTATTAAGAAAAACATCCGGCTAATCATGCGAACAAAAAACAACCAGACGTTCGTTAATCGTCCAGCGAATTGTTGACTGCAAAGCAAACAGACCAGCCGAAGCTGGTCTGTGGAAAGCTATGCTGACAGGCGGGCGATTAGCCGTTATTTTTGGCAATTAAACGTTCCGGCAGTAGAAAACTAAATCGCGACCCTTTCCCCATTTCGCTGGCGATCTCCAGCCGGCTATCGTGATGACTGACCGCATGTTTGACGATAGCCAGCCCCAGCCCGCTACCGCCGGTCTGCCGTGAACGCGCCTTATCCACGCGATAAAAGCGCTCGGTGAGCCTCGGCAGGTGTTCCGGTGCAATGCCCGGCCCGTTATCCTCGACGCTAAACAGCGCGCCGTGCGGCGCGTGCTGCCAGCGTACCGTAATCAGCGTGCCTTCGGGCGTATGGTTAACGGCGTTATAGACCAGGTTCGACATAGCGCTACGCAGCTGCTCTTCGTTGCCCAGCACCTTCAGCGTCTCATCAATCTCAAAATGGAAAGAATGCTTATGCTGGCTGAGCGTTTGCGCCTCGCGCTCCACCACTCTCAGCATCATTGGCACGTCGATTTTTTCGTTCAGCGCCAGCGTCGGCGAGGCCTCAATCTTCGACAGCGTCAACAGCTGGCGCACCAGCCCCTCCATACGCTGGGTCTGCTCGCGCATAGTGTGCAACGCTTTCTCGCGCACGTTACCTTCCAGCACCTGCTCCTGCATCATTTCCAGATAGCCTTGCAGTACGGTGAGCGGCGTGCGTAGCTCATGGCTGACGTTGGCAAAGAAATTACGCCGCGCCCCTTCCAGCTGATGCATCTGAGTGACGTCGCGCGCCACCATCAGCAGCTGGCGATCGGTATACGGCATCACGCGGATTTCCAGATGACGCCCGTTATTCAGCACCAGGTGCAGCGGCTTAAGGAACTCGCGTTTTTTGAGGTGTTGGGTAAATTCGGGGTAGCGCAGCAGGTTGAGGATGTTTTGCCCGCTATCATCGGGCCAGCGAAGACCCAGCAGCTGCTGGGCAAGACCATTACACCAGAAAATGGCTCCCTCTTCGGTGGTTAACACCACCGCATCCGGCAGCGACTCGGCGCCGCTGCGGAAACGTTTGATCAAATTTCCCAGCTCGCGGCGGCGCTTTTTATTACGCAGCTGCATCTGGTTCAGTCCATACAACAGCGGTTCCCAACTGCCGCGCCCCGGCGGCGGGGTCATACTTCTATCGACCCACAGCCACCAGGAAAGGCGCAGTAAATTCCAGAAATGCCACACCAGCAGCCCGGTCACTGCCGCCAGCAAAAACCACGGCAGATAACCAAAAATCAGTCCCAGTATCACGGCCGGGAGACAGCACAACAGCAGCTCCAGGGCCAGCCTTTTCCATGACAGCCGTTCCAGCACGCGTCACACTCCTGTCAAAAATTAGAAACGGGCGGAAAAACGGTAGCCCGTGCCGCGAACGGTTTGCACCATGCGGTCATGACCGCTGTGTTCAAGCGCCTTGCGCAGGCGGCGAATATGCACATCAACGGTACGATCTTCAACGTACACGTTGGTTCCCCACACGTGGTTCAGCAGCTGTTCGCGGCTGTAGACGCGCTCGGGGTGAGTCATAAAGAAATGCAGCAGCTTAAATTCGGTGGGGCCCATATCCAGCGGGTTTTCGCCGGTCATCACCCGGTGAGAGGTCGGATCCAGACTCAGGCCCTGCATCTCGATCACCTCTTCCACGGCCATCGGCGAAATACGCCGCATCACCGCTTTAATACGCGCCACCAGCTCCTTCGGCGAGAACGGTTTGGTGATATAATCGTCGGCGCCCGTTTCCAGACCGCGTACCCGATCTTCCTCTTCACCGCGGGCGGTGAGCATCACCACCGGAATGTCACGCGTTAACGCTTCGCGTTTGATATGCTTGATAAATTGCAGTCCCGAACCGCCCGGTAACATCCAATCGAGCAGGATAAGATCTGGCCAGGGTTCATTCAGTTTGCTGACTGCGCTATCGTAATCTTCGGCTTCTACCGGCTGAAAACCGTTTTGTTCCAGCACGAAACAGACCATCTCGCGAATTGGCGCTTCATCTTCAACGACCAGAATACGTCTTGCCATTATTTGCCCTGTTTTTAGACATCAGTATTATATACGACGTCATTATGCGTCAGATTTATGACAGTTTTATGATAAACATGACCGTTCGATGATCGCACTTAACCGTTTATGACACGGCCACAACGCGCGCATCGACCCCAGCGTAGGTGAATGTTTATAATCAACTTTACGTCACTTCTCACGGAATCGCTATGCGCATTATCCATACCTCGGACTGGCACCTTGGCCAGAACTTCTACAGCAAGAGCCGCGCGGCCGAGCACGACGCCTTTCTGCACTGGCTGTTGACCACCGCCGAGGCGGAACGCGTAGATGCGATTATCGTCGCTGGCGATATCTTCGATACCGGTTCGCCGCCGAGCTACGCCCGCGAGCTGTATAACCGCTTCGTGGTAAATCTGCAGCAAACCGGCTGCCATCTGGTGGTGCTGGCCGGCAATCATGACTCGGTGGCCACGCTCAACGAATCGCGCGATATTTTGTCCTTCCTCAATACCACGGTCATTGCCAGCGCCGGGCATGTGCCGTTTATTTTAAACCAGCGCGACGGCACGCCCGGCGCGGTATTCTGCCCGGTACCGTTCCTGCGCCCACGTGACATCATCACCAGCCAGGCCGGGCTATCGGGCAACGAAAAAGTGCGTCAGGTGCTTGAAAGCATTACTGAATACTACCAGCAGCAGTACCAGCAGGCCTGCGCGCTGCGCGGCGACCGCCCGCTGCCGATTATCGCCAGCGGCCACCTGACTACCGTCGGGGCGAGTAAGAGCGACGCGGTACGCGATATCTATATTGGCACGCTGGACGCTTTTCCGGTGCAAAACTTCCCTCCGGCCGATTACATCGCGCTGGGGCACATTCACCGGGCGCAAAAAATCGGCGGCAGCGAGCACATTCGCTACAGCGGTTCGCCCCTCCCCTTGAGCTTTGACGAAACCGGCAAGACCAAAAGCGTCAATCTGGTCACGTTTGCCGACGGCAGCCTTAGCGACGTCACGCCGCTCACCGTGCCGGTCACCCAGGCGCTGTCGGTCATTAAGGGGGACTTCAACCAAATCAGCGACCAGCTGGCCGCCTGGCGCGACGCGCCGTCGGAGCCCACCACGTGGCTCGATATTGAAATCACCAGCGATGAGTATCTGCACGATATTCAACGCAAAATTCAAGCCATCGCCGATGACCTGCCGGTTGAGGTGCTGCTGGTGCGCCGCAGTCGCGAGCAGCGCCAGCGCATTCTGGAAAGCCAGACGCGCGAAACGCTGAGCGAGCTGAGCATTGACGAAGTCTTCCATCGCCGCCTGGCGCTGGAAACGCTGGAGGACGCGCAGCAGCAGCGCCTGCAAACGCTGTTTAACGAAACGCTGCAAAGCCTTGGCGAGGAGCAACAGCCATGAAAATTCTCAGCCTGCGCCTGAAAAACCTTAACTCGCTCAAGGGCGAGTGGAAAATCGACTTTACCAAAGAACCGTTTGCCAGCAACGGTCTGTTCGCCATTACCGGCCCGACCGGCGCTGGCAAAACCACCCTACTCGACGCTATCTGCCTGGCGCTGTATCACGAGACGCCGCGCCTGAATACCGTCTCACAGTCGCAAAACGATCTGATGACCCGCGATACCGCCGAATGTCTGGCGGAAGTGGAGTTTGAAGTCCAGGGCGTAGCCTATCGCGCCTTCTGGAGTCAAAACCGCGCGCGCAATCAGCCGGACGGCAATTTACAGGCCCCGCGCGTGGAGCTGGCGCGCTGCGCCGACGGACAGATTCTGGCTGATAAGGTCAAAGATAAGCTCGAAATGACCGCGTCGCTGAGCGGGCTGGACTACGGGCGCTTTACCCGCTCGATGCTGCTGTCTCAGGGGCAATTTGCCGCTTTTCTCAACGCCAAACCGAAAGAGCGTGCCGAGCTGCTGGAGGAGCTGACCGGTACCGAGATTTACGGCCAGATTTCCGCGCAGGTGTTTGAAAAACACAAACAGGCGCGCAACGAGCTCGACAAACGCCAGGCGCAGGCCAGCGGCGTCGTCCTGCTGGCCGAGGAGCAGCGGCACGCGCTGGAACAACGTTTGCAGGCGCTTACTTGCGATGAACAGCAGTGGCAACAGCAGCAGGCAACCGCCGTACAGCATCAGCAGTGGCTGGCGCGGCATGGTGAACTTGAGCAAGATGCGCAGAAAACCCAGCTTGCGCTTAACGAAGCTCAGCAGGCGCTGACCGCCGCACAACCACAGCTTGCCGCGCTCAGCCGCGCACAACCCGCTGAAGCGCTGCGCCCGCGCTGGACGCAGGTCCAGGAGCAGGCGGCCACAGTAGCCCGAACCCGCGCCCAGGTACTGGAAGTAAATACTCGCTTACAGGATACCCGCACCCTGCGCGATCGTATTCGCCACGGTGCTGAACGCCAGAGCGCCGCGCTGACGCAGGCCTCTCAGCAGCAGCAGCAGTGGCTACAGGCACATGCCTCTATTCAGCGTTGGCAGGGCGAACTGACCGGCTGGCGCGGGGCATTCGCCCTGCAGGCGCGGGAACGCGAACAGCGGAAAGCACTGGCGCAGCGTCGGCAAGCGCTGGAAACACAGTTGGCCCAGTTGCCACCTTCCAGCCTCACGCTCAGCCAGGAAGAGGTGGCCGCGCAAATCGCCGAACACGCGGCCGCACGCCCGTTGCGCCAGCAGCTCAGCGCCCTGCACGCGCGGTTTATTCCGCTGCAGGCCCGCCGCAGGCAGTTAACGGATGCCCGGGAGCAGAGCCAGCAGCAGTTGACAAACATTACCGCCGCGCTCACCCAGCGACGTCAGGCGTAT
Organism: Kluyvera genomosp. 2; assembly: GCF_036759865.1. NCBI lineage: Bacteria > Pseudomonadati > Pseudomonadota > Gammaproteobacteria > Enterobacterales > Enterobacteriaceae > Kluyvera > Kluyvera genomosp. 2. Next base: position 11,460 of record NZ_JAPKIA010000020.1, read on the forward strand.
AAAGAGAAAAAACAGCAACTTGCCGACGTAAAAGCAATCTGCGATCTGGAAGCAACCATCGTCAAGCTGGAAGCCGAACGCGCGCGTCTGCAGCCGGATGCGCCGTGCCCGCTGTGCGGTTCGACTCACCATCCGGCGCTAGCCGAATACCAGGCGTTGACGCCCGATGCTAACCGCGCACGCCGCGATGCGCTGGAAAAAGAGGTCTCCCGGCTGGCTGAAGACGGTGCCGCGCTGCGCGGGCAGCAGGAGACGCTGCAAAAGCAGCAGCAAAAGGATGATGAGGAGTTAATCTCCCTTTCTCAGCAGGAGCAAGTACTTACATCACAATGGCAGGAAACCCAGCAACGCCTGCGTATCAACCTGCAGCCCAGCGACGATATCAGCGGCTGGCTGGCGGCGCAGGACGACGCCGAACAGCAGCGCTATCTGCACAGCCAACGTCTGACGCTAGAGCAGCAAATTCGCGAATTAGACCAGCAACAAACACAGCTGCGCGAGGAGCAAGAACAGCGGGCCGCAGCGCTCACCCAGGCGCTGGCCACTTTCGATCTGGCGCGACCAGACGTGGATGAAGAGAACGGCTGGCTGGCAGCCCGTGAAGCAGAAGTCGCCCAGTGGCAGCAACAGCAGGCGCAGAGCCAGGAAACCCAACAGCGGCTGGCGCAGATCCAGCCGCTGCTGGAAACGCTGCCGCCCGCCCAAAACGCCGACGATGGGCAGCAAACACCGCTTGATGGCTGGCAGCAGGTGCATCATGACTGCGTGTCGCTGGAAAGTCAGTGGCTCACACTCCAGCAGCAGGAAACGCGGGAAAGCCAGCGCCTGCAGGAGGCCGAACGGGCCTTTGAACAGCAGCTCGCCGCATCGCACTTCACCGATCGCCAGGCATTTCTCGATGCGCTGCTGGACGCCGACGAGCGCCTGCGGCTGGAACAGCTTAAACAGACGCTGGAAACCCAGCATCAGCAACGACAGACGCTCGCCGTTCAGGTGCAAGAGGCGCTGCAACACCATCTGACTCTGCGTCCGGAGACGCTGCCGACGACGCTAACGCTTGCCGACGTACAGAGGCAGCTTGAGCAACTGGCGCGGCAGCTGCGGGAAAACAGCGAACATCAGGGTGAACTGCGCCAGCAGCTCAAGCAGGACGAAGTTAACCGCCAGCAGCAGCAGTCGCTGCTGGCCGAAATCGAGAAAGCCAACGCTGAACTGGAAGACTGGGCGCATCTGAATACGCTCATCGGGTCCAAAGAGGGTGACAAGTTCCGTAAATTCGCCCAGGGGCTGACCCTGGATAATCTGGTGTGGCTCGCCAATGAGCAGCTCAGCCGCCTGCACGGCCGCTATCTGCTGCAGCGAAAAGCCAGCGATGCGCTGGAGCTGGAAGTGGTTGATACCTGGCAAGCGGACGCGGTGCGCGATACCCGCACGTTGTCTGGCGGCGAAAGCTTCCTCGTCAGCCTGGCGCTGGCGCTGGCGCTCTCGGATCTGGTCAGCCATAAAACCCGCATCGATTCGCTGTTCCTCGATGAAGGCTTCGGGACGCTGGACAGCGAGACCCTCGACACCGCCCTCGACGCGCTGGATGCGCTCAACGCCAGCGGCAAAATCATCGGCGTCATCAGCCACGTTGAAGCGATGAAAGAGCGCATCCCGGTGCAGATTAAGGTGAAAAAAATCAACGGATTGGGATATAGCCGATTGGATAAAACGTTTGCGGTTGAGTAAACCCTCCACCTAATATAGGCCGGATAAGGCGTAGCGCCATCGGGCATTCCGGTGCACATTGCCGGATGGCGGCTACGCCTTATCCGGCCTACAGAAAATACCAACTCACGCCGGCCACAGCCACGCCGCCCCACGCACCCCGCTGGAGTCTCCATGTAACGCCTTGCGAATCGGCGTTTCACACTCCCCGCCAAATACCCACTCTTTCACCAATTCGGGCACCGTCTGGTAAAGCCGCTCAACGTTACTCATCCCGCCGCCCAGCACAATCACGTCCGGGTCGAGAATATTCACCACGTGGGCCAGCGATTTAGCTAGCCGCTGCTCGTAGCGACTTAAAGCCAGCTCCGCCAGCGCATCACCCTCATCGACAAGCCGCATAATTTCGCCGCCTTTCAATGGGTTGCCACTCAACCGCTGGTAGTCGGTCGCAAAACCCGTACCAGAGATAAACGTCTCAATACAGCCCTGCTTACCGCAATAGCACGGTACCTCCGCGCGATAGTGCAGCTCGTCTTCGTCCATCCACGGCAGCGGGTTGTGCCCCCATTCGCCCGCGGTCCCGTTACCGCCGATGTGTGCACGTCCCCCCATCGCCACCCCTGCGCCGCAGCCGGTGCCAATAATGACCGCAAACACCGTCTGCGCCCCCGCAGCCGCGCCGTCCACCGCCTCAGAAACCGCCAGACAATTGGCATCGTTCGCCAGCCGCACCTCACGGTTCAGGCGCTGGCTCAAATCTTTATCAAACGGCTGACCGTTAAGCCAGGTGGAATTGGCGTTTTTTACCACGCCCGTATAGGGTGAAATGGAGCCGGGAATACCCACGCCGACCGTCCCGGTTTGCCCGGTCGCCTCCTCAGCAAGAGCAACCAGATGCGCAATGTTCTCAATGGTTTGCTGGTAGTCACGCGGCGTCGGCAGACGGTGACGATAGCGCTGCTCTCCACGCTCGCTCAGCGCGATAACTTCCGTTTTCGTTCCACCCAGATCGATACCAATTCGCATTCATCACTCCTGTTTAAAACAATGCAAGGCCAGAGACAATTCGTTATGATTGCACGCTGATTTAACGATAACACCGTGGAAATTATCATGCTGTGGTTCAAAAATTTAATGGTTTATCGTCTCAGCCGCGACATCTCACTGCGTGCGGAAGAGATGGAAAAACAGCTCGCTGAGATGACCTTCACCCCGTGCGGCAGCCAGGACATGGCGAAAACCGGTTGGGTACCGCCGATGGGTTCACACAGCGATGCGCTAACGCACACAGCCAATGGCCAGATCATCATCTGCGCGCGTAAAGAAGAGAAGATCCTGCCCTCTCCGGTGATTAAACAGGCGCTGGAAGCGAAAATCCAGAAGCTGGAAGCCGATCAGGGCCGTAAGCTGAAAAAAACGGAAAAGGATTCCCTGAAGGATGAAGTTCTGCACTCCCTGCTGCCGCGCGCCTTCAGCCGCTTCAGCCAGACGATGATGTGGATCGACACCGTCAATGACCTGATTATGGTCGACTGCGCCAGCGCCAAAAAAGCGGAAGATACGCTCGCGCTGCTGCGTAAAAGCCTCGGTTCACTGCCGGTGGTCCCGCTGACGCTGGAAAACCCGATCGAGCTGACGCTGACCGAATGGGTGCGCTCCGGTTCGGCCGCGCAAAGCTTCCAGATCCTCGATGAAGCAGAATTAAAAGCGATCCTCGAAGACGGCGGCGTGATCCGCGCGAAAAAACAGGATCTGGTCTGCGACGAAATTGCCGTGCATATCGAAGCCGGCAAGCTGGTGACCAAGCTGGCGCTCGACTGGCAGCAGCGTATTCAGTTCGTGATGTGCGACGACGGTTCCATCAAGCGTCTGAAGTTCTGCGATGAACTGCGCGATCAGAACGAAGATATCGACCGGGAAGATTACGCTCAGCGTTTCGATGCCGATTTCATTCTGATGACCGGCGAGCTGGCGGCGTTGATTAAAAGCCTGGTGGAAGGATTAGGCGGCGAAGCGCAGCGTTAATCCAGGCGGTATCCCTTCCTGCCGCAGCAGGAAGGGCACACGTTACAGATAGCGGCACAGATAAGAGGTAGGCTCGGCAACCTGCAGGTTAAACTCGCTGTTGCCCGGCACGTTGAACACTTCCCCGGCGGCGTACACTTTCCATTCGGTTTCACCCGGCAACAGCACGTTCAGCGCGCCGCTGACCACGGTCATTTCTTCCGGCTGCGCGGTACCGAAGGTGTACTCGCCTTCCGCCATCACGCCCACGCTAGCACGCCCGGTGCTGCTGCTGGAAAAACCAATGGATTTCACTTTTCCGTCGAAGTATTCGTTGCTTTGAAGCATAAACAGGCCCTTATTCTCGTGTCGTAAAAAGACCAATATAGGGGGGCGAACAGAAACCTGTCACGCGAAATTCTCTCGTTAACACAATAATTCTGCTGCCAGTCTGGCGACCAGCACATTCGATAATAAAACGGGCACATCCAGCGCCTTTTGTAACAGGTCACGATGGCGCTGATGGTAGCTGAGTGAATCCAGCACCAGCACATCGGCCCCCTGCTCCAGCAGCGAACTGCCGGCGGAGATCAGATGCTGATCGGTATCGCGCATCGGGTTTGCCAGCGCGTAATACGGTGAATTAGGAAGCATCTGCCACTTCTCCTGCTGGGCGTTGAGAATGCCTTCAACAGGCACCAGCACCCCAACCTGATGCCCCTCAACGATAGAGGCGACCAGCGGCGGAATAATACGCTGAGGCTCAAGCAGCATGGCGTTGCGCGCGACCATACTGCGAAGCTTAAACGTATTCAACAGCAAAATGACATCGTAGGACTGGTTATCCAGCACCTCAATAACGGACTGCAGGCTCAGCTCAACCTTCGGGCGGGAAACTTCAATAAACTGGTTATCGCTTAACAACACCAGTAAACGTTCTTCTCCGGGTTCTGGTGCATACTCTTCCATGACAGCGGCACGGCTCATATTACCTAACAGGCTAATGTGGGTGATTTGATCTTCCCTGATGTGCTCGGTCAAAAGCGGCAAAACTTCCCTGACGGGTACAACCCCTATCGTAAGAATCGCCATTGTTGCACTCATGTTATATACCTTCTGCTTTTCTAACAGCTCACTTTACAAATAGCCACCTGGATGGATGCAAAATTCCGCTCAGAAGCGTAGCAGCTGCCGTGAGTGGCGAAATGTAAAGATTCCAGTTATTTCCAGTACTCTCCTGATATGTTTTGATTTTAACTTTTTCATAACATAGAGAATAGATGAAAAATGTGATTTGCGCCCGATATAACCACGAAATAAAAAAGGGTATATCGACAGCGCAATGCACAACATGAGGAAGGTGTGATCGGAAAGCTGAGCGTCTTGTTAACTCACGGTGGCCAGATGCAGAACATCCAGGATTTGTGTCACCACGCGCTCCGGCGCGGTCGAGGCGTCGACGACGTAGTGTGCGGTTTCCCGATACAGCGCATCGCGCTGGGCCAGAACATCGGCCACCTCTTCGCTGATCGGTTTACCGGTGAGCGTCGGGCGCTGATCGGCTTCAGGAAAGGCTTCCAGACGGCCTGCCAGCACGGGCACCGGCGCATTGAGGTAAATCACCACGCCGCTCTGACGCATAAACTCGCGATTCACTGGCGCGAGGATAATCCCACCGCCGGTGGCAATCACCGTCCCCGGCGCCGTCACGGACATTAAGGTTTCCGTTTCGCGCGCGCGAAAGCCCTGCCAGCCTTCTGCCGCGACGATATCCGCCACGCTCAGGCCTGAGCGCTGTTGCAACACCTGGTCGGTATCAACGAATTGGAAATGGCAGGCGCGAGTCAGCGCTTGGCCTATCGTCGTTTTTCCGCAGCCTCGGGCTCCGATAAGAAAAATAGGCTGTGTCATGACCTGGCATTCCCCTTGATGACGCGTAATTGCGGGACGTATGTGTGAAGCGTGAATCATACCACCAAACTAGTACACAAGTAAGTGTAAACTTTAAGTTACAATAACATTCACTCTGAGCGAGCCATTCGCTTTAAGTGCCAATATTGCTCACCGTAAAGCGTAAAAAATATATTCCACAAAGCGTGGCGCTAACAGTACATGAAAGTATCTGGCTTTGACAAGCCGAACGACGCGGCTAACGGTAGCACAATGTGATGACACAAATCCTGTCAGCCTCGTTTCACCGCCAGCAGCCACTTATCCAGCTCGGCGGCAAACTGCTGGCGATCGCGCTGAGAAAGGGCGCTCGGCCCGCCGGTCTGAATGCCGCTGGAACGCATGGTATCCATAAAATCGCGCAGCGTCAGGCGCTCGCGAATGGTGGCGTCGCTGTAGCGCTCACCGCGCGGGTTAAGCGCCGCGCCGCCCTTCTCCAGCACTTCCGCCGCCAGCGGAATATCGGCGGTTATCACCAGGTCGCCAGGCTGACAGAGGCGCACGATCTCATTGTCGGCCACATCGAAGCCTTTTGGCACAACCATGGCGCGGATAAAACGCGACGGCGGGACGCGCAGATATTGATTCGCCACCAGCACCAGCTCAATCTGCGTGCGGTCTGCGGCGCGGTACAGCACTTCTTTAATCACGTTCGGACACGCGTCGGCATCCACCCAAATCGTCATACACACTCCGGTCTACGCGTCGTCTTAAAAGCCGATTATACGTTAAGCACGGCGGAGGACGTAATAAAGTGTAATCCGGGTCACAAAAGTAGATTACCCATCGCCGGGAATGGCCTATAACAGTACACTACAAAAAAACAGATAGAGGGAGAGAGATGATGGACAAGAAAATTGGCTTCATTGGCTGCGGTAATATGGGTAAGGCCATTCTCGGCGGCCTGATTGCCAGCGGGCAGGTGCTTCCTGGGCAGATTTGGGTCTATACCCCCTCCCCGGATAAAGTCGCCGCCCTGCGCGATGAATTCGGCATTAACGCGGCGCAAAGCGCGCAGGACGTGGCACAGATTGCCGATATCGTCTTCGGCGCCGTGAAGCCGGGAATCATGGTAAAAGTGCTGAGCGACATCGCCTCCAGCCTGAACAAAGATTCTCTGGTGGTTTCCATTGCCGCCGGCGTCACCCTCGATCAGCTGGCGCGTGCGCTGGGCCACGACCGAAAAATCGTCCGCGCCATGCCAAACACCCCGTCACTGGTTAACGCCGGTATGACCTCGGTAACGCCGAACGCACTGGTGACGCCGGAAGATATTGCCGACGTGCTGAATATTTTCCGCTGCTTCGGTGAAGCGGAAGAGATTGCCGAACCCATGATCCACCCGGTCGTTGGCGTCAGCGGCTCTGCTCCGGCCTACGTGTTTATGTTTATCGAAGCGATGGCTGATGCCGCAGTGCTCGGCGGTATGCCGCGCGCGCAGGCGTATAAATTTGCCGCACAGGCGGTGATGGGCTCTGCGAAGATGGTGCTGGAAACCGGCAAGCATCCGGGTGAGCTAAAAGACATGGTCTGCTCGCCTGGCGGCACCACTATCGAAGCCGTGCGCGTGCTGGAAGAGAAAGGCTTCCGCTCAGCGGTCATCGAAGCGATGGCAAAATGCATGGAAAAATCGGACAAGATGAGCAAGTCCTGAGTGTACTGGCCCGGCAATCGCCGCCGGGCCAGGCTCGCTTGCCATAAAAGTGAATTTATTTATTTTTCAGACAGGTGCTCATAAAGGTTTTACGCTCGTCGCCTTTGAGGGCCTTCTGACCCGCCTGCGCGTTACAATCCTTCATTTTCTGCTGCTGCGGCGTCATCGCTTTACCGCTGGGTGACACCCCTTCACCTTTTAAACAACTGCTCATGTAGGTTTTACGCTCATCGCCCTTCAGGGTTTTGGCCGTCGCTTGTTGATTACAGCTGCTCATGCGCTGCTGCTGCGGCGTCAGGGTTTTCTCCGGCGCGGCGGCGGTCGTTGCCGCAGAGGCCGCGCTGGCCGCAAACAGTCCACACAGTAGGGTAACCAGTATTGTTGTTTTCATTGCACCATCCTTTTGTGAGTAGAACTCTGTAAGTCTGGTCGCTGGCAGGAATTTTACCAGGCCAGCGGCCGAATTTTTGCCGCTGGCCTGGAGGAGGATTACAGCCCCAGGGCTGCTTTCATGGTGTAGTAGAGGTCGGTCTGGTCGGTCAGTCCCACCACGTTAGCCGCGTGCGGACCATAGGCCGCAATGCGCAGCTGGGTGCCGGTATGTTCCATCGACTCCTCTTCCGAGTTGCCGTAGCTCATCACCATGACCGAGCCGTCTTTGGTATTCAGTGCCTGCGTCAGGCCTGGCGCTTTGGTTTCCGGCGGAATAATCTGGCTGGCATGCGCGTGGTCGGCGGTCACAATCACCAGCGTGTTGCCGTCTTTTTTAGCAAACGCCAGCGCCTTCTGTACCGCTTCATCCAGATCGACCGTTTCACCAATCTGGCCGCACGGATTCGCTGCATGATCCTGTTTATCAATCGACGCGCCTTCTACCTGCAGGAAGAACCCTTTTTCACTGCTGCTCAGCAGCGAGATGGCCTTATCGGTCATCTGCGCCAGCGTCGGCACGCTGGCGTCGCGTTTCGGATTTGGTGCGCAGGTGACCGCAGGTTTATCGAGGTTGCCGTGGAAGGTGGCCTTCGGCCCTTCCCAGCGTACCGGCATATTACCGTCGGAAAACAGCCCCAGCAGCGGTTTGTCCTGGTTAGCCTGGGTAATTGCTGCCAGCGATGTGGCGTTATCGACCAACTGATAGCCGCGCGCCTCAGCCTGCTCGCGCAGGGTTTTACCCTGCCACTCACCGGCAGTGGCGGATTCAGCGAAAGTTTTTGCGCCGCCGCCCAGCGTCACGTCGGCACGGGCGTTAAGCAGCTGTTCAGTGATAGAGCCTTTGCCGCCTTTTTCCAGCGCATTGGTCGGGCATTTTTCGCTGGTGACGCTGGGACCATAGCACTTACGCGAGGTCACATGAGAAATCAGCGCCGCCGGAGTCGCATCCTGCAATTCGGCGGTAGAGACGTTGCCGGTTGCCAGACCAGCGGCCTTCGCCAGTTCAAGAATAGTCTGGTGATCCTGCTCATGAATATCAACGCCCAGCGCGCCGTTATAGGTCTTCACGCCGGTGCTCCAGGCCGTGGCCGACGCCGCAGAGTCCGTCACGTAGTCCGGCTTACCGGTTTTTTTGTTCAGGGAATAATGCGTGTACTGACCGGTGAGCGGCAGCGCGTCAATACCTTTAAAATAACCGCCCGCGCCTTCGGCATAGTTACGTGCGGCGGTAATTTCAGAATCCCCCATCCCATCGCCAATCAGCAGAATGACATTTTTGGCCTGCTTATTATTTAATGAAGCGCGAATCGCTTCGGTCTGATCGGCAGATAAACGACGCGCGCCGCCAGGCTGGGCAATATCCCCCTGCGCGGCACGGTTATCGAGAACGGCAGTGGCGGTTTCCGCCTGCGCCGCAGAAAAGCCCAGCAGCGGTAATAATGCGACAGCAATAGCACGGTATTTCACTTGAGATTCTCCATGTACAAATACTTAAAAAAGGAAACACGGAGACTGTAAGAAAATAGTATGACAGTTTAATGACCACACTTAATAAGCAGGCACCTACCCTTTTTCGGGGGTGCGAAATAACCGTTGTACATGGTTATATAATAATTCGTGATGATGATCGGTGGACGTTTCTGACGGTGCGAGCTTATTCAGCACCACGGCAATGTCGTTATCTAACGCGCCGTCGGGCGTATTCTTCATATGCTGCAATAGCGTGGTTACCACCACTTCCAGCGCATCAACCTGAATACGTAGCGCGTTTGCCTGATCTTCCTTTTCGGCCAGTTTCACCAGCAATTCAGCAATGAAATTTTTCATCGCGCATTTTCCTTGTATGACGGCAATAAGCAGGACGCCAGCCCTGAAAAAAATAAATAGACCAGAAAAACAGACGGTTCTATTCCCCTCTAGCAAGCACGAATAGAATTACAACATCCAGACAATTCTGCAAGTGGAACCCGCAAAAATATAATCCCCATGAATATCATGGTATTAGTTTCTTACGCAGTCAGCGAAACGTTTTGCTCGCATAATAATGCAATGCTACAGCTCAAAGTTGAATAAGAAAAGAATAAAACGAGGGAATAACGCCAGGAGAATAATTCCCTCGTCCGCACAATATTACTGTCGCGTCGGCTGCGCCCGTCGCAGCATTACCGCCAGTTGCCAAAGGTTAATCAACACAATCACCGCGGTGGCCATAAATACCCAACGGAATCCCGCCATAGCAGAAATTGACGCGCCAATTAGCGGCCCGGCCACATTACCCAGGTACATAAACGACTGGTTATAGCCAAATATACGGCCGGTCACACGCTCGCTGATATATTTAAGCAGCAGCGTCTGCACCGCGGGCAGCATCGCGCCATCGGCAAAGCCCAGAATAAAGCGCAGAATGCCCAGCTGCAGCGGCGTGGTCACAAACGACATGGCGAAGAACAGCACCACGGCGAAGGCTAGCGTACCGAGTAAAATACGCGCGGTACCGATACGGTCGCCGAGCTTGCCCAAGCGCGGCGCAGACATCAGCGCCGATACGCCGGGAACGGCAGCGATCATGCCGCTTAAAAAAGCGATATTGGTGCTGTCCGGCGACATTGATTTAATAAACAGCGCCAGAATCGGACTAATCGATCCATTACACAGCTGAATGACCATGGTGGTGACGAACAGACTGATCACCAGCCCCGGATAGGGCAACGAGGCAAACACCGCCTTGCCGCTGAGCTTCTCGCCTTTTTCCAGTACCGGCCGGGCCCCCTCTTTAATCAGGAACAGCGTGACCATAAAGCTCACCAGCAGCAAAAACGCGGTGATAAAGAACACCATCCTCAGGCCGACGTGGTCGGCAAGAAAGCCGCCGAGCAGCGGCCCGCCGATAACGCCGGTGATCTGCGCCGTCGACAGCGTACTGAGCGCCCAGCCGCTGCGCTCGCGCGGCACCTGCGAAGCCACCAGCGCCATGGCGTTTGGGATATAACCGGAGGTTAAACCCATCACGGCGCGCAGGAAAAACAGCTGCCAGACGTTAGTGGCAAACGCCTGCAGTAGAATGGCTACTGCCATCCCCAACGAGGCGCGCAGCAGCATCAGCTTGCGCCCTTTACGATCGGCAAGGCTGCCCCACATCGGCGATACGATGGCCGACACCAGAAAGGTGACGCTGAAGGTCAAGCCCGACCACATGGACAGCGATTCGTGCGAGGTGACCCCCAGCTGCGCCACGTAGAGCGGTAAAAAAGGCAAAATTTGGCTAATCGCCAGCCCGGTGAAAAAACAGCCGAACCAGACGGAGATAAGGTTAACCTTCCAGGATTCCATAAAAACGCGCGTACTTCTGTTAACGAGGACAGACTGTCAGGTTAGCAAGTTGCCCGTCTCACCGTATTGTCAGAGATGCTCAATCGATTATTTCAGAATTTTATCAGTCGATTAGCCCATTTGTGTGATTTATGTCACGAGAAAACCGCCGTTCACTAGTGACTTATCCTTAGCGTCTGCGCAAGATTTACGCCGAACAAGATGGAAAAGGCAGATACCCCGCAGCGCGCGTGGTATGTTATGTGCTTTGCGTTTGGAACGGATGGAATTAGAGAATGGCAAAGTTGCGGGTTGGGATTGTTTTTGGCGGCAAATCGGCGGAGCACGAAGTCTCCCTACAGTCCGCGAAGAATATCGTAGAAGCGATTGATAAAACGCGTTTTGACGTCGTGCTGCTCGGCATCGACAAACAGGGTCAGTGGCACATCAGCGACGCACAGAACTATCTGCTGAACGCGCAGGACCCGGCCCGTATTGCGCTGCGCCCTTCCACGACGACGTTGGCCCATATTCCTGGCCGCGAGCATCAGCAGATGATCGACGCCGCCAGCGGCCAGCCGCTCGATGAAATCGACGTGATTTTTCCGATTGTGCACGGCACGCTGGGTGAGGATGGCTCGCTGCAGGGCATGCTGCGCATGGCGAACCTGCCGTTTGTTGGCTCTGATGTTTTGGGCTCTGCCGCCTGCATGGACAAAGACGTCACTAAGCGCCTGCTGCGCGACGCCGGGCTGTCGATTGCGCCGTTTGTTACCCTGACGCGCCGTAACCGCGACAGCTTCACCTTTGCCGATATGCAGGCGAAGCTCGGTCTGCCGCTGTTTGTGAAGCCGGCGAACCAGGGCTCATCCGTCGGCGTCAGCAAGGTCAACGATGCCGAACAGTACGCCAAAGCCGTGGCGCTGGCATTTGAATTCGACCATAAAGTGGTGGTGGAACAAGGCATTAAAGGGCGTGAAATTGAATGCGCCGTGCTGGGTAACGACGATCCACAGGCCAGCACCTGCGGCGAAATTGTGCTGAACAGCGAGTTCTACGCTTATGACACTAAGTACATCGACGATAACGGTGCGAAAGTCGTGGTACCGGCGGCTATCTCCGCTGAAGTGAACGATAAAATCCGCCGCGTGGCAATTGACGCTTATCAGACCCTGGGCTGCTGCGGCATGGCGCGCGTCGACGTGTTCCTCACCGCCGACAATGACGTCGTGATTAACGAAATCAACACCCTACCGGGCTTTACCAACATCAGCATGTATCCGAAACTGTGGCAGGCCAGCGGTCTCGACTACACCTCGCTGATTAGCCGTCTGATTGAGCTGGCGCTGGAACGCCATCAGGCCGATAAGGCGCTGAAAACATCGATGAACGGCTAACGCCACCGCTGTAGGCCGGATAAGCTAAAGCTGCCATCCGGCAACCTGCGCCATCAGCCTGATGGCGCTACGCTTATCAGGCCTACCCAGCAATGCGGCTATTCTTCCCGACGACGAATAATAAACCCCGCCAGCCAGAAGCTAATCACCCACGTCACCATCCCCACGGCATAGGTTTGCCAACCCTTCGCTTCAAACCCAAGCAGGCCCACAACCCCGTTAAGAATAAAGATAAGACCAATGGCAAACGCATAGTAGTGCCAGTCGCGGCGGATTTTTACAGGCAGGTTCATAACGGCTCCAGCAGAAAAAAAACAGGATGCCATAAACCCGTGACAGCGTCTGTGGTGTGAACGGCAGTTTGCAGATGTTAAATGGATTTAACGTTAAGCAAAAGGGGGGAATCGGCGAATCGGCGGGCAAAACCAGGAATATTCCTGCTCAAAATTTACCATAAATCCGATATTGACAACCGCCGTCTGCTGCCACACTGAACTCAGCAACCCGCAATCGTCCGTATTTATGTCATTCTGGGGGTCCCAATGACAGATTTCACTTTGTCAAAACTCATGTTCAGTGGGAAGAAAAAGGCATCCTCCGCCTCCGGCAATCTGGCGTACGTGCTGTTCGTACTGCTCTGCTTTTCGGTGGGGGCTCAGCTGCTGTCGCTGGTGCTGCACGCGCCCGGTATTTATGAGCACCTGATGCAGATACAGGACAACGGCCGTCCGCGCGTGGAAATTGGGCTCGGCGTCGGCACGCTGTTCGGCCTGGTGCCGTTCCTCGCAGGCTGCGCCATCCTTGGCGTGGTGTCACTGGTGCGCCGTCTGCGCCACCACGATTAGCGGATCGCCATACATCTGGCGCGACGTTCGTCCACCCGTTTAGCAAACCACGCCGTGGTTAGCTGGCGGGTGATTTTCGGGCTTTCCAGCTGAATCCCCGGCAGCATCTCTCTGGCCAGCGGTTTACCGGCCTTCTGCTCGGCAATCTTGTAGACGCCTTTATACAGCGCGGTCGTTTCAAACGCCTGGTTGTCGCCTTTTTGCAGCTGGCGGTGGATCTCGCTGTTGCTCAGTGACAGCTTATCCGCCAGCTTTCTGACCGCCATCTCCGTGCTGCCCGCCTCATCGCTACCATAGAGGATCACGTCGCCGTCCAGCGCCAGCTTCACGCCGGTCGCCTTACTGACCGCGTACTGGAACGCGGCGTTGCGGCTGGCGTACCAGCCGGCGTTAAAGTCGGCAAAGCGGTAAATCGGCGCCGTATAGTTAGCCGGATAATTCAGCAGATGGTATGTACCAAACCACAGACCGCCGCGCAGGGAGAACACTTCCTGGCGTACGGTGCCGCTCATTCTCCACGGGTAGTTGTCCTGATGCTGCTCGGCAAACGCAATGCTGACCTGCATCGGGCCGCCGGTGTGTACCGGGTTCAGCGAGCCAAACAGCTTCTGTCCCATTGGCACCATGCCGATGAAATCATCAAATATCGCGCTCAGCTGCTTTTCGGTTTTCACGTTGTCCAATCGCTCGCTGTAGCTTTTGCCATTCGGCGAGTTAATTTTCAGCGCGGTGTGTACCAGAAAGACCGGAATATGCATCTTCTCTGCCCGCCGGTCGATCTCCTGCCAGGCTATTTTGCTAAGGTTCGGCACCGCCGGGTCGGACTGGTAGTTCGACTCCTGCTGCGCCACCGCCAGCACCGCACAGATGTTTTCTTCCGTAGGTGCCAGCTTCTGGCTGTCGAAGGTTTTCGCCAGCGCCTGCGCCCAGGCATCCCTGTCCTTTACGCTGGCCGGCATTTTTTGCCGCACGACGCTTGCCACATCAACCGGTTTTTCGCCCTCTTTCAGCGTGGGCGCCTGCTGGCTGGTACAGGCGCTTAATAGCGCGGCAGCCAGCAGGGTAAGAGAAAACGAACGGTACCGCGTTGTGGCTATCGCCATGGGCTATCCTTATCAAAAATAAAGGGTTATCGCTTAGCTCTGCGGCTGAACGACTTCATCCGGCAGATCTTTATTATCCAGCTCTCGCTCGAAACTGCGCAGACGTTTGTAGATGGACATCAGTTCCACCAGCGTGGTCCAGGAGCTGATCAGGTACTGGAACGATCCGCGTACCTGACCAAAGACGTTGGTTATCTGCGTCATCAGACCGAGCGTAATCGTACCGGCAACAATCGACGGAAACAGCAGGAACAGGCCGAAAACGTTATCGACCTGCAGGTACAAAATGCGGGCGATGTTGAAGTACATATAGTGGAAATAGAGGCGGAAATAGTTGCGGCGCACCGCGCTGAACAGCTCGCGTACGGTCGGGGGCGTCGCGCGAGTGGCGTCATCTTCACCGTAGACCAGCTCTTTACGATAAGCCGCTTCGACGCGCTGATTTTTAAAGTTCAGCCCTGGCAGCTTAATCCCCACCACCGCCAGCATCCCGGTCCCCATCAGCGACCAGACGATCGCGGCAATCACCAACCCATACGGGACGTGGCCGACAATCGGCAGGTCCGGTACGTGCGCGGAAAGCGACACCAGCACCGGCAAGAAGGCAATCAGAGTCATGATGGCATTGATAAAGCTGGTGCCCATATCCTCCAGCGTCGAGGCGAAGCGCATGGTGTCTTCCTGCACACGCTGGGCCGCCCCTTCAATATGGCGCAGGTGCTGCCAGTGGGCCATGTAGTGTTCGTTCATCGCGGTACGCCAGCGGAAAACATAGTGGCTCACGAAGAAGTTGTTCAGCACGCCAATCACGACGGCAATCAGCGCAATCCCGAGGAAGATACCGATCTCCTGATAGAACTGATTAATCGATACCTTGTTCGGCGAAGCCAGCGCGGTCTGGATCAAATCGTAGAACGGCGCATACCAGGCGTTGATGGCAACCCCCACTTCGACCATAAACCAGGTTACGAAGATAATCAGCGCAGTGCCCAGAATCGACCAGTACTGCCAGCGGTGCGGGCTGCGGATAAACCAATAGCCGGCAAACAGCGCAACGCAAATCAGATAGTAGGCGTAGAACACAAGGTAGTTCAGCGACCAAAAGCGCGCAGCGCTAATCGGCACATCGGCACTTGCGCCGGTGAGACGCAGCAGCCAGCTGCCGCCGCCCGCCTGCCAGAAAATGACCGCAATCATTGCCCAAATAAACGCCGAGAGAAAAAAGGGTCCCGGCTTGGGGAAAAAAGACTTAAACATAGTGCTCTCCTGCTTACTTCTTATGGTTTTGCTTTATGCTGTGACAACAGAATACCGCTACGGATCGTTTTTACCGTAAAGAGGTATTAAGCAATGTAACGTGCTATCAGACCGGAAAATGTCGCCAGAGTTCGCCGGCGGTCGCTGTCACTATCATACGCGCCGGATCACAAAAGTGCGTATTCACTGCGATGAATAATCAGCGTATTTACGCTCGGTTACGTTTTTCCCGCTATCATACCGATTTATGGCGCTGTGCCTGATGCCGATTCGCGGTATTTTTAGTATAAATACGCGTTACTTTCCCATTTCAATTCATGGATGCTTCCGTTGAAACGTAGTCTGTTTTTTTCTGCCGCGCTGTGCGTGGCGTCATTGACCTCGGTGCAGGCTGCGCAACCCCAGCCCCTCACCGCTCCCGCGTTTGCGTCCGATATTGTTGACCGCTACGCCAACCATATTTATTACGGTAGCGGCGCGACGGGCATGGCGCTGGTGGTGATCGACGGCAACCAGCGAGTGTTTCGCAGCTTTGGCGAAACCCGGCCGGGCAACAACGTGCATCCGCAGCTCGACTCGGTGATTCGTATTGCCTCACTGAGCAAGCTGATGACCAGCGAAATGCTGGTTAAGCTGCTCGACCAGGGCGTCGTGAAGCTTGACGATCCGCTGAGCAAATATGCTCCATCGGGTGCCAGCGTTCCAACCTATAACGGCACACCGATTACGCTGGTGAATCTGGCGACCCATACCAGCTCCCTGCCGCGCGAACAGCCCGGCGGTGCGGCGCATCGCCCGGTTTTCGTCTGGCCGACGCAGTCTCAGCGCTGGAGCTACCTGTCGACGGCAAAACTGCACGCCGCGCCGGGATCGCAGGCCAGCTACTCTAATCTCGCCTTTGACCTGCTGGCCGACGCGCTGGGCAACGCCGCGCACAAGCCGTATCCGCAGCTGTTCGAAGAGCAAATCACCCGCCCGCTGGGCATGAAAGACACCACCTTTACGCCGTCGCCGGACCAGTGTGGCCGTCTGATGGTGGCAGAGAAAGGCGCCAGCCCGTGTAATAACACGCTGGCGGCAATGGGCAGCGGCGGCGTTTATTCAACGCCGGGCGACATGATGCGCTGGATGCAGCAGTATCTGTCATCCGACTTCTACCGCCGCAGCAGCCAGGCTGACCGCATGCAGACGTTGGTCTACAAGCGCAACCAGCTGACCCGCGTGATCGGCATGGACGTGCCGGGCCACGCCGACGCGCTGGGCCTGGGCTGGGTCTATATGGCGCCGAAAAACGGTCGCCCGGGTATTATTCAGAAAACCGGCGGCGGCGGCGGCTTTATCACCTATATGGCGATGATTCCGCAGTCTAACGTCGGCGCGTTTGTGGTCGTCACCCGTTCGCCACTCACCCGCTTCGTCAATATGAGCGACGGAATTAACGAACTGGTGACCGAACTGAGCGGCAATAAAGCCGACGTCATTCCCGCCTCTTAATATTCCAAAGGCAAACGCGTGATGCCCACGAGTTTGCCTTTTTCCATCTGGATATAGTCGCCCTTGCGCAGCGCCGCCAGCACCTCGGCAATAACCGATCGCGAAATTCGAGTACGCTGCTGAATATAATTCAGCACACCAATACGTGAGCGTAAATTATCGTCCCAGCCGAGCATCATCAATAACGTCTCGCGGATCTGATGATAATGATTAGCGCCAATCAGCTGCTTATCGCGCAGCTCCAGCAGCCGGGTTTGCCAGGCCATCCAATAAAAGGCTTCTCGCCACAGCTGATAGCGGTCGAGACACTGCAGCGTCTCTTTTGCCGGCAGGGAATAGCCCCGGCATTCGACTTCGGCCGTGAGCGAATAATAATGATGAATCGGGCTAGCCGCCGCCGCGAGACCAAAGATTGACGGCCCCTGGACCACGCCAAAGAGAATCGCGTGGTTTTGCCGATGCAGCGACACCGCGCCTTTTTGCAACACGATCGTCGTGTCGCTCAGCGATTGCTCATCCGACAGCAAGCGCTGCCCCGGCATCAGGTTAAAGCTCACGCCACGCGGCGCCAGATGTTTATCCAGCGTGACAAACTCGTCATGCGGCTTGGTTAAATAAGGCATATTTGCGATCCATGCAATGACACCCATCTTCGTGACGGGCATAGCGTTCTAATCAATACAGAAAACAGTCCGACTCTGTATGCTCAAGGTCCGAAAAAGCACCTGCTCAACATAATAAAAAACTTTCACTCTGAGTACAGTAAAAAAAATCAAAAAAAGGTTTCAGTCAACGTTATTTCTCCCCCAGATAAATAATGCAATAAATATTAAAAATACATTCAGGTGAAGCAATAGATATTAATTATTTATGCTCCGCAAAAGGCGTCAAGGAATAACGTCATGCCTCCGATGCCCGCCGGGCCGTACGTCACGTAAAACCACCACTTTAGTAAAACATCTTCTCCCTGATTCGGTTACAATAGACGTCCTTGTTTCACAAACATCAGGCATACCATGACAGACTTACTCCATCGCCCCCGCCGCCTGCGCAAATCCGCTGCGCTGCGCGCTATGTTTGAAGAGACAACACTGAGCTTAAACGACCTGGTGTTGCCGATCTTTGTTGAAGAAGAAATCAACGATTACAAAGCCATCGAAGCCATGCCGGGCGTGATGCGCATTCCAGAAAAACATCTGGCGCGCGAAATTGAACGCATTGCTAACGCCGGTATTCGCTCGGTGATGACCTTTGGAATTTCACACCATACCGACGATACCGGCAGCGATGCGTGGAAAGAAGACGGTCTGGTGGCGCGCATGTCGCGCATCTGCAAACAAACCGTGCCGGAAATGATCGTCATGTCCGACACCTGCTTCTGCGAATACACATCGCACGGCCACTGCGGCGTGCTGTGCGATCACGGCGTGGACAACGATCTGACGCTGGCCAACCTCGGCAAACAGGCGGTCGTAGCCGCCGCGGCGGGCGCGGACTTTATCGCCCCTTCTGCCGCCATGGACGGTCAGGTGCAGGCCATTCGCCAGGCGCTGGACGCGGCGGGCTTTACCGATACCGCCATTATGTCCTACTCCACCAAATTCGCGTCTTCTTTCTACGGCCCGTTCCGTGAAGCGGCGGGTACCGCGCTGAAGGGCGACCGTAAAACCTACCAGATGAACCCGATGAACCGCCGCGAGGCGATCCGTGAGTCTCTGCTGGATGAAGCCCAGGGCGCCGACTGCCTGATGGTCAAACCGGCTGGCGCATACCTTGATATCCTGCGCGATATCCGCGAGCGCACCGAGTTGCCGATTGGCGCCTACCAGGTCAGCGGCGAATACGCGATGATCAAATTCGCCGCCCAGGCTGGCGCCATTGACGAAGAAAAAGTGGTCCTCGAAAGCCTTGGCGCCATTAAACGCGCGGGCGCGGATCTCATCTTTAGTTATTTCGCCCTCGATTTAGCCGAAAAGAAAATTCTGCGTTAATCCCCTTAACGCCCCGCTTTGCGGGGCGTTTTGTCATAAAACGTCACCAAACCGCCATCTAAACGACATCTCGCGCTTCTACTGTCACAGCAGGACAGAGGAGGAGCCGCTATGTTTAGTCTCGACAACGTTATCGACGACCTGTGGCCGGAAGCAAGGCCTGCCCCCTGGCAAAAGAAAATACTGCGTACGCTGCTGCATGAAGCCGAATTTCAGCAATTCGCCGACCTCCATCGCCACCTGAAGGGGCTGGATACGGTCGAGCAGGTGCTGGAGCACCTCAATATCCACTGCGATATCCCGGTACGTAGCCTGGAACAAATCCCCGAGCAGGGCCCGCTGGTGATTATCGCCAACCACCCTACCGGCACCCTCGACGGCCTGGCGCTGCTCTATGCCGTCTCCCGCGTTCGCCGCGACGTTAAAGTCGTCACTAATCGTATGCTGACCCATCTTGGGCCGCTGAGTTCGCTGTTTATCCCGGTGGATAACATCAATGGCCGCACCGCAAAATCGGCGCTCCAGCAAATGGACAACCAGCTGCACAACGGCGGCGTGCTGATCTTCTTCCCAGCCGGCGAAGTTTCGCGCCTGACGCCTCGCGGTATCCGCGACAAAAAATGGCACTCGGGATTCATCAAACTGGCCGCAAAATACCGCGCCCCGCTGCTGCCCGTGTGGATTGATGCGCACAACAGCGCGCTGTTTTACGTCAGCGCACTGCTGTCTAAAAATCTGCCGCTGCTGCTGCTCATGCAGCAGATGTTCCGGCGGCGTAACAGCCGTCTGCCGGTGACAATCGGCGAACAAATTAGCGGATCTGCGTGGTTTAACGCGCATTCCACCCCGCGCGAGATGACCGAGCGCTGCTACCGTCACGTACAGCGCCTCGGCAAGGGCCTGCCGGGGGTGTTTAAAACCGAAAGCGCCATCGCCCGCCCGGAGCCCCGCGCTCTGCTCAAGCGTGAACTGAGCCAGGCGGAATGTCTGGGACGCACCGCGGACGGTAAGGCCATCTATTTGTGGCAGCGCAACGGCCAGGAAGAGGCGCCGCTGCTGCGCGAGCTGGGCCGGCTGCGTGAGATTGCCTTTCGTGCCGTAGGCGAAGGCAGCGGCAAGCGCCGCGATGTGGACGGCTATGATGATGACTATCTGCATTTGATTCTGTGGGATGAAGACGATCTGGAAATTGTCGGCGCCTACCGCTTTATGCCCACCGCGATGCAGCTGGAAAAGCGCGGCCTGGAAGGCATCTACAGCTACAGCCTGTTCCACTACGATCGACGCATGGACGACATTCTCCAGCACGGCATTGAGCTGGGGCGCAGCTTTATTCAGCCGCGCTACTGGGGCCGACGCGGGCTGGACTACCTGTGGTCCGGCATCGGCGCCTACCTGGCGCGCTACCCGCACTATCGCTATCTGTTCGGCCCGGTATCGATTTCCGGCGGCCTGCCGCCGTCGGCGCGCGATCTGCTGGTGGCGTTTTATCGTCTGTGGTTCCCGGCCACGCATCCGCTGGCCGAATCGCGCCGTCCTTACCCGGCGTCGCTACCCGACGTGCTGGCGCAGTTTGGCGGAGAAGACTACAGCGACGATCTGACGCGGTTGAAATCGCTGCTGGGCAACCTCGGCTGCGCCATTCCACCGCTCTACAAACAGTATTCAGAAGTCTGTGAACCCGGCGGCGTACAGTTTATCGATTTTGGCAGCGATCCGGCGTTTAACAACTGCGTGGATGGGCTGGTGCTGGTGGATTTAACCTATCTGAAGGCGAATCGGTATCAGCGGTATATCGGCGCGCATTTAGGTTTGTAGGCCGGACAGGGCGTTTACGCCGCCATCCGGCACGGTGCCGTATTATGCCGGATGGCGCTACGCTTATCCGGCCGACAATCGGCGCCTGTCAGGAACTCACGGCGCACGATAAAACGGCTTATCTCCCAGAATGGTCGCCCGGTGCATAATGCGTCGCTGCGGCAGATAATCGGCGTTGGCGTAATGCTGCGTGACGCGGTTATCCCAAATGGCCACGTCGTTCGGCTGCCAGCGCCAGCGCACCTGAAACTCCGGCTTCGTCACGTGGGCAAACAGGAAGCCCAGCAGCGCCTCGCTCTCTTTCTCCGTCACATCAACAATTCGGGTAGTAAAGCCTTCGTTAACGAACAGCGCCTGCTTGCCGGTCACCGGATGCGTGCGCACCACCGGGTGTAGCAGCGGTGGGTGTTTTGCCACCGCCTCCAGCCAGCGCTGGTGCTCCTCTTCGTTTTTACGGTATTTGTATTCCTGGAACGATTTACGGAAGTCGTGCTCGGCGCGCAGACCGCTCAGCAACGCCTGCAGCGGCGCAGAGAGCGCCTCAAAGGCGGCAATGCCGCTGGTCCACAGGGTATCGCCGCCGGTAGATGGCAGCTCCTTCGCCGCCAGAATCGCCCCGGCAGGCGGCGTCTCGATAAAGGTGACGTCGGTGTGCCAGTTATCGTTATCCGGCGGATTATCGTCGTGGGTATCCAGGACAATAATCTCTTCCACGCCCGGCGCATGGGGATACACCGGGTGAATATGCAAATCACCGAAACGCTGGGCCAGCGCGCGCTGCTGTTCGGGGGTAATCTGCTGCTCGCGCAAAAAGACTACCTGATGGCGCAGCACGGCGTGGTACAGCTGTTCAAACTGATTGTCGCTCAGCGGGCGGGTAAGATCCGCACCGGAAACCTGCGCGCCGATGTAAGGCCCCAGCGGGGTTATCGCCAGACGTTCACTCATTGTACTTCTCCATGCCAGGGGGTCAGGCGACGCTGAAGCGCACGCAGACCCAGTTCCAGACCAAAAGCGATTATTGCGATAACGGCAATACCTGCCAGCACCACATCGGTCGCTAAAAACTCCCCGGCGGATTGCACCATAAAGCCCAGGCCGCGGGTGGCGGCAATAAGCTCGGCGGCCACCAGCGTCGACCAGCCAACGCCTAAACCAATGCGCAGGCCGGTTAATATTTCCGGCAGTGCCCCCGGTAAAATCACCCACCACAGCACCTGCGCGCGGCTGGCGCCCAGCGACTGCGCGGCGCGGATACGCACCTGCTGCGCACTCTTCACTCCCGCCAGCGCCGACATAGCGACCGGTGCGAAAATAGCCAGATAAATCAGTAAGATTTTCGACGTTTCGCCAATACCAAACCAGATAACCATCAGCGGCAGATAGGCCAGCGGCGGCACCGGGCGATACAGTTCGATAATCGGATCGAGGATCCCGCGTACGGTCGGGCTTAATCCCATCGCGATGCCCACCGGGATCCCGACGATCGTTGCCGCCAGCAGGGCCACCAGAATCCGTCCCAGGCTTGCCGCCAGATGCTGCCACAGCGTGGCGTCCATAAAGCCCTGCGGGCTGGCGATAGTCAGCAGCTTAGTCAGTACCTGTACGGGCGATGGCAGAAACAGCGGGCTTATCAGCTGCGCGGCCGCCACCGCCCACCACACCACCAGCAACACCGCCAGGGTGAGCACGCTCAGGGTCAGATGGCGCGAGAACGGCCAGCGTAGCGCCAGCGCTCGCTGGCGCGGTTTATCGTTAATCACCACGCTCATGAGAAGGCCTCCCGTTGTTCAAACACCCGGCTCAGCACGTACTCGCGCTGTTCAATAAACCGCGGGTCGGATTTAATGCTGCGGCAGGATTCACCGGCCACAAAGCGGCGGGCGAAGTCGAGCGGCAAACGTTCCAGCACGCGACCCGGCCCCGGCGACAGCAGAACCAGCTCGGTTGCCATAAACACCGCTTCTTCAATATCGTGGGTAATCAGCAGCACTTTCTTACCCGTCTCATGCCACAGCCGCAGCAGCAACGTCTGCATCTGCTCGCGGGTAAAGGCGTCAAGCGCGCCGAACGGCTCATCCAATAGCAGCAGCTGTGGGTTGGCGGCCAGCGCCCGGGCTATGCCAACGCGCTGACGCTGACCGCCGGAGAGCTGCCAGATAAAGCGTTTTTCCGCGCCTTCCAGCCCGACCTTTTTCAGCATCTGCGTCGCCGTCTCGCGGCGTGCCTCTTTGTTAACGCCTGCCAGCTGTAGTCCTAATGCGACGTTATCCTGCACATTGCGCCACGGGAGAAGGCCCTCATTCTGAAAGACCACACCGCGATCGGCTCCCGGCCCGCTCACGCGTTTTCCGTCGAGGATGATGCTGCCGTGCTGATACGGCACGAATCCGGCAATCAGGTTCAGCAGCGTCGTTTTGCCGCAGCCGGACGGGCCGAGCACGACCAGCAGCTCCCCGCTGTCCAGCGTGAGATCGATATCCTCCAGCGCCGGTTTACCGCCGTACTCGGCGCTGAGATGCGAGATTTGCAGCATCATGGCCTCCTTACTTCACAAAACGGTCGGTCACATACTGGCGATAATCGCCCGCCACCGCCGGGACTTTGCCCTGCTCTTTGAGGAACTGCGCGGTGTCGACGATGGCTTTGTTGACCGGGCCATTCAGCGCCTGCGCCTGCTGTTCAGCGGTCAGATAGGTATTCCCCTTCACCAGCCCCGGTACGTCCGATGCCGGTACGCCGCTCAAACGCGCCAGCTTGTTGATATTGTCCGGCTGCGCCAGCCATTGTTCTGGGTTATCGATATAGCCGCGCTGGGCGTCAATCGCGCTTTTGGCGAAAGCCTTCACCACGTCCGGGTGTTTCTCAGCAAAATCTTTGCGCACAACCCACACGTCAAGCGTCGGCGCGCCCCACTCGCCGACCTGCGACGAGTCGGTCAACACGGTGCCGTCTTTTTCCAGCGCATTCACCGCCGGTGCCCACACGTAGGCGCCGTCAATGTCGCCACGTTGCCAGGCGGCAATAATCGCCGGCGGCTGGAGGTTGAGAATTTGTACCTGACCAGGCTTGATGCCCCAGTGTTTGAGCGCCGCCAGCAGGCTGTAGTGGGTGGTAGAAATAAACGGCACGGCGATGCGTTTACCGATCAGATCTTCCGGCTTCGTTATCCCCTTTTTCACCACCAGCGCTTCAGAATTGCCCAGCTTTGAGGCCAGCAGGAACACCTCAATCGGTACCTGCTGGCTCGCGGCGACCGCCAGCGGGCTGGAGCCGAGGTTGCCAATCTGTACGTCGCCGGAGGCCAGCGCGCGGACGATGCTGGCGCCGCTGTCAAACTTGCGCCAGTCCGGCTTCGCGCCGCTCAGTTTTTCGAAGGTGTTGTCCGCCTGCGCCGCTTTGGCGGGCTCGGCGGAGGTTTGATAAGCGATGGTGACGTCCACGGCCTGCGCCTGGAAGGCCAACAGTGCCAGCGTAGCGGCGATAACGGTGAAACGCGATGCGATTGCCATAATGTCCTGCTCCCATGTCTTGTTATATGGGCAGTATTTATTGGCGTGGGGTGTTTGATAAAGGAATTAAAAATGCTTGTTAATTCCAATTCGTTTTTAGAAGAAAAATGGCAAAGGATAGTCTGTAGGCGGGATTCACTGTGGTCATGTAGGCCGGATAAGGCTATGCCGCCATCCGGCTATCTGCGCCGGAGCGCCTGATGGCGCTGCGCTTATCAGGCCTACGTGTACTCAGTTCAGCAATGGGCTTTCAGCGCCGCAATATCTTTTGGCGTGGTGCGACAGCACCCGCCAATCAGCTTCGCTCCCGCGGCCAGCCACTGCGGCAGGTAGCCTTCCAGCGTGGCGCAGGCCTCGCCGTGGTGATGCCAGGTTTTGCTCACCGCATCGTAGTGCTCACCTGAATTCGGGTAGACCACCAGCGGCAACGGCGTCTGGCTGTGCAGGTATTCCAGCGCATCAACGGTGTTTTCCAGCGCGATGCAGTTAATACCTACCGCCAGAATTTGCGGATAGTCCGCCAGCAGCGCAATCACGTCACGTATCGGCGTGCCGTCGCTAAGATGCTGCGCATCGCGCAGGGTGAAAGAGAACCACGCCTGAGCCACCGGATACTCCGCCAGCAGCTGCGCCAGAGCGCGAATCTCGTCAAACGATGGCAACGTTTCACAGGCCAGCAGGTCAACGCCCGCCTCCAGCAACGCCTCAACGCGCGGGCGGTGGAAGTCCTGGAATACCTGGGCACTGCGCTGATAATCACCGCGGTACTCCGAACCGTCCGCCAGATAAGCACCGTAAGGCCCAACGGAACCGGCAATCAGCAGCCCTTTCGCCGTCGGATCTTCAGCCTGATAGGCATCGCGTGCCTGGCGCGCCAGCTCGACGCTTTTGGCAATCAGCGCCCGCGACTGGCTTTCATCCAGCCCGCGAGCGGCAAAGCCATCCGGCGTAGCCTGGTAGCTGGCGGTGATGGCCACCTGCGCCCCGGCGCGGAAGTAGTCGAGGTGTACGTCATAAATCAGCTGCGGGTTTTCCATCAGCACTTTTGCCGACCACAGGCTGTCTGCGAGGTCGCATCCGCGCGCCTCCAGTTCGGTGGCCATTGCACCATCGAGCAGTACAAACGGGCGATCGCTCAGAATGGCGGTTAACGGATTATTCAGCGGCATGCTGCGGCTCCTGTTGGGTCTGACGTGAACGCGTTAAGTAATAGGCACCATAGCACAGCGCCACAAATGGAATCCCGCACCACAGCGCAATACGCTGCGACGGGTCAAAGGCCAGCCCCAGACAGGCCACGACGCAGAGCACAAACCCGAGCACCGGTACCGCGGGGTACCACGGCGCGCGATAGTGGAGCTCGCTCAGCGCTTTGCCCTGCTGTAAGTGACGGCGGCGGAAAACAAAGTGTGAGGCGCAGATACTAATCCATACCGCCACCACCGCAAAACCGGAAATCGCCGACAGCGCCACAAACACAGTATCCGGCGCGACAATGCTGGAGAACAGCGCCAGCAGGCCGCCGAGCATACTCACCGACAGCGCCACCAGCGGCACGCCGTTTTGCGTCACCCGCGAGAAGCAGCGCGGCAGCGTCCGTTCGTTGGACAGCGACCACAGCATCCGCCCGGACGCGTACAGGCCGGAGTTGGCCGCCGACAGAATCGCCGTCAGGATCACGAAGTTGAAGATATCCGCTGCGTAAGGAATACCCACTTTCTCAAATACCAGCACGAACGGGCTTTTTTCGACCCCTGCCTGCTGCATCGGGATCAGCGCGGCCAGCACGAATACGGTGCCGATAAAGAAAATAATTAACCGCGCGATGGTGGTGCGAATCGCCACCGGGATCACTTTGTGCGGGTTCTCGGTTTCCCCGGCGGCGATACCGATAAGCTCGGTGCCGGAAAAAGCAAAGTTGACGGCTACCATGGTCATCAGAATCGGCAGCCCGCCGTGCGGGAACCAGCCCTCGGCGGTGAGGTTATGCAGCCCCGGCGCGGGTGAACCGTCCTGCATCGGGATAAACCCAAAGATAGCCGCGCCGCCCAGTACGATAAACGCGATGATGGTAATCACCTTCACCAGCGAGAACCAGAATTCACCTTCGGCAAAGAAGCGGGTCGAGATAACGTTAAGGCCGAAAATCAGCACGCAGAACAGCAGGCACCAGATCCACACCGGCACCTGGGGGAACCAGTACTGCATACAGAACCCGGCGGCGGTAAAGCTGGAACCCAGCGCAACCGTCCACGTCAGCCAGTAGAGCCAGGCAACGGTGTAGCCGGTTGCCGGGCCAAGATAGCGCGACGCGTAAAGGTGAAACGCGCCCGTTTCCGGCATGGCCACCGACAGCTCACCGAGGCACTGCATCACCAGCCAGACCACCAGCGCGCCAATAAGATAGGCCAGCAGCGTACCTGCCGCGCCGGTCGTCGAGATGATATAGCCGGTATTAAAAAAAAGCCCTGTGCCAATCACGCCACCCAGCGACAGCATAATCAGGTGGCGGGTTTTCATGGTGCGCTTGAGCTGCCCACCTTGTTGTTGTGTTGTGTTTTGCATTATTACCTTCTAAACGTATGGACATCTAAACATCCAAATAAGAAGGCAGTTATACAACGATTGTGTGTAAATTGCAAAACGGCCAACGACGATCGACTCAAGCAAACGATGCAATCCATAGAATGGATTGCATCATCAAAATTGAAAGAAAGACAATAATTAAATTATTGATATCCCATTATTACAGGATTGATGGGATATTGCCCCACAAACATATCATAGGGCATTTAAATAAAAGAAAGATGAAAAATAAGCTTCTATTTTCCCTTCATATTATATTTTTATCACCAAGCCAGTATTACTTTAATGAACTCACATCCGTCACCCTCTTTTCAAGATCGGGTTTTACGGGGCTATACGTTTTGACATAATCAATGATTGACTCTGCAGAGGTCGTGCCGCTAATTGTTTTTACATTTTTTCCATTTAAAAATGACTCAAAACCATCGCCGCCAGTCGCACAAAATGAGTGTGTGACAACTCGATAAGTTTTCGTTGATTCTATAGGTTGATTATTAATAGTAAATTTAATCAACCGATCGCCAAGAGGTTTTTTGCTATCATATTCAACATGCACATTTTTTGACACTTGCAAAACACCATTGGTGAGGTTGGTTGCATGAATCATTAAATTGATGAGATCTTTTCCAGTCAGATCCATTTCAACCAGTTCGTTATTAAACGGGAAGGTTGTAATAATATCACCGTACTTTAAATTTCCTTGTGGAAAATCAGCGCGCATGCCGCCACTGTTTTGGAATCCTGCGACAGCATCCGGTGCTTTAGCCATCATAGCATCGAGAACTAAGTTACCAACGGGCGATGATTCCCCATAAGCACGAGTGAATGGCGCGGTTGCCGACCCAATAATCTGGTCAGTGATGTTTTTTAACTTAGTATTCCACTCATCAATCTTAGCTTGCACTTTTGGATCGGGTTTATATTCATCAGCAAACACGGTGATTAATTTACCGCTGTAGCCATCAATTTTTTTCGTCTGAGGGTTAAAATCCAACACTAACTTACCAACATCGGTACCATACGCATCCGTTGACACAACCAGCGTGTTATTGACTTTAATGGGTTCGGGAGTGCCCACATGAGCGTGTCCTGTGATTAGCACATCAATACCTTCAAATTTCTTTGCGGTATCGATATCGGCTTGCAGCATTCTGGCTACGTCTTTACTTCCATAACTGGATTGGCGCGCTGGTGTCCCTTCGTGGATAAGCAGTACAATGATATCAACCTTACCTTTTAATTCATCAAGCCCTTTTTGGATATAAGGCCCTTCATCACGAGCTTCCGAGCCAGCATAGGCCTTAGCCGCGACCGTATCATAAAATGCAAATTTTTGATGCACCCCTATTACGCCAATTTTTATGCCATCTTTTTCGACAATCGTCCAGGGTTTATTCCAGACCGGCTTGTCACTATTCGTATAGAATACATTTCCCAGTAAAATGGGAAAGTTCGCTTTTGATAACTGCTTAACCATGTTATCAACGCCATGATCAAATTCGTGGTTGCCCACTGATACCGCATCAAAAGGCATTGTATTCATTATATCAATAATTGCTTCACCTTTTGTCAGGCTACTGATATAGGGCCCAGTAAAATAGTCTCCCGCATCAAAGAAAAATACATCTTTACTTTCTTTCCTGGCATCATTAACGAGTGTCGCAATATTAGCAAAACCACCTACTGCACGCGCCTTGTCAACGGCAGGAATTTTGCCTGGAGAAACATGAGCATGGAGGTCATTGGTATAATAAATAGTCACATCCTTCGCACAAACCCAAAAAGGTAATGCGAGTAGAATACCGGCAGTCAGTGCCTTTATTTTCATAGCGAGTTCCGTTCAGTTATATAAAGGCTTGTTAATTTACATTCAGAAAGGTTTTTTTATGTGCGGCTGTTCACACATCCAGCCATGAGCAATAAGGTAAAGTCAGCAACCTACCAAAATCGTTGGTGGGCTGCGTCAACTTTATTTATTAATACTGGTAAGACATTCAGCTGCCGTAATTCAGGACTACCGATATCTACATCGGCAGATGCCAACTGGCCAATATAGACTGGGGTATCCTGCATTACACTGCCGAGCGTGCGGGCGCTATTCAGCTCTGTTTGATGAACAGCAATTTAGTGAATGGTTATATCTCTCTTTCGGGGTGAGGGTCCTCCCCTCCCCCCCCGAAAGCCTGGGCTTACTCGTCGAAGAACCAGTAGCCCTGGTTAATCAAATCCGTCAGCTCAGCAATAAACGCCGGGTTCGCCAGCGCTTCACCGAAGTGGGATTTATCCAGTTCGGTATAGCGACACAGCGCATCTGCGGCCTGCGGCGCGCAGGTTTCCAGCTTCTCGCTATTAATAAAAACGCTATCGCCGACATTCAGCACCCGCAGACCGTTGAGGCGACGCAGCGTTTCTCCCGCTTCCAGCGCCGTCGCCACCTCTTCTGGCGTATACGCAGGCTCCGCAGGGGCAATATCCAGCTCATGGCGCGGCGTCGTCACAAAACTGCCAAACCACTGTTTAAAATCGTTCGGCTGGCGGATCATATCGATCATCATCGTGCGCAGACGTTCAAGCTCATGGTCTTCCACTTTACCCACGTGTTCACGGCAGGTGAGATCCGGATCGGTGTAGTATTTCTCGCCCAGATCGTTCTCCAGCACGTAGTCGGCAAAGCTGCTGATCAGCTCGCGACCGTTCGGCCCGCGGAAGCCGACGGAGTAGTTCAGCGTGTCTTCGTAGGTATAGCCGTCGTGCGGGAATCCTGGTGGAATATAAAGAATGTCGCCCGGCGCCATTTCTACGTCGATAATGGGGGTAAACGGCTCAACGTGCAGCAGGGCCGGATGCGGGCAGTGCTGTTTTAACGGCAGCGCATCACCCACGCGCCAGCGACGGCGCCCCATCCCCTGAATGATAAACACATCGTACGGGTCGATGTGCGGCCCAACGCCGCCACCCGGTACCGAGAAGGAGATCATCAGGTCGTCCAGCCGCCAGTCCGGCAGCGCGCGGAACGGGCGTACCAGCTCGGCAGAAGGCTCGTGCCAGTGGTTGACCGCCTGCGCCAGCAGCGACCAGTTTTTCTCCCCCAGGTGGTCAAAATCTTCAAACGGGCCGTTACTCGCCTGCCATTTGCCGTCAATATGGCTCACCAGTCGGCTGTCGACTTCCATTTCCATGGCCAGACCGGCCAGCTCGTCAGGCGTAATCGGGTCGACAAAATTCGGGAACGCATTTTTTAACACTACCGGCTGCTTCTGCCAGTATTTTTCCAGAAACTCCGGCCAGTTAAGGTTGAGTTGATAAGCCATATTTTCATACCATCAGTAGAGGGGTAGCCCTGATTATAAAGAGGGCTACCCGGCATCCGCCTTGTGATGAATCAACTGTGGATGCACACATCGCCGATGTCTTTGCGCGCATAGCTCTCGCGGCTTATGCCACCGCCACCCGGTTCCTCCCCTGCTGTTTGGCCCGGTACAACGCCGTATCGCTGCTGCTGATTAGCTCGGCGGCAATATCCGCAATTTGCTGAATGCTGCAGACAAACTGCGGAGAGTCCCAGGTCATGACGCCGAAGCTAATGGTCAGCACCCCGCCAATCGGGCTGGTTTTGTGATCGATGGCCAGCGCCATGACCCGCTCACGCAGCCGCTCGGCCACCGCCTGTGCGCTTTCTCGCGTGGTATTCGGCAACATAATCAGAAACTCTTCACCGCCGTAGCGGCTGACGCAGTCATCGGGCCGCAGACCGCCCTTCAGCGCTTCGGCGACGGCTTGCAGTACCCGGTCTCCGGCCTGATGGCCGTAGGTGTCGTTATAGCGTTTGAAAAAGTCGATATCCGCCATACACAGCGACAGCGTGGTGCCTTCTCGCTGCGCACGGGTGATTTCATCGCTGAGCCGGGCGTCCATATAGCGACGGTTGAACAGGCCGGTCAGATGATCGCGCTCGGCGTATTGCAACAGCGTCTGGTTGGCACGCGCCAGCTGCTGCTCCGCCAGCTTGCGGTCAGTAATATCCATCCACGCCAGAGAGACGCCCACCACGTTGCCATCCGCATCGTTCACCGCCATGGGTTTAATGTAGAAATAGCGGCCCCGGAACAACACCTCTTTACTGGAAATCGCCTCGCCGGCGTCAAGCTGCATAAGATCCTGCTGCAACAGCTGATACCCTTCCGGCATAAATGCGCTGAGATTCGTGCCGATCAGCGCCTCTTCCGGCGCACAGAGCAGCGCCCCCATCGCGCGATTGGCTTTCGTCAGCATGCCGTTACGGTCAACCACGCACAGCGCCAACGGCGTATTCTGATACAGTGATTCGAGCTGCAGCACGCGTTCACCCAGCCGGGAGATGTCGCGATCGATACCGCGATAGCCGGTGAGCTTGCCCTGGTCATCAAACAGCGGCATCCCGCTGGTTTCAATAATCACGATACTGCCATCCGCCCGCTGATTGCGGTTTATCAGGCCTGAGAAGGGCTTTTGTGACGCAAAAATATCGCTTAACGTTGCCGTTAGTCTCTCCCGCTCAACGGGCGCAATGAAATCGAGCGGCGTACGTCCCAGCACCTCTTCAGGCCGATAGCCAAGCAGGCGGGTCACCACCTCGGAGACCCACACATAGCGCCCCTGCGCATCCACTTCCCACACCCAGTCGGTGTTATGATTGAGGAGATCGGCCAGTTTGCCGTCATCCCTCTGATTCTGCTGCACGGACGGCTTCGCCATTGTCATTCACGCTTCTCCCTTGGTGCATTCGGTTGATAAATTGCTCAATAATTAATCATCGCGTCAACCAAAACATAATGACTTGTTATTTAATCGCCCCTAAGACTTTAACGATTCGTGCGCCTGCATTATTTTATAACAAGAATAAAGGAGCCGAGCCTGTGATTTCAATTCAATATTTGTGCCCAAAATGCGCCGGTATCACGGAAATGACTAACATTGATAAAATTAAAAACGCAGAAGATCAACATCCAATGCGTTGCCATCACTGCGATGCCCCATTTAGTAAAGATGCGCTTATCAAATTTGCCCGCCAGAAAGCAGAGGAAATGATCGGTGAAGCATTAATGCAGTTAAAAAATGTATCTATTCATAAAGATAAGTAAAAACCAAAGCGCTTTTACTCTGGTCTATTAATATTAGCCATCATACTCAAGAAATATTTGTATTTTTCTGGTCAGACCGGCATACCCTATTTTTGATAATAAACAGTGTTCTCCTTCACATAATGTAAAAAAAACGGATGGCATTATCTGCCACCCGCCGGGATATATAAGAGTCAAAAATGCTTATGCCAGCGCATCCGCCTCCATCATCACCGGATGAAAACGGCGTTTGAAATAAATAAGCCCGTGCCCTTCTTCTTCGGCCAATGCAATATGTTGAATTTCCACCAGATAAACCAGATGGCTACCGATGGTCTGCACCTGGCGAATTTCTCCTTCCAGGCTCGCCAGCGCGCCCTTCAGCACCGGCTGTGCCAGCGGGCCACGCTGCCAGCCGGCCAGACCAAAGCGTTCGTCCATCGCCATGCCGGTCATACCGGCAAAATGGCGCGCCATGATCTCCTGCTCGTGATTGAGCACGTTAACGCACAGCCTGCCGTTGCCCTGGAATACCGGGTTCATGGCGCTGTTAGCATTAATGCACACCATCACCGACGGCGGCGTGTCCGTGACCGAACAGACGGCGGTGGCGGTGATACCACAGCGACCGGCCTCCCCCTCGGTAGTCACGACGTTAACGGCGGCCGACAGGCTGGCCATGGCATCGCGAAAACGCAGGCGTTGTTCATCTAATTGCATTGTGACCTCCCGCTGCGAATTACTTCAGCAGCTTATCCAGCAGATTAATATCAGCGTTATTGTGCAGGTGTGGCACGGTCCAACCGTTCTGATCGTATTCAGACAGGCAGCGATCGACCATCGCCATCATTTTGTCCATGTTGCCGGAGGTCTGCGCCTGACGCAGACACTGCAGGCGAATCTCATCCTGGCTACCGGAGTAGTTAATTTCATACAGCTCGTGACGGCCACCGAACTCGCTGCCGATGGCGTCCCACATCAATTTGAGGATCTTGATACGTTCAACGTGATCCATACCGTTAGATCCGCGCACGTATTTCGCAAGGTACTGGTCGATCTGAGGATTATTCAGATCCCGCGCGCTCGACGGCAGATAGATCAGGCCGCTGGTGACGTTACGCTCGATAATGTTTTTGATTTTGGCATAGGCCATCGGCGCCATGACGCGGTAGGTTTGCAGCGCCGCGTGATCCGGCAGATACGCGCCGTTGACCCACGGCGTGGCTTCTGAACACATAGAGTCACTCAGCGCCCAGAACATATTGCGCCACGCGACTACCTCACCGAGATCCGCCTGTACGCCGCGGAATTCAGAGGTACCGGTGCACTCCAGCGATTTTTTCAGCAGGCCGGTGATAAAGTCGAGCTTCACCGCCAGACGCACGCACGCTTGCAGCGGGTACATACGGGCGAAACCGCCTTCCATCGTCCAGCGACGACAGCGATCGAAGTCACGGTAAATCAGCACGTTTTCCCACGGGATCAGCACTTTATCCATCACCAGGATCGCGTCGTTTTCATCAAAACGGCTGGAGAGCGGGTAGTCGTAAGGCGAACCGGTCGCCCCGGCAACCAGCTCGTAGGAGGCGCGCGAAATCAGCTTCACCCCTTCGGCATCCATTGGCGCCACGAACATCAGCGCGAAGTCCGGGTTTTCGCCCATCACCTGTGCGGAGCCAAAGCCAATCATGTTGTAGTGGGTCAGCGCGGAGTTGGTCGCCACCACTTTCGCGCCGCTGACGATAATCCCGGCGTCGGTCTCTTTTTCCAGCTTGATGTAAACATCTTTCACTTCGTCAGCCGGCTTATGGCGGTCGATCGGCGGGTTAACGATAGCATGGTTAAAGTACAGGCCAGTTTCCTGAATGCGGGTGTACCAGTTGCGCGCATTCTGCTCAAACTGGCCGTAAAACGCCGGGTTAGCGCCCAGCGCGCTGCCAAAGGCCGCTTTATAGTCCGGGGTGCGGCCCATCCAGCCGTAGCTCAGGCGCGACCACTCGGCAATCGCATCGCGCTGCTGGCGCAGATCGTCGGCGCTTTTTGCCACGCGGAAGAATTTATGGGTGTAACCACCGCTGCCGGTATCGGTGTTCCAGCACAGTTTGTCCTGCATTTCGGGTTTGTGCAGCGCATCGTACAGCTGGGCGACGGATGCCGCCGCATTGCGGAAAGCCGGATGCGTGGTCACGTCTTTGACACGCTCGCCGTAGATGTAGATCTCACGGCCATCCTGCAGGCTCTTCAGGTACTCTTCGCCGGTTAACGGGCGTTTGGCATCTGCACGGAAATCTTCAGGTTTCATAAGGGTACACTCCAGTCTTCGTCGGATTTGTTAAATTTATGTTTTGTTTTTGTGTGTTAATTGAAGCGTCTAAGCACGGATCGGTGAAGAGACTTTTAGGTCAACGGCAGGTACTTTTCAGGCGGGGGTTGGTTCTGTGATCTGGGTAGGGTTTAGTGCTGTTCCCGGCGGCGCTGTAGGTAAAAACCGCACGGTCGGTCCCCTCTCCCCGATGGGGAGAGGGTTAGGGTGAGGGGCAACTACGACACCGGTACTTTCTGCGCGCGAAACGCGCTCGGCGAGCAGCCGACTAACCGATTAAAAAAGCGGGCAAAATAAGCGGGATCTTTAAACCCTAGCTGCCAGGCAATGTTATTCACCGCATTGTCGGAAAACAGCAACAGCCGTTTCGCTTCACGCAGCTGACGGTCAAAAATCAGTCGCTTTGGCGGGCGGTTAGCAAAGCGCCGGCAGATATCGGTCAACCTCGATTCGGTAATATGCAGTTCCGCCGCATAGTCCGGCACGGTCCAGTGCTGATGAAAATGGCCGTCAATCATCAAATTAAACCGCTGGAACAGCTTAAGCTCCCCGCGTATCCCACTGGCTGCATGGTCGTCGAGCGGCGCATTACGCAGCAGCAGAGTAAAAACGGCCTGCGCCAGCAGCGTCAGGGTGTGCTCTCGCCCGGGTAGCTGTGCCAGCGATTCACGCTCAATCAGCCGCCAGTAGTGTTCCAGCGCCGCCAGTTCCTCAGGCTTATCCGCCAGCGACAGGCAGATCCCCGGCAGGCCGAAAGCCTCGCGGGTTCCGGGGTAAAGCACTTCCAGCAGCGGCCAGATCAAGTTTTCATGTACCGTGAGCACGTGGCCATCCGCGTCAGATTCGGTAATAAAAGCGTGCGGCACCGATGGTGGCGTCAGCACAAACAGCGGCGCTTCAACGGAGTAGCGGTGATCGTCCAGCTGAAGCTCAATTTGCCCGGTAAGCAGAAAATGCATCTGAAAATAGCGCTCGTGGCGATGCGCCTGCATATCGCGGCCAAAAAAAGCCGCCATCCGCGCAAAAGACTGATAGTGCACATCATCCGTGCCCAGGCTTTCATCATATTCACTGCTGATATCAATGTTATAAATCAGGTTCTCGCACATTTTCAGCCCCTACGGCGTAGCGCGCGGACGTGACGATTTCATCGGAATCAGCCAGATAATCACCGCCCCCACCACCAACAGCGCGGCAACAAACCACAGGCCGCTGTTAAAGCTGCCGGTGATGTCCTTCAGCCAGCCGATCATAAACGGGCTCAACGCCGAGCCGATATTGCCGGTGGCATTGATCACCGCAATGCCAATCGCGCGGGCGCGCAGGCTGATGGATTGATCCGGCGTGGTCCAGAAGATCGCCATCGCGCTAAACGAGCCGGTCGACGCCATCACGATCCCCAGGAGCTGGATCAGGCTATGATCGGTGGCGGAGGCCAGCAACCAGCCGGCGGCGGCGAACAGAAACGGCAGCGCGGTGTGGTGCTTGCGCTCCTGATGCTTGTCGGAATGACGGCTCCAGTAGATCATGCCGAGAATAGTACAAATTTGCGGCACCGCGGCCAGCAGGCCGATGGTGATATTGCTGCTGCCCTCGTTAAAGCTTTTCAGGATCTGCGGCGTCCAGATGCTGATCGCGCTCAGGGTATTGGTCAGGCAGAAATAAGCCAGGGTATACATCAGCACAATCGGCGTAAACACCTCGCGCCACAGGCTACGCTGCTGCATGGCATGGTGGCTAATGGCCCCCTCCGGCTGCACCAGCGTCAGATGGTCGTTATCCATCATTTGCTGGAGGCATTTTTTATCCTCGTCGGTCAGCCATTTGGCCTTCGCCGGGGAGTCGTCCAGCCAGTACCAGACCATAATGCCCAGCAGCACGGACGGGAATCCTTCCAGCAGGAACAGCCACTGCCAGCCGTGTAAATTCAGCAGGCCGTCCATCGACAGAATATAGCCGGAGACAATCGACCCCAGCGCCGTTGTCACCGGCATCGCAATCATAAACAACGCGTTGGCGCGCGCGCGGAAAAAGGCCGGGAACCAGTAGGTCAGGTAGAGCAGAATGCCCGGCAGAAATCCGGCTTCGGTAATCCCGACCAGCATACGCAGCACGTAGAGGCTTTTTGGCCCGACGGCAAACAGGGTGGCGGTCGACGCCAGTCCCCAAAGCACCATGATGGTAGCAATCCAGCGCCTGGCCCCGACAATGCTCAGCATAATGTTGCTGGGAATGCCGAAAATCACATAGGTCGCGTAAAACAGCGTGGTGGCAAGGCCGAACATGGTCGCGTTCAGGCCGAGATCCGCCCCCATCGTCAGCCCGGCAAAACCAATATTAATCCGGTCTAAAAATGAGAAAATAAACAGCACGAAAAGAAACAGCACCAGACGACGAAACAGCTTGTTGATCACCGTCTGCTGCCCCGCCGTCAGCTGCTTGTGCTGTTCGGCAGGATTATCTTGTTGCGGGATGGCAGGTGATGTATCGCTCATGATCCTTTCCTCTGATGGGAATTTGCGTAGGGTAAAGCCGGTTTTGCCCGGGGCGCTTTGCTTGCCGGGCCTACGGGTAGGCCGGATAGGCGCAGCGCCCTCCGGCAGGGGTTAATACACGCCGGACGAACCCAGCGAGGTTTTCTCCGCCCCAAAGCGCGCCGCTAGCGCCTCCGCGCCGCGCGCCAGCAGGGTCGTATCGACGCCGACGGCGACAAACAGCGCGCCCAGCTCCAGATAGCGTTTCGCCAGCGTTTCATTGGCCATCAGAATGCCCGGCGCTTTGCCCGCCGCGCGGATCTGCACAATGGCTTTCTCGATGGCTTCCTGCACTTGCGGATGCTGCGGGTTTCCGGCAAAGCCCATATCGGCACTGAGATCCGCCGGGCCGATAAACACGCCGTCCACGCCGTCAACGTCGAGGATTTGCGCCAGATTGCTCATCGCCTCGCGGGTTTCGATTTGCACCAGCACGCACATGGCGTCATTGGCCTGCCGGAGATAGTCCGGAATACGGTTCCAACGCGACGCCCGCGCCAGCGCGCTGCCAACGCCGCGAATCCCCTGTGGCGGGTAACGCGTTGCGGCTACGGCGGCGCGCGCTTCTTCAGCGTTTTGCACCATCGGCACCAGCAGATTTTGCGTACCCACATCCAGCAGTTGTTTTATCTGCACCGCATCGTTCCACGACGGGCGCACCACCGGCTGACTGGGATAGGGTGCAATCGCCTGCAGCTGCGTCAGCACCGTCTGCACATTGTTCGGCGCATGTTCGCCGTCAATCAGCAGCCAGTCAAAACCGGCCCCCGCCAGCAGTTCAGCGCTATAGCTGCTCGACAAACCCAGCCACAGGCCGATCTGCGGGCGGCCAGCCTTCAGCGCCTCTTTAAAACTGTTTTTCATCATCGTCTCTGTCCTTATACAAACCGGCAGGTGATCGCACCCATGTTGCCGTAGTCGACGTGGAAGGTGTCGCCCTTACGCGCCGGCACCGGGCGGGTGAACGATCCGCCCAGAATGATTTGCCCCGCTTCCAGCTGGACGTCGTACGGCGCCAGCTTATTTGCCAGCCACGCCACGCCGTTGGCCGGGTGGTTCAGTACGCCCGCCGCCACGCCGGTTTCTTCTATCACACCGTTGCGATACAGCAGCGCGGAGATCCAGCGCAGGTCCAGTTCATCTGGCTTAATCGGGCGGCCGCCGAGGATCACACCCGCGTTAGCCGCGTTATCGGAGATGGTGTCGAACACCTTACGCGGGCGCTGGGTTTCCGGATCGACGTTGTGGCAGCGCGCGTCAATCAGCTCCAGCGCCGGGATCACGTAGTCGGTGGCGTTATACACATCAAACAGCGTGCAGTTTGGTCCGCGCAGCGGTTTGGCCAGCACGAACGCCAGTTCCACTTCAATGCGCGGCACGATAAAACGGTCGGTCGGAATATCGCTGCCGTCGTGGAAGAACATGTCGTCAAGCAGCGCGCCGTAGTCCGGTTCGCTAATCTGCGAGCTGGCCTGCATCGCTTTTGAGGTCAGGCCGATTTTGTGGCCTTTTAGCGTCCTGCCTTCGGCAATCTTCATCGCGACCCATTCGCGCTGGACGGCATAGGCATCTTCAAGGGTGATGTCCGGGTAATCCAGCGAGACGGCACGGATCTGCTCACGCTGTTTTTCGGCCTGATTGAGGCGCTGGGCAATCAGGGTATGAGTGTGTTTATCGAGCATAGTGATTCCTGTGGCTGTGTTTTCTCCCTCTCCCAAAGGGGCGAGGGGACTGACCGTGCCAATGTTTTATTTAAACAACGCGTGCACGTTGTTCTGTTTGTAATTGAGCGTTGGGTGCAGTTCGTCTATCTCAAACGACAGCGCCAGATAGCGGCTGTCCATCAACGCGGCGAAGTGGGTTTTAATCAGCCCGAACAGCATCTCCCCCACTTCCTGGCGGCTCTCCAGACTGCGGCCGGCGCCGATTTTCAGCGTCATATGCACAAACGCGTAATCCTGCTTGCCGTCAGCCATCTGCCAGGTATCCAGCCACAGCGCGCGGCTGCGGATGCCGCCGAGCGGGAAAATCCCGGTCGCGGCCAGCGTCTCGTTAACCTTGCTAAACAGACCCGGTAAGTCGGCCTGTTCGCGGATGTTGTCGGTGCATTCAGCAATAAAGTGCGGCATGGTTACTCCTCAGGCTGGCAGCGGGAAGACGGCGTTGACCTGGCCGGTACCGGAACTGGCAAACAGATCGGTAATAAACTCCACCTTACCGTCATATTGATCCCAGCCCAGCATTCCCAGCAGCATCACGGTGTCGTGCATGTTGCCTTCGCCGTAGCAGTAGTCGGCATACTCCGGCAGCATGGTGCAAAACGCTTTGAAGTTGCCCTCGCGCCACAGCTTGACCACGCGCTCGTCCATCTGATGGTCGAACTCGCGGGTGTAGCTGTTCATCCCCTCTTCCGCGCGCTGGTCGTCGATAAAGCGGTGCGACAGTGAACCGCTGGCAAATACCGCCACGGTGCCCTCGTATTTGTCGATGGCCTTTAAAATGGCCTCACCCAAACGGCGGCTGTCGGCAAAATCGTGCACGGTACAAAACGCGGAGATCGACACCACCTTGAAGTGCTTGTCCGCGTTCATGTAACGCATCGGCACCAGCGTGCCGTACTCCAGCTTCAGGCTGGGAATGTTGTGCGCTTTGGCACGCACGCCCAGCGCAACGGCTTCGTCGGCGATCAGGCGGCCCAGCTCAGGGTTGCCGTCATAGTCGTAGGTCATGTCACGGATAAAGTGCGGCAGCTCGTTGCTGGTATAAACACCCTTAAAATGATCCGCGCAGTTAATGTGGTAGGCACTGTTCACCAGCCAATGGGTATCAAACACGATAATCGTATCGACGCCCATTTCACGACAGCGCTTGCCAATCTCTTTGTGCCCGTCAATCGCCGCCTGGCGGCAGCCAAAATTTTTCCCCGGAATTTCTGAGAGATACATAGACGGTACGTGGGTAATTTTTGCTGCTAACGCTAACTTGCCCATATCACACTCCCCATTTCGGAATCGGGTGGTCGCCCATCGAGATGCAGACGTTTTTCATCTCGGCGAACACTTCAAAGCTGTACTCACCGCCTTCACGCCCGGTGCCAGAAGCCTTCACGCCGCCGAACGGCTGGCGCAGATCGCGCACGTTCTGGGTGTTAACGAACACCATTCCCGCCTCAATGCCACGCGCCAGACGCAGTACTTTGCTGACATCCTGGGTCCAGATATACGAGGCCAGGCCGTACTCTATGTCGTTGGCCAGACGCAGCCCTTCCGCTTCGTCTTTGAACGGCAGCAGGCAGGCTACCGGGCCGAAGATCTCTTCCTGCGCTACGCGCATGCGGTTATCGACGTCCGCCAGCACCGTTGGGCGCAGGAAGTTGCCGTGCTTAAGATGCGCAGGCAGGTCGGTCGGTTTTTCCGGGCCACCGGCCAGCAGGGTCGCGCCCTCTTCGATGCCGAGGCGGATATAGCCGGAGACTTTTTCCCAGTGTGCCTTGCTAATCAGCGCGCCGACCTGAGTATTCGGGTCGGTCGGGTCGCCGACGCGCAGACGGTTGGCGCGCTCGGCAAAGCGTTTAACGAATTCGGGGTAGATGCTCTGCTGGATAAAGATGCGTGACCCCGCGGTGCAGCGTTCGCCGTTGATCGAAAAGATAGTGAACAGCGCGGCGTCCAGCGCCCGTTCAATATCGGCATCTTCAAAAATCAGCACCGGCGATTTACCGCCCAGCTCCATCGAGTATTTCTTCAGCCCGGCGTTTTTCATGATGTTGCGCCCGGTGGCGGTGCCGCCGGTAAACGACACCGCACGCACATCGTGATGGCGCACCAGCGCATCGCCTGCGGTTGCCCCGTAGCCCTGCACCACGTTCAGCACGCCCGGCGGAATACCCGCCTCCAGCGCCAGCTCGCCCAGACGTTCAGCCGTGAGCGGCGACAGCTCAGACATTTTCAGCACCGCGGTATTGCCCAGCGCCAGGCACGGTGCCACCTTCCAGGTGGCGGTCATAAACGGCACATTCCACGGCGACACCAGCGCGCACACGCCCACCGGTTGTACCAGCGTGTAGTTGAGCATCTTGTCGTCGACCGGGTAGGTTTTACCGTTCATCTGCTGGCACACTTCGGCAAAGAACTCAAAGTTGTGCGACGCGCGCGGGATCAGCACATTTTTGGTCTGGTGAATCGGTAGACCGGTATCGGCGGTTTCCATCGCCGCAATTTCCGGTACGTTCTGGTCGATCAGATCTCCCAGGCGACGCATCAGACGCGCGCGCTCTTTCATCGGCAGGTTAGCCCATTTCGGAAACGCCTCTTTTGCTGCCGCCACCGCCTGATTGATCTCCGACTCGCCGCCGGAAGCGACCTCAGCCAGTACCTCACCGGTAGCCGGATTGGTGGTCTGGAAAGTCTCCTTGCTGGCAACATTCTTGCCGTTAATCCAATGGTTAATCTTTTTCATTTTGCAGATTCCTCGCTGACAATTCGGTTTACCAGTCGACCCACACCCTCAACTTCCACCACCACTTCGTCGCCTGGCACCACGTCGGACAGCCCTTTCGGCGTGCCGGTGGCGATCATGTCGCCCGGCTGCAGGGTCATAAATTCGCTGAGATAAGAGACCAGGAACGGCACGCTGAAGATCAGATCCGCCGTGGTGCCCTGCTGACGCAGTTCACCGTTAACGTAAGTGCGCAGCGTTAAGTTATGCGGATCAGGAATGGCCGCTTTCGGCACCACATTGGGCGAAATGGGCGTCAGACCGTCGCGGCTTTTCACCCGCAGGTTCGGGCGATAGTAGTTTTCCAGATAGTCGCGCACAGCATAGTCGTTACACACGGTGTAGCCGGCGACGTAGTCCATCGCATCGGCCTCGGCTACCTTGCGCGCCGTTTTGCCGATCACCACCACCAGCTCCGACTCGTAGTGCATATATTCCACGTTGTTCGGACGTACTGAGGTTTGGTTATCACCGGTCACGGTGTTAGGCGCTTTGATAAATACCAGCGGCTCTTCCGGCGGCTTAAAGTCCAGCTCGCTGGCGTGGTCGGCGTAGTTCAGCCCCAGCGCGAACAGCGTGCCGTGCTCGTGGGGGCGCGTTACCGGCCTGGCCACCGCATCTTCAACCACCGGGTTTTCCAGCGGTGGGAAGCCCTCCGCCAGCACGCGTACGCGGTCGCCCGG
Organism: Kluyvera genomosp. 2; assembly: GCF_036759865.1. Taxonomy (NCBI): domain Bacteria; kingdom Pseudomonadati; phylum Pseudomonadota; class Gammaproteobacteria; order Enterobacterales; family Enterobacteriaceae; genus Kluyvera; species Kluyvera genomosp. 2. The sequence goes on from NZ_JAPKIA010000020.1 coordinate 53,661, forward strand.
ACGCAGCGCCACGCGGTGGTGCGGAGTTCCCAACAGAATGGCATCGCCAGGGTTGAGCGTGGCAAATTCGCTCAGGGCGCTCAGCAGTTCGGCGGCGCTGCGCTGGAGATCGGCGGTGTGCCACTGGTCGGCGTGCCGGCCGTTAATTTCGGTCACGATGGTCAGGTTATCAACGCTGTCGACATTCACCACCTCGCCCAGCGGGCAGAAGCCGTCGCGGCATTTGGCCTTAATTGCCGGGCGATAGAAGCTCTCCTCTGGCAGACTGACTTCGTTGGCCAGCGCATAACCCGCGATGAACTGCGCCGCGTCGTCAACTGACACTTTACTGGCGACTTTACCCACCACCAGCGCCACCGTCGCGCCGCTTAACACCGTCTCGCCGGCCGGAAAAGGAATCGGCTCACCGCTACAGGTGACGGTATTGTGCGGCTTAATAAACCAGACTGCCGTTTTCGGCGGTGCGTTATAGGGGGCCTGCTCAAAGGCTTCGCGCCAGGCATCCAGCTGGCTACGGTGGTTGAGCGCCACGGCGAAAACGGTACCTTTCATTTACAGCTCCTTAGCGACAGTGCTTATTTCATTAATATGTTAATGATCTGTTTTATGCCTCCTCTGTTCATTTAGCAAACACAAGTGATTTTTTTGTGATGACATTAACAATAATTTTACAAAATAAAAATATAAACCTTATATAACAGTGCATTACAAAAACACCATTGATCTAACCGCGGCTTTCAGAGAAAATGCGCTGCTGATAAAAGCAACATCGCTTTATTGTTCATATATTAATGATGAGGTGTGCGAGGAGGCATAATGCACGATTCTTTAACCATCGCCCTGATGCAGGCGCGCGAGGTCGCAATGGGTTACTTCCGCCCGATTGTGAAGCAGCACGGCCTGACGGAGCAGCAGTGGCGAATTGTCCGCGTGCTGGTCGATAACCCCTCGATGGATTTTCACGATCTGGCCGCTGCGACCTGCATTTTACGCCCGAGCCTGACCGGTATTTTGACCCGCATGGAGCGTGATGGTCTGGTTCTGCGCTTGAAGCCGGTTAACGATCAGCGCAAGCTATACGTCTCGTTAACCAAAGAAGGGTATGCGCTGTATGAACGCGCGCAGGCAAAGGTGGAAGAGGCCTACCTGCAAATTGAGCAGACGTTTACCCCCGAGAAAATGAAACAGTTGACGGCGCTGCTGCACGATTTTATCGCGCTCGATAAATAACCTATTCTCTGCCTGTTTTTACAGCCATTCAGGCAGACATTCCCGCCTCGAGGGCGCATGTCCGTGCGCTCACCTTCATGACACTTAAGTGGTACACCATCTTAATAATTTTGAATTAGATCACAAAAAATTATGAAACATGGGTTTAGTATTCGAAAAAAATGTGACACGGATTCACTCTATTTCATAAAAGGACCGCAGTTTGCCGCCGCAGCACCACCCGGCAGCACGATTGATCTTCTCTCTGTATGACCGCCGTTGCGCCTGTTACGCAGGCCACTTCCATTCTAAGAATTAGAGGAAAGTTTTATGCGCACTACTGGTCATACGCGCTGGTTTATGGTGGCTCTTGTCACCCTTGGCACCATTTTATGCTACTTAACCCGCAACACGATTTCGGCCGCCGCGCCCACGTTGCAGGACAATCTGCACATCACCACCCAACAGTACTCATGGATTGTGGCGACCTTTTCCGCCTGCTACACCATTGCTCAACCGGTTGCTGGCTATGTCCTTGATACGCTTGGCACCAAAGTGGGCTACACCCTGTTCGGCGCGATGTGGGGTATTTTCTGCATCGGCGCGGCTTTCACCAGCAGCTGGCAGGGTCTGGCCCTGTGTCGTGGTCTGGGCGGTTTTGCCGAAAGCGCGATGATCCCCGCCGGGCTGAAATCCGTCACCGAATGGTTTCCGGACGACGAACGTTCCGTCGCCGTCGGCTATTTCAACGTCGGCTCCTCAATGGGGGCGATCATTGCGCCGCCGATGGTCGCATGGGCTATTTATATTCACAGCTGGCGTCTGGCCTTTATCATCGTCGGTATTGCCAGCGTGATTTGGGCGCTGGGGTGGTATCTGGTGTATAACCGCCCGGGCCAATGTAAAAGCCTGAGCAAAGAAGAGTACAACTACATCACCGCCGGTCAGCCGGAGAAAAAAACGGTAGATAAAGTGCATATCGGCCAGCTGCTACGCCAGCGCAAATTCTGGGGTATTGCGCTTCCCCGCTTTCTTGCCGAGCCGGCATGGGGGACCTTCAACGCATGGATCCCGTTGTTTATGGTGCACACCTACGGTTTTGATCTGAAGGATATCGCCATGTTCGCGTGGATCCCCATGCTGTTCGCCGACATGGGCTGCGTCATTGGTGGCTACTTACCGGGGATTTTCCAGCGCGCCTTCGGGGTCAATATTGTGGTGTCGCGTAAGCTGGTGGTGACGATGGGGGCGGCGCTGATGATTCTGCCGGGAATGGTCGGACTGTTCAGTAGCCCGTTCGTTGCGATTGCGCTACTGTGCGTCGGCGGTTTTGCCCACCAGTCGCTTTCCGGCGCGCTGATCACCCTTTCAGCCGATCTGTTCGACGCCAACGAAGTGGCGACGGCCAACGGCTTCACCGGGATGGCCGCCTGGACCGCGAGCACGCTGTTCGCGCTGGTCGTCGGCGCGCTGGCCGATACTCTGGGCTTTAGCCCGCTGTTTGCGGTGCTGGCGGCCTTTGACGTCATTGGCGCCGTCATTCTGTGGGCGCTGCTGAAATCGCCGCAGCCGCAGCAAGAAGTAAGCCCGGCCTGCTAAGCCGGGCCCGCGGTTACGGCATCAGCAAACTTTTTTTGACCTTCACGACCGCTTTTTTCAGCTCGCGGCGGTGGTCAGTGAGTATCCCCGGCTTATGCGGCTCGCCGGGGAGAAACACGGCGAACATACCGGCACGTAACGTTACCGACTGCGGGTTATCAATGGCGTCGCACAGCTGATAATCCTCGTCCGTATGCCACACATCACATTCCCTTGCGCTGTCGGCCACGCCAAAATCAATGCGCTCCTCCCCCACCAGCAGGATTTGTATATCGATAAATTCCGCGTGCAGCTCGGCCCGTTTCTCCGCCGCTGGCTGGGTCATAAACTGCATAACGTTCATATAAATATCGTCTCCCTGCAAAGGGTAACGGCCCGGCTCACGCTGCTGTGGCTGCGCCTGTAAAGCCAGCGTCAGAGCCGTGTGTAGAGCGGAGGGTAGCCCGGCGCAATCCGGGTAACGGCTATCGCCAATAATCATTATGCTTCCTCTTCTGCCAACAGCGCGGCGCCAAGCAGGCCCGCATCATGCCGGTGATGTGCGGCCACCACGGCCGTGTGAAAGGGGGACGGTTCCTGCGCCAGAAAGCCGGTCACCAGGGATAAGTAACCCTCCGCCAGGCCGACGCTGCCACCCAGCACCACACATTGGCAGTCATAGCTGGCTTTCAGGTCAGCAATCAGACGGGCCAGGGTTCGTGCCGAGCCCGTAATCAGGCGCGTTGCCTGCGGGTGCCCGCTCAGATGCTGCGCATAAATCGCCCGCGCATCCAGGCCAAGCAGGTCATCCTCGGCCTGAGCGGCAATGCCACGACCGGAAGCTATCGCCTCAACGCAACCGCGTCGGCCACAACCACACAGCGGCCCGTGCGGGTCCGCCAGCGTATGCCCAATATGCCCGGCGAGCCCCTGATGGCCGGTTATCAGCTTACCGTTGCCGATAATGCCGCCGCCGACGCCGGTTGACACCGTGATAAACGCCATATCACGAACGGTAACCGGCAGCGCGCGATACTCGGCCCACGCCGCCGCCTGCGCATCGTTCACCGCCAGACACGGTAGCCCGGTTAGCGCGGTGAGGGTATCCACCAGCGGAAACTGCGCCAGCCCCCCCAGATTATCCGGGTTAAGCGCCGTTAACAGTCCGCTGCGAATAATGCCCGTAGAAGCCACCGCCACGCGCTGCGCACGACCGATAAGCGGCATAATCAGCGCATGCAGCGCCTCGCGCAGCGCGGTAGGCGTCTGGCTAGCGGGCGTCGGCAGTTCTCGGCGTGCAAGCACCTGCCGTTGAGCATTAATCAGCCCTGCAGCAAGTTTGGTGCCGCCGATATCAATCGCCAGCATCGTCATACGCGCTCTCCGGTTATCGCCTCGCGATACCACTGGCAGATATGCTCAAGGCGGGTAATGGCCGACCCTACGGTGACAGCCCAGGCACCGTGCTGCATCGCCTGAGCGGCCTGCGCTGGCGAGTTGTATCGCCCTTCGGCTATCACCCGGAAGCCTTTGTGGCTCAGTGTCGCCACCAGCGCCAGATCCGGCGCCTGCGGCACCTCGTCGGTGGTATAGCCCGATAGCGTCGTTCCCAGAATATCCGCGCCCAGTTCATGGCAGGCCGCGGCGTCCTGGATCGACGAACAGTCCGCCATGGCCAGACGCTGATGGTGATGAATGCGGGCAATCAGCTCCGCTACCGCCACCGGGCGCGGGCGCTCGGTGCCGTCGAAAGCGATAATGTCGGCACCGGTCTGCGCTAGCGCATCGACATCCTCAAGGTAGGGCGTGATACGCACCGCGGAATCGGCAAGATCGCGCTTGATAATGCCAATAATGGGGACGTCGATGAGCGGCCGCGTGGCCAGTAGGTTATTGATCCCTTCAATGCGCACCGCCACGGCTCCCGCCTGCACCGCCGCCAGCGCCATGGCGGCAACGATTTCCGGTTTATCTAACGGGCTACCGGGCACCGGCTGGCAGGAGACGATCAGTCCACCGTGCTGTTGAATGTTTGCATCCAGATTTTCTAACAACGACATAAGTACATCCTTAACTTCATTGTGCGCCCGGCGCGTCCGGGCGCCTTTAATTAATGCTTACCGCACGCCGGAACCGATTTCTCTGCATGCCGCGTCAACGCGCCGCTGAACGGCTTGCCGTCGATAGCATCATGGGTGCGCAGCGCTTCCGGACGGATCCAGCGCTGTACGCGGGAGGGCATATCCAGGCCGATGAGCAGAATCACGACAAACGTCAGGCCGAAGGAGAGCGAACCCAGCGCACTGCCCAGGCTCAGATGCTGCGCAACCAGTGCACCGATGACCGGTGCCGCCGCGCCGCCCAGCGCCCCCACGTTGTAGGTAAAGCCCAGACCTGCCGCTCGCTGGTCTGTATCGAAATACCCGCCGATAAGCTTCGGCAGAATCCCGGCAATCCCCTGCCCCAGCATCTGCTGGAAGAACAGCAGGATCCCCAGCCCCCAGATGCTGGAGCCGCCGATGGCAAATACGGGAATAATCAGTAACTGAGACGCCAGCAGGCTGCACACATAGGCTTTACGTGTCCCCAGCCAGTCGCCGAGGAAACCGCCGACGATGCAGCCCACCGCCGCGCCGAAGCCGCTGAAGAACAGCACCTGCGCAACGGTCGCCGGGTTGTAGCCAAGTTCGCTTTTCAGATAGGTTGGCAGCAGCGCCTGAATAGGCCACGAATAGAGGAAGGCGAACAGCACGACCACCATCAGCATGACGCCCGTTGGCCAACGCTTGCCGCTGCTTTGCACCATAAAGCTGATAAAGATCGCCGCACACAGCAGCGCCAGCAGCAGGATAATGGCCGGGTTATGCAGGTTTCCGGCAAAGCAGAACCACAGCGCCGCAGCGGCCAGGCAGGTCATCAGCACATTCAGCGCCCGCAGCCTGCCGCGATACAGAATATCGACCATGGTACGCACCGGAGTCTTATTGGCCTTGCGTTCTTTCCAGTCCTGCGTTTCAGGAATATTTTTACGCAACCACAGGGCGAAAATGATGGGCAGAATGCCGATGAAAAACAGCGCACGCCAGCCCCACACGGGGACAATCAGGCTGTAGACCTGCGCGGCGACAACCGCCCCTACTGAGAAGCCGGAGATCAGGAAACCGCTGGCCTTATTGCGCAGCTGTTTTGGCCAGCTTTCAATCACGTAGGTCGCACTGGAGCCGTACTCGCCCGCCATCCCCATGCCGATCACCATACGGGCGATAAACATGGAGGTGTAGCCCGGCGCCAACCCGCAGGCCAGCGTCCCCACCGAGAAGAGAATGATGCTGGTCACCATCGCCAGGCGTCGGCCATAGCGATCGCCCATCGCCCCTAACAGCAGGCCGCCGAACCAGCGAGAAATAAAGGCGGCGGAAATAATACTCGCCGCCTGGACGGTAGTGAGCTGAAACTCACTTTGAACCTCGGTTAACACCAGGGCAATTAAGACAAAGTCAAAACCATCAAGCAAATAGCCAAGCCATGCGGCTGAAAAAGCCCGCCACTGGGATTTATTAAGGTGTTTGTACCATGGAATGGCCTTTGTAATTCCACTCATGTTGCTCTCCTGTGATGAGCAAATTCCACTACCTATGTGCCTAAGGAGAGGGCGTCTCGCCCCCAAATGAAGTAAAACTCCATTTAATTTATTTACAAGAAGCAAAGCACCACAAGAAGCCTGCATGAAATCTGTGAACAACGTCATAGAGGTAAGCGTCAGGAAGTTTAAAAAAGGGATCTGAGTCACAGCATTAGCCCACACGGCCAGCCGCACGCGCAAAATGGCGGCAATTACGCGGTTTTTACGCCGATTTTCTTGCCTGACCGCAGACGCTGCCCCATCATGAACATCCACCGTCAGCGCGAAGAGCAGGAAGCAATGGAGAGTCCGAATTCACCGGTTAAGGCCGGAAAAATACTTGATACTCTGGGAGCCATGCAGAGCAGTCTGACCCGCGTCGGGCAGCGCATTGCCCACTACATCATGACCTCCCCACACCGAGTGACGCAGCTTTCTATCGCCGATCTTTCGCAGGAAATTAACGCCGGAGAAGCCTCGGTCATTCGCTTTTGTCGCCAGCTGGGCTACAAGGGTTTTCAGAATTTCAAAATGGAGCTCGCCATTGAGCTGGCGATGGTCGATAGCGACGACAGCAGCACGCTGCTGGACGCTGAAGTGGTGGAAAATGACGATGCCCATACGATTGGCCTGAAGCTACAGGGCGTCATCGCCAACGTGCTCTCTGAGACGCTCAACCTGCTGGACATGCACCAGGTTGAACAGGTCGTCGACGCACTGTACGCCTGTAACAGCGCCTATATCTTCGGCGTGGGTGCCTCGGGCATCACCGCTGAAGAAATGAAGCACAAGCTGATGCGCATTGGTCTGCGGGTAGACGCCCTGACCAATAATCACTTTATGTATATGCAGGCCTCCCTGCTTAAGCCAGGCGATGTGGCGGTCGGCATCAGCCATTCCGGCCATTCACCGGAAACCACCCACGCGCTGCATCTGGCGAAAGAAGCGGGCGCCACCACCGTTGCTCTCACCCACAATCTCGGCTCACCGTTAAGTAAAGTGGCTGATTTTACTCTGATTAATGGTAATCGACAGGGGCGATTGCAGGGCGACTCGATAGGGACAAAGACCGCACAGCTGTTTGTGCTGGATCTGATCTACACCCTGCTGGTGCAGAAAGATCCGGAACAGGCTAAAGCCAACAAACTGCGCACCATGGATGCGTTAACGGTTCCCCGTCAGGCTTGATTTAGTGCTATCGATCACACTCTGATACTCTCGCTTTTCGTCGTGGGTATCATTTCATCGCAAATTGGAGTTATGCTTCATTTAACTTTTAGTTAAGAAGAAAAACACCAATTGAGGTTTACATGGAAAAGCTAACAGGTCTTATCGCCGCACCGCATACCCCTTTCGACGCCCACGGTGAAGTGAACTATCCGGTCATCGACCAGATTGCCGAGCATCTTATTGGCCAGGGCGTAAAGGGCGTGTACGTGCTTGGCACCACCGGTGAGGGCATTCATTGTTCCGTTGCGGAGCGTAAACAAATTGCCGAACGTTGGGTGGCAGCCAGCCACGGTAAGCTAAGCATTACGTTGCATACCGGGGCGCTGAGCATCGCCGACTCCCTTGAGCTGAGCCGCCACGCCGAGACGTTAGATATTTTCGCGACTTCAGTCATTGGCCCATGTTTCTTCAAACCGTCCAGCGTCGACGATTTAGTCGAGTACTGCCGGCTCAACGCCGCCGCTGCGCCGTCAAAAGGCTTCTACTACTATCACTCGGGGATGTCGGGTCTGAACCTGGATATGGAGCAGTTCCTGATCGCGGCGGCAGATAAAATCCCGAACCTGTCCGGTATGAAGTTTAACTCCAGCGACATGTATGAATTTCAGCGCTGCCTGCGCGTCAACAACGGCCAGTTTGATATTCCCTTCGGCGTGGATGAGTTTTTACCGGCCGGGCTGGCCTGCGGCGCGATCGGCGCGGTTGGCAGCACCTACAACTACGCCGCGCCGCTGTATCACCGCCTGATCGACAGCTTTAATCAGGGCAACCACCAGGACGTCGCGGCCTGCATGGACAAAGTGATCGCCATTATTCGTGTACTGGTGCAGTACGGCGGCGTGGCGGCCGGCAAGCTGGCTATGCAGCTGCACGGCATTGATGTTGGCGACCCGCGTCGTCCGCTGCGCCCTATGACGGCGGAGCAGAAACAGGACGCACTGGCGAAATTCCGCGCGGCTGAGTTTATCTGAATGTGAGAGGGCGGCACGCACACCCTCGCCCCGGCCCTCTTCCTGAAAGGGAGAGGGGACATTTGAGTACCACAGTCTCCACCCGCACATTCAGTCCCCTCTCCCCTGCGGGGTGAGGGGGATACACTCCACCCCACATCCCTCCCCCAAATCCTGAAACCGGTTTTATTCCTGTACAAATCCAAGGCAGATCACACTTCTCCACATCCCACTTTGCATCACGCCAACTGTTTCTATAAAAGAAACACCAACAGCAATGATATGACGTCTCGTACCTTTAACACCCTCAAACCATGAGAACACCTCTATGTCAGAACAACCGATAACAGGATCTGCCGCCCGCTCGACCGGACGAGTACGCTTCTTTGTACTAGGCCTGGTGTTTATTAATATAATTATCAATTACATGGATAGAACAAACCTGTCCGTTGCGGCAACCCAAATGTCCGGCGAGCTGCAGTTTACCCCGCTGCAAATGGGGCTGATTTTCTCTGCATTTGGCTGGATCTATGCCGCTTTACAGATCCCCGGCGGCTTTCTGATTGACCGACTCGGTTCGCGTCTGGTGTACGGCGTGGGGCTGTTTATCTGGTCGTTGATTACCGCGCTGCATGCCATCGCCAACAGCTTTGGCTCGCTGGTTGGCCTGCGTTTAGGCGTGGGGGCCTTTGAAGCACCGGTGATGCCGTCAAACAACCGCGTGATCTCAAGCTGGTTCCCGGAGCAGGAGCGCGCAACGGCAATCGGTATCTACTCGTCCGCGCAGTTTGTCGGCATGGCGCTGATGACGCCGGTACTTTTCCACGTTCAGGATCTGTTCGGCTGGCGCGGGCTGTTCTTGATTACCGGCGTGGTGGGGATGATTTGGGGCGTGCTGTGGTACTGCGTATATCGCGATCCGCTGGATCACAAAACCGTATCGAAAGCCGAGCTGGATCATCTGCGTAAAGGCGGCGCGGTGATGGAGAGCCGCGAGAATGCCGCTAAACGCCCGTTCAGCTGGCAGGATCTGGGGCTGATGTTCAAAAGCCGCAAGCTGATTGGCATCTACTTCGGTCAGTTCACGATTTCAGCCACCTTCTGGTTCTTCCTGACCTGGTTCCCGACCTATCTGGTGCAGTACCGCCATATGGATTTTATTAAGTCCGGCTACGTCGCCTCTGTCCCTTACCTTGCCGCTTTCGTCGGCGTATTGCTGGCCGGGTTTGTATCGGACCGCCTGATTCGTCGCGGCGTCTCCACCAGCTTTGCGCGTAAAGCGCCGGTGATCCTCGGCATGGCGCTGACGCTGTTTATCCTTGGCGCCAACTACACCGATGACCCGACGCTTATCATCCTGTTTATGTCCATCGCCTTCTTCGGCAACGGCCTGGCAACGATTACCTGGGTATTTGTGACCGCACTGGCACCGCGTCATCTGATTGGTCTGGCGGGCGGGGTGTTCAACTTTACCGGCGCGCTCTCTTCCATCGTCGTGCCAATCGCCATCGGCGCGCTGATCGACGGCCACAACTTCGCGCCAGCGCTCGGCTTCATCGCCGTACTGGCCTGTCTGGGGATCGGCTCTTATCTGTTCGTGGTCGGCAAGATTGACCTCGACGGCGACAAAACTATGCCGTCAACCGGTCGCAAAGCGTAATGAGCTCGGCCAGCCGCGCGGCGGTCTGCTCCGGGGTGGCGTGATACATGCCGGCAAAGGCCAGCGCCGCCTTATGTGAGCCGAACTGAATCGGCTGCGCGAGGGAGAGTTCGCCGTCCTCGTGTGGCCAGACCACATGGCCCAGCTGGCGCTGCTGTTGAAGAAACGGCGCGATGCGCGTCATCTCTTCGGCGCTGAAGCGCTGAGCCAGTACCTCGTCCTCTTCGGCGGCGAGCAGCGCAATCCCGATGACCGACTGACAGGCCGGCATCATGTGAAAACCCGCCAGCGCCTGGCTGATATGGCTCCCCGGGCGTGAGTGGAAAATATAGATAACCTGGTCCTCCCACAGGACGCCCATCGCCACCACGATATCTTTCGGGGCGTAGGTTTCCAGCAGCGGGAGGGCCTTTGAGAACAACGTTGAACCACGGATCGCCTGGGCGGCCAGCGCGTGAATGCCGGGGCCCGGCAGGTAGCGGCGCTGCGCGTCCTGGGTGGTCAGGCCAATGGCCGCCATGGTCATCAGCAGACGGTTCACGCGGGTGGGGTTGATCCCCATCAGCCGCGCCAGTTCGCGACAACCGATAGCCCGATCGCTGGAAACCAGATATTGCAGGCAGCGAATGCCGTCGATAAGGCTTTGATTAGGTTGAGACGACATAGCGGGATCCCGTTTTTTTAAAGACTATTATTTTATCGCCAGAAAGGCAGGAATTACAATTTATGCAAATTTTCCAGCAAACCCATCAACGTGATTTTCCGCATCAGACCCTGCGTACCGATCTGCTGGTCGCCGGCGGCGGGCTGGCGGGACTGTGCGCCGCGCTGGCCGCCGCCCGCGACGGTTTACAGGTCGTGCTGGTGCAGGACCGTCCCGTCTTAGGCGGCAACGCCTCCAGCGAAGTACGCTTATGGGCCAACGGTGCCACCTCGCACATGGGTAACAACAATCGCTGGTCGCGCGAAGGCGGCATCATAGGTGAGATCCTCGAAGAGAACCTGTGGCGCAATAAAGAAGGCAACCCGATGATGTTCGACCTGCTGCTGCTGGATCTGGCGCAGCGCGAAAAGAACCTCACCCTGTTGCTCAACACTGCCATTTACGCGGTGGAACGCGAAGGCCTGCGCATCACCGAAGCCACCGGCTTTAACGCGGTTAACGAAACCTTCTACCATATTCAGGCCGCGCAGTTCTGCGATGCCACCGGCGACGGCGTGCTCGGGCATCTGGCGGGCGCTGAGTACCGCGTTGGCGCAGAAGACGCCGAAGAGCTGGGCGAAAAAATGGCTCCCGGTGATAACTTCGGCCACAAGCTCGGCCACTCAATCTATTTCTACACCCGCAAAAGCAGCGAGCCGGTAAAATTTGTACCGCCCTCTTTCGCGTTGCAGGACATTGAAACCATCCCACGCTACAAGCGACTCACCTCCACGCTGAACGGCTGCGATCTGTGGTGGCTGGAATGGGGCGGCCGTCTCGACACCGTGCATGACAGCGAGCAGATCAAATGGGAGCTGTGGAAAATCGTCTGGGGCGTCTGGGACTACATTAAGAACTCCGGCGAATTCCCGGAAGCTGAAAACCTGACCATCGAATGGGTTGGCTCGATTCCCGGCAAGCGCGAAAGCCGCCGCTTTATTGGCGATCATCTGCTGTGCCAGCAGGACATTATTGAGCAGCGTGACCACTACGATGCGGTGGGCTACGGCGGTTGGTCCATCGACCTGCATCCGGCGGACGGCGTTTACAGCCAGCACGACGGCTGCCGTCAGTTCCACAGCAAAGGCACCTACACCATTCCGTACCGCAGCCTCTACAGCCGCTCGCTGGACAACCTGTTCCTCACCGGACGACTGATTTCCGCTTCTCACGTTGCCTTCGGCAGCGCCCGCGTGATGTGCACCTGCGGCCTGCTCGGCGAAGTGGTGGGCCGTGCGGCCGCCCTGTGCCATCAGCATCAGTTGAGTGCGCCGCAGCTGGCAGAAAGCGCGAACATCGGCAAATTACAGCAGCACCTGCAGCAAACCGGCTGCTACATTCCACGCCAGCAGCTGCATGATCCGGCGCGCGGCGCGCGGGTGAGCGCCAGCAGCGAACTGGCGCTGACGGCCCTGCCCGCCAGCGGTCGCTGGATGGCGCTGGATGAGCGCATGGCGCTGCTGCTGCCGGTGAAAGCGGGTGAATCCTTACCGGCAATGCGCTTTACCCTGCGCGCCGCCAGCGCGCAGCCGGTCAGCATCAGCCTGCTTGCCAGCGACAAAGTCGCCAATTACTGCGCCGATACGCTGCTCGACGAGCAGACGTTAACGGTGCAGGAAGCCGGTGACTACAGCGTGGAATTTGGCTGGCGTAGCGATGTCGATCGCTATGTCTTTATCGCCTTCACGCCCAATAGCCACGTCGAAATCGCGCTGAGCGATGTGGCGCTGCCGGGTATTATGACGGTGTTCAACAGCCAGAACGCCCGCGTGGCGAAACATCCACGTCAGGTGGTGGACGGCGATTTTGGCGTCGACGCGTTTGATTTCTGGGTACCGCGTCGCCGTCCGCATCAGATTATGCCCGCAATTCAGTTTGCCGCGCCGCTGCGCTGCTATGACGTACAGAGCCTGCTCAACGGTCGCCTGCGCCCCGAACAGCAGATTAACGGCTGGGCTCCCGCACTGGACGACGCTGCACCGCGTCTGACCTGGACGTGGGATGCGCCACAACCCCTACAATCGCTGACGCTGATGCTGGATAACGACTTTGATAACGCGATGGAAACCGTGCAGATGGGCCACGCGGAAGCGGTCACGCCACACTGCACCACCCACTACCGCCTGTGGGCTGACGATACGCTGATTGCCGAGGTGAAGGACAACCACCATTCGCTGTGCCAGCACACGTTGGAAGCGCCGCGCGCGGTGTCAAAAATCACCCTTGAGCTGGTGAAATCGGCGGGGGCCGTGCCTGCCGTCTATTCGCTGAATATCACCTGATTCCGCCCCAACCACATTGCTCGGCCTCTCTCCCTTGCGGGAGAGAGGCCGACATTACACATTATGCAGCTTCCTCTCCCTCGCCACTTCAGCTATCACCGAGGTGTTCTGTCTTTTGCCACTTAACGCCTGAATTTTTTCCCACTGTCACAACCTGTCAGAGTTCTGCTCTACCCTCGTTATATCGCTCCATAAAAGAACACCGTTTTGCTCTTAAGTTTTGGGGGTTCTGGCCGTTAATTATGTTTAAAGGGCGAGTAAAAAAGGGCGCGGGCAGGACCGCCTGCGTAATGATTTTCTGAATCACACTTTTCAGGATCATAATGAAAAAGAGCTCCGGGAAAAAAAATAGGTTACTCATAGAAAGAGTATGTGAAACGTTTAGCGCGCTTTATCAGGGTTCGATTATTGATAAAGACTGGCTCTGTTCGCGTTTTGATATTGCCGAACGCACCGCTTATCGGGATTTAGCCAGGCTCTCACCGCTGCTGGATGATATCGGCAACGGGCGCTTTAAGCTCAGCAGCCACCTTATTCCCTCGCTGCATTCCGGTCATCTGAAGGAATTTGCGCACTTCGCAGGCGTATCGCAGATTTTCCCGCACACCGATGGAAAGTCGCTCCTTAACCGAATGAAAAAATCGGATAATATAGAAATCGTTGGGGTGAAGAGCAGGGATAATCACTCGCTCAGCGCACTGTTCGATAATCTCGATAACGCCATCACCGCACGACGTATCGTCACCTTCCGCTACCGTGAGAAACCACGCTGCGTTCAGCCGTATAAACTCATTAATCACTATGGTTTGTGGTATCTGGCTGGCGTTGATGACGGACGACTTAAAGCCTTTGAACTGGCTAGTATTGGCGGCTTTTCCCTGTCAGAGACGAGCTTTACCCCAACCGATAACATTATGGCTGAGCTCAATAGCGCAAGCGGCATTCGCTTTGGCCAAGGTATCGAGGCGACGCTGTGGGTCTCTGCCCACGCCGCGCAGTTTGTCACGCGCCGCCCCCTGTTCCCCGAGCAACGCATTGTTGAAAAGCACCCGGATAACAGTCTGAATATCACCTGCGTCGTTAACGATAAACATACCCTATTTCGCTGGCTACGCTATTGGATGCCGGATATCCACATTGCGGCACCTACCGCGCTTAAAGACGATTTTGTTGAAGACTTTCACTCGCGTATCGCCTCGGCCGACATGACTAACGTTTCCGAGATTTCTTCTTAATCGCCTTTTAACCGAATGAGAAATGAATTTATGGTTGATTCAACGCAGTCTCTACACACACAGCTGTTACATAAAGCAGATGCTTTACTCGCCCAGAATATGACTGCGGGTAAACCCGTGGTTGTCGCCTGGGGCTTAATGAATGCGGGCAAAAGCTATCTTTTAAATATGTTAACCGATCATCTCCAGACCGAGTGTTTTCGGACAAATGACATCCGCGAAACGGCGGAATTGAAAGCGTTCGAAACCCCGGATTTTATATTTCTCGACACTCCCGGATTGGATGCAAATAGCAACGACGACCTGATTGCCGGAGAGGGCGCGGCAAAAGCGGATATCGTCCTGTTTGTTCATCAGCCGCAGGGGGAGCTGGAGAAAATTGAAATCGATTTTCTTCGCGAAATTAAAGCATCGTTTGGCCAGTATGCCGAACAAAATATCATTCTGGTTCTTAGCAAATCGGATGTTGAAACGCCTGAGAAGATTGAAGAGATCAGGCAGCGTATGCTCGAACAGTGTCGTGATAGCCTGGGATTCAACCCCCGCTGCTACGCCCTTTCCGGTTCTCGCTTCCATGCGGGAATGACGCAGAAGAAAGAGGGCCTGGTGCGCGCCAGCCACCTCGGTGATTTGACGAAGACGCTACAAACGCTGAATCGCGATGCCCGCGCCGTTAAGCAGGAACGCCAACGCCTGGCGATAGAGAACGTGCTTGAGGAGATAGCCAGCGCCCAACACGCCATTCGTAAACAGCGACTGCAAACGCAAAAAACCATCCGCATTGGGCTTGAGCCATTCGACCTGGCAATGAATGACTTTCGCAACTTAATGGCTACTCAGCTCAGTAAATTCCCGGCAGCGTAAGGAGAAAACACATGGCATTACCCTGGTTAATTGGCGCTGCCGTCCTCGGCATTGGTGCAATTATCGCGTCATCCGGCGATGACAGCAGCTCAAATAACAATGGCGATGATGAAGAACGCCGTCGCAGAGAACGGGCCGAACGCGAACGACGAGAGCGCGAAGTCAACGAACAGCGCCAATCGATAAAAGAAACCCTGCTGAACGAAGGTGAAAAGCGATCGGCTGATTTTCAACAGCTGTTGTCCGGCTGGTTTAATGCCGAGTACCAGAGCCAGCCGCCGTTTAAAGCGAAAATCCTCGAGACCGGAACGCAGTATAAGCGCATTGTCCCCGAGTATTTCACCGATGCTCAGCAGCTGTCCCTGCTTTATGAAAAAACGCGCGAAAACCTGAACGAGTTTGAAGCCTGCTACGACGTTAAGCTCAGTATGACGGCTAACCTACGTGAGAAAGTTAACGCCTGCGCCCTGGGCCAGCAGCAGCTTGATGAATTGCAGCAGTATCGCCGCAAACTGGAAGCACGCCTCCAGAAACTCACAAGCTAAGCGAGCAGGGATAAAAACATGCACAACGAGATGCTACGCGAGGAACTCCTCGCCTCTTTTCAACAGCTGCAAAATCAGTTCAACTCTTCCCTGGAAGAGGCGAAAATATTGGATCGCGAATTCGCAAGCCGCTACCAGCAATTCAAACACAACCTCTCCGGCCAATTGGCTGAAGCACGCGTAAAGCTGCCAAAAAACAGCCCGCTGAGCCAGTCGCTCACGGAGTTCATCACCGGACTGGAAAAGCAAGATAGCGCATGGAAAGCCAAACTCGAAAGCCAGGATAAGGGGCTGAGTTTCCGCAAAAATTTCGAAGACTCTTTATTGGTCTACGTATACGGCAAGGTCAAATCAGGCAAAAGCTCACTGGGCAACTATATGGCCTGGGGATACACCGATCCCACCGAACAACAGCAGCAGCATGGTCAGAGCGCTCTGGAGTATAAATCTTACGAAAACTCTGACGCGGAAAATGGCGATGCTCACCATGAAGCCGAACGTCGGGAGAAATTTCGCGTAGGTGCCACGGAAGCCACCAGCTCGATCCAGAGCTTCCGTCTACCGGGGCTGACCTGGGTCGATTCGCCGGGCCTGCACTCCGTACGCATGCAAAACGGCGATCTCGCCAGAGAACATGCCGATCATGCGGATCTCATCCTCTATACGATGAAATCCGACGCGCCCGGCCGGGCGAGCGATCTGGCAGAGATCCGCACGCTGTGTAGCAAAGAAAAAAATATCATGCTGTTACTGACCGGTAGCGACAAAAAAGAGCACGACTGGGATGAGGAAAATGATGTATTTCTCGACCGTCTGATCATGAAATCGGCGAACGATCGCCAACTGCAACGTGAATACGTCAAAAAAGAACTTATTGCTGCCGAACTGGACGCTGACAACGTCGAAATTCTCTCAGTGTCTGCACGCTATGCCGAGCATAACGCGAATGATGCCGCCAGCATTCGCGAAAGCGGCATGGGACAACTGTTCTCCACCCTGCACCGTATTTCTCAAGAGAAAGGGGTAAGGATGAAGCGGGCCGTGCCGATCCGCAACTTCACCCACTTCCTCAACGGTTGCATTACAGAGGTTGAACAGTACCGCACGTTGACGGGCGAATTCACCCAGCTTGTTGCTGAGATGAAAAGCCGAACCGACCTACAAATGCGACCGGCCATTCTTGAAGCACAATCCACGATGCGCAGGAATATTCAGGCACAATTCGATGCGCTGACCGCACATCGCGATAACAGAGATCACATCAACAACGTGCTGACAGCAGCCAAAAAGACGTGGGATGAAGACGCGGAGACGCTAATTACGCAAGCGCTGGATCGCATTTTAAGCGATGTGATGACCAACTTTAAATCGAAAGTCATCGCGACCTGGACCGCATCTGAACTCAAACTGCCTGAGTTTTCCGTCCAGACGGTCACCGAGAACATTCCGGATGGCTACATCAAAAGCACCCGGGGCCGCCGAAGCGGCATTGGCGCAGCACTCGGCGGCCTTGCCGGTAGCCTTCTCGGCCCGCTGGGCACCGTTGCCGGGGCAAGCCTTGGAGGAGCGCTAGGCGCAGCGGCGGGAAGCAACGCCAGAGTCAGCACGCGTTCAATTGAGATTGCCGTCGGCGATAACCTGAACGATCTGCATGTCCAGATTCAACATCTGTATAACGGCGTCGTTGGTAAAGAGATCGAACATCGCGTTAATACACTACTCAGCACGCTACTCATCGACATGGGTGACGCCTGCACAGCGATCAATGGTGAAATCAGCAGTTTTAAGGCCGCGCTGGAAAAACTCCAGAAAAACGCAAAAGATAAATTAATCAGCGAAGAGGGTTAACGCTATGGAAATCACCACCCCTGCACTATTCAGCGCCTATGACCGCACCGTTGAGCTGGTTAACCAGCATCCCGCGATGGCCGCCGGTTTTGCCACCGTACAGCGTCAGTTTGATGACAAACGTCGCCAGCCGGATGCCAGCATTATGGTGTATGGCGTTTACAACGCAGGTAAAAGCACGCTCATCAATGCGCTTATCGGCGATAACGTAGCGAAAACCGGCGATATTCCACTCACCGACAGCGTCGATGCATACTCCTGGGGTAATACCCGGATTTTAGACACTCCAGGCGTTGACGCGCCCTTGGCGCATGAACAAGTGACACGCGAGCAAATGCTCGCTGCCGATGCGATTATTTTCGTCGTCAACCCCTCAGGGGCCGCGGAAGAAGAGAAAACCCTTCAGGTATTAGTCGATATCTTACAGGCCAAAAAGAAGCTGTTTCTGGTACTGAACGACAAAGATAATATGGATATTGAGGCCCTGACGCGGCTCAAAAATGATATCCGTATCCGTCTGCAAACGTTAGCGGAAGCACGCGGTATGCAGGAAATCTTGCATGATATTCCAATCCTGCGCGTGAATGCAGAAATGGCGCTCAAGGCAAAGCTTGCCAACAAACCGGGATTACTCCAGGTGAGCGAATTTCCTGCCTTTGAAACGGCACTGGCGACATTTGTTGCCGGGATCGATACGCAGCATATCAACCGCCGCCTGGCCAGCACGCTATACCAGTTTCTGGACAGCGCGCTCCAATCACTTGATAAACAAACCACTAGCGAAACCGTGCGCAGCTTTGATGCCTTAATCAAAAGTATCGTGGAGCAGCAATACGCGTGTAAAAAGAACCTGATGGCTGAAATCAAGCGCCAGAGCGAAGAGATGTGCTACGGCAGCAAGGCCGCCCTGCGTCAGGGAGCGGGAAATCCGCAAGATAAGATTGAAGCCATATTCAATCAGGCCTGCGAGCGCATTGACACGTTACAACGACAAGAGGTCGAGTATCTGGTGACGCGCTTCAAGCACGATCTGGATCATCTCGAAACGGTTATCTGGGCGCAGTCGAAAACGCATCAGGATGTTCCGCACATGCCGGAAGAGCAGGTCCACCAGGAGGCTGAAAATGCGGATAAGTCCAGCGCCATAAACGCCGATATGGTCAGCAATGCGGTCACAACGCTGGGATCGCTGGCCAAACCGGAACACATCGTATCAGGCCTGAAGCTGGTAAAAGAGTGGGCCCCATCACTGATGAAAGGCATTGGGACCAAAACCATGGAAAAATGGGGCGCAGCCGTCATTGGCAAATGGATTCCTTATGTCGGGCCTGCGGTCACCGTGATCAGCTCACTCTGGGATATTTTCGCTGAGGATAGCGAAACTAAAAGAGCGCGTGAGCAGAGCGAGCAGTATCGACGCGAATGGGAACGCTATCAGCAGGAGGTTGAAGATTTTGCCCGCACCACGGCGGCACAGTTTGAATCTTCAGCCATCAAGCAAATGAACAGCTCGCTCGATCCCTGGTTTAAAACGCTACTGGAGGAGCTCAACGCTTCGCGTGATATCGCCAGCCAACAAGATCGAGCCATCGGCGACGCCGTGCTCGCCGCCCAGCAGCTTGCCTCAGAGCTGAAGGCCTACGCGTGACGCTTTCGCCGTTTCCCTGCAACGCCTGCGGCAAATGTTGCCGCAGGGTTCATGCCAGCGAGCAAACCACATTTCTCGATCGCGGGGATGGGGTTTGCCGCCACTTTGTCGAAGAGACGCACCTCTGCGCCATCTACGAGACTCGTCCGCTGGTATGCCGCGTGGAAGATTACTACCGCGCTCATTTACAGGACGTCATTGAGTGGGATGCGTTCGTGAAGCTGAACATGGCAATTTGCGAGAAACTTTAAATAGCCACTAACTGCCTGACGCCCTGCGCTTCCATTTCATCCCCGCGCCCGCGCGCAATGATGGTGCCGCGCGACATCACCAGATACTGATCCGCCAGCTCCGCGGCAAAATCGTAAAACTGCTCCACCAGCAAAATTGCCATATCGCCGCGGTTGGCAAGGCTGCGGATCACTGCGCCAATCTCTTTGATCACCGAGGGCTGAATGCCTTCGGTCGGTTCATCCAGAATCAACAACTGAGGTTTGCAGGCCAATGCTCGCCCAATCGCCAGCTGTTGCTGCTGCCCACCGGAGAGATCGCCGCCTCGCCGCCCTTTCATTTCGCGCAGAACGGGAAACAGGTCATAAATATCCTCCGGCACACTTTTCGCGTCGCGACCAGAAAAGCGCGACAGCCCCATCAGCAGGTTCTCTTCGACCGTCAGGCGCGGAAAGATTTCCCGCCCCTGCGGTACGTAGGCAATGCCCTGCTGCACCCGCTGGTGCGGCTTGCTGGCGTTAATCAGCTTGCCCTGCCAGTGGATAGTGCCGGACTTCGCCGGAATCAGCCCCATCAGGCACTTCAGCAGCGTGGTTTTCCCCACGCCGTTGCGCCCTAACAGGCAGGTAATTTCACCCGGCGTGGTGTCAAAAGAGAGGCCGCGCAGAATATGGCTACCACCGTAATACTGATTTAAATCATTAACCTGTAACATATTAGCGCCCCAGATAAACGTCAATAACCTGCTCATTGGCCTGCACATCGCGCAGCGATCCTTCTGCCAGCACCTGCCCCTGATGCAGGACAGTGACGTGGTCGGCGATGGTTTCCACAAAGCCCATATCGTGCTCCACGACCATCAGCGAATGCTTGCCGGCAAGCGTACGGAACAGCTCGGCAATATAGTCCGTTTCCGCATCGGTCAGCCCGGCTGCGGGTTCATCCAGCAGCAGCAGGTGCGGCTCCTGGACCAGCAGCATGCCAATTTCAAGAAACTGCTTTTGCCCGTGCGAAAGCAGGCCTGACGGGCGATGACGATGGGCGGTGAGCCGCAGCAGCTCCAGCACTTCATCAATACGGTCCCGCTGGCTACCGGTGAGTCTCGCCCGCAGACAGGTCCACACCGACTTATCCATTTTGAGCGCGATTTCAAGGTTCTCCATCACGCTCAGCGCCTCAAATACCGTCGGCTTCTGGAACTTACGCCCGATACCCGCTCGCGCAATCTCCACCGATGACATGCCCATCAGGTCGATATTCTGGTCGTAAGTCACCGTACCGCTGTCCGGCCGCGTTTTGCCGGTGATCACATCCATCAGCGTGGTTTTCCCCGCACCGTTGGGGCCAATCACGCAGCGCAGCTCGCCGACGCCAATTTTCAGCGACAGGTTGGTCAGCGCACGGAAAGCATCGAAAGTGACGTTGATATTATTCAGCTCCAGCACAGGGTCGGTGGTATGACGGTAGCGATCCTGCGGTAGCGCTTGGGTGAACAGGGAATCAGTCATGCTTCCTCCGTTTAAGCAGGCCAATCACACCGCGCGGCAGGAACAGCGTGACGAGAATAAACATGAGTCCGAGGAAAAAGAGCCAGAAGTCAGGGAAGGCAACGGTGAAGTAGCTTTTGGCGCCGTTAACAATGCCCGCGCCGAGAATCGGGCCAATCAGCGTACCGCGTCCGCCGAGCGCCACCCAGATGGCGGCTTCAATCGAGTTGGTCGGCGACATTTCGCTGGGGTTGATAATCCCCACTTGTGGGACGTACAGCGCCCCCGCCAGGCCGCATAGCACCGCGGACAGCGTCCAGACGAACAGCTTGAAGCCTTTCGGATCGTAGCCGCAGAACATCAGACGGTTTTCCGCGTCGCGCACGGCGGTCAGCACGCGGCCAAACTTACTGCGTGTGAGCAGCAGGCCAATCGCCAGCGAGCCTGCCAGCAGCAGCACAGTGGCGACAAACAGCGCGATACGCGTGCCGGTAGCAGAGACAGGGAAACCCAGCAGCGTGGTAAAGCCGGTAAACCCATTGTTCCCGCCAAAGCCGGTTTCATTGCGGAAAAACAGCAGCATCCCGGCGTAGGTGAGCGCCTGGGTCATAATGGAGAAGTAGACATCTTTGATGCGTGAACGGAAGGCAAAATAGCCGAATACCAGCGCCAGCAGGCCAGGTACGAGGATAATCAGACACAGCGCCCAGGCGAAGTGCTGAGTACCCGCCCAGAACCACGGCAGCTCGTTCCACGACAGAAAAGACATAAACGCCGGCAGCCCATCGCCGGACGCCTGGCGCATCAGATACATCCCCATGGCGTAGCCGCCCAGCGCAAAGAACAGGCCGTGTCCCAGCGACAGCAGCCCGGCGTACCCCCACACCAGATCCAGCGCTACGGCCACTACCGCATAGCAGAGAATTTTGCCGATAAGCGTGAGCGTATAGGTCGACATCGCCAGCGGATGCGCCGCCGGTAGCAGCGCGAAGAAAGGCAGCGCCAGCAACGCTACCAGCACCAACGCCGCCAGTGAGCCGGTCAGGCGCGGCGCGCGGCGCGCAATAGTTAACGTAAGTGGTTGGCTCATCAGTCAATTACCCGCCCTTTGAATGCGAACAATCCTTGCGGCCGTTTTTGAATAAACAGCACAATCAAGACCAGAATGGCAATTTTGCCCAGCACCGCGCCTATCTGCGGTTCCAGCACCTTATTGAGGACGCCAAGGCCCAGCGCTGCCGCCACGGTGCCGGCAAGCTGGCCTACGCCGCCGGTCACCACCACCAGGAAGGAGTCTATGATGTAGCCCTGCCCCAGCTCCGGGCCCACGTTACCCAGTTGCGACAGGGCAACGCCGCCCAGCCCGGCGATGCCGGAGCCTAAACCGAAGGCCAGCATATCGACGCGCCCGGTCGGCACGCCGCAGCAGTCGGCCATACGGCGGTTTTGCGTCACCGCACGCACGTTCATGCCAAGACGCGTTTTGTTCAGCAGCAGCCAGGTCAACGCCAGCACGCCAATAACGAACAGGATCACGGCAATGCGGTTATAAGGCAGCACCAGGTTAGGCAGCACGCTCCAGCCGCCCGACAGCCAGGCGGGGTTAGCCACTTCAAGGTTCTGCGTACCAAACAGGACGCGCACCAGTTGAATCAGCATCAGGCTGATCCCCCAGGTCGCCAGCAGGGTTTCCAGCGGTCGCCCGTACAGGTGGCGAATAATCGTGCGCTCAAGCAGCATGCCGATCGCGGCGGTGATAAAGAACGCCACCGGCAGCGCCACCAGCGGATACAGCGCCAGCCACTCCGGCGCCAGCCGCTGGAAAGCGTCCTGCACCAGCCATGTGGAATACGCACCGAGCATCAGCATCTCACCGTGGGCCATATTGATAACGCCCAGCAGACCGTAGGTGATCGCCAACCCCAGCGCCGCCAGCAGCAGGATCGAGCCCAGCGAGATGCCGCTGAACGCCTGGCCCAGCCAGTCGCCCCATCTCAGACGCTGCTGCACCTGCTTCAGACTTTCCGCCGCCGCTGCGCGCACCGTCGCATCCGGTTCATTTTGCGGCTGCGTCAGGCGGCTAAGGCTCGCCTGCACCTGCGGATCGCTGGCTTCACCCAGCAGCTTAACCGCCCGCAGACGCTGCTCCGCGCGGCTGTCAGAGAGCTGCAGGTTGGCTACGGCAATCGCCAGCGCGGTATGTACGCGCGCGTCCCGCTCGGCCGCCAGGCGCTGAGTTAACATGGGCAACTGATCCTGCTGCGCGCCGTTTTGTAACGTCAGGGCCGCCGCTAAGCGGACGTTCGGGTCATTGCTGACCAACTGGTGCGATGCCAGCGCGCTGGCCACCAATCCGCGAAGGCGGTTATTCATAAACACTTTTTTGGTCTCGCCCTGCGGCGCAGCGTGCCCTTCCAGCGGTACCAGCCTGCCCCCCTGCTCGCTGAAAAGCTGGCCATCGGCATCGCTGACCACCGACGCCTGGCTCAACGCTTCGAGCAGCGGCAGGCGCACAGCATCAGGTTCTGCGGCCCAGCGCTGGAGCAGGGTCGCCTGCTCGCTGCGGCTCGCCTGCCCGTAATCGGCGGCCGGGCCCGCCAGCGCCGGGGCGCTGAACAGGAGAAACGCGAAAGCCAGAAATAGCGCTTTTGGCGATCGTTTCATTATGAATGTCATCGTTGAATTCCTGTTGGTATACAAGATGGAATTCATTTAGCAAGGCTTGTGCCAAATACATAATGATATGTTTTTAAAGGAATTAAAATAAAACCATCGGTTTTTGTTATTATTAACGCGCACCGCCACAGGACATCCGCGCACGATAATAGCGCAGCCTGTCATAGGTAAATTAAATAACCCTAGCGGTGAGTCAGAATATTTTTTGATAAATAAAAGCGTGGTATTTGAGGATAAGAACACCTCGATAGCTATTTTTGAGGTTTTCTATACTGAGTACGTTGTGACAATTTAAACTTATTCGGCAAAAAGGACGCTGTTTAGAACACCGTGGGCGAGCAGGCAGTAAATTTACCTGCTCGCAAAGATGGGATTCAGTGATTATTCGTTACTCGTTCGACTAAACCAGAGCAATAAACAAACCGCCCCCAGACTCAGCAACGAAACGCTATAAAGCGCGGTAAAAGCGCCAAAATACTGAGCTATTGTGCTGGTTAAACCGGTAGCAACAGCGGCTGTCAGAACCTGTCCACGCCATGATATTGCACTCGCTTTCGCAACATCCTTTTGCGAGAAATTCCTCAGAATACCGAACGTCCCCAAAGCAAATACAATATTCGACGCCATATGGGCACAGAAGATCAGAACAAGCCCGGCAAAGGAGGCGCTCAGGAATAGGGGTAATAAGAAATAGGCTCCGATAAACAGCACCAGACATATCAGCAGCAGGCCGTTATTGGCACTATATCGCTGCAATTTACTGGCATCCAGCATGAGTGGCCCACAGAGCTGTCCAAGGCTGCGGGCAAAAAGTAGCGGTAATGCCAGCCCGGCGGAATCTTCAGGCCTCATTTCTTGTGCCAATGCGGGTAAAAGCGCCATCGCCGGGGATCCCACCGCAGCAAGCGCAGGTAACAGCAAAATGCTTCTTTTTTGCATGGGCGATATAACGTGCCAGAGCGGAGCCTGGCTGTCAGAAGAAACCTCCGCAGGCTGGCGTTCTGCGTCGCGAAAAACCGATCCGGAGATCATAAGCAGCGCCACAGCCGCCGTAAAACTGAGGGCATCAAGGGCAAGCAGATACAGGGAATCAATCAGGTCAAACAGAACAACACCCAGCCCGGTCCCCAACAAAACCTGTGAGGCAAAAATGAGGGTTTCCATGGCCGTTGCCGCAGGAAGTTCATCAGTGCGCAATCCACGTTTGAACAGCAGCGTCAGCGCCGGGTAGCTCATGCCGCTGAGCAGTGCTTCTGCACACTGCACGACCAGCAGCGCTGGAATACTATGATGCAGCAAACCATACAATGGAAAAATGAGCACCAGCAGACCCGATATCTCAGTAAAAATCAGGACCCGCAGTGGTGATGTTTGCTTACACAGCGTCTCGCCCCAGATGCTGCCAATAAAGCTGGGTAGCATCGACAGCATATACACCATGGTAAGCGTCGCAGGAGAAGCCTGCCAGTGCAGAAGTTGACCGAAAATAATGACCTGAGTCAGCCCATTACCCAGCGATGACAGAATATAGGCAAAACCAAGCAGGCGTAACCAGCGATGGTTACGCAGTGCGCCAAGAAGCGCAAACAGTAACGTGTTCATACAGAAAGATTCTCAACTTAAATAACAGAAACCCACGCAGCCATCAGGCAACGCGGAAAATAAACACTGTTAAAAGAGAAAATCGTTACATGGGGAACGGTACGCTACTGGAAACGGATACAGCACTTTAGCACAGAAAAAACAGATAGCTATCGTGAGATAGGATGTTCGAACCGTGCCAGAAGCTGAAGTTTAGGCTCAGTACCTACCCAGACGATGAGTTGATGGGGTTTTATGATAGTTTATAACTCCCTTCACCATGCATAAGAGAATGTTAATGATTACCGGACTGAATCACATAACAATCGCTGTGAACGATATTTCCAGAAGTTTTAATTTTTATGTAGAGGCGCTAGGTTTTACACCTAAGGCCAAATGGGCCTCTGGCGCTTACCTTTGTCTGGGTGATTTGTGGCTGTGTCTTTCTGCTGACAAGGTTGCTCCCCGGCAGGATTACACCCACTATGCATTCAGTATTCGAAGCGAAAATTTTGATATAGTTGCTAACCACCTGAAATCATATGGTGTTATGGAATGGAAAGCTAATAAGAGCGAAGGAAAATCTATCTACTTTTTGGATCCGGATGGGCATAAACTGGAAATCCATGACGGTAATTTAGATAGTCGCCTTAGTGCATGTTTGAAGCACCCATATAAGGATATGGTGTTTTTTTAATGGCTGGATGAAATTGGACAGAAATAATTTAGCAACCCAGAAAATCAGCTAGATTAATTCAGGCACATTGTAGCATTTCTACTCGTGTCAAAGCTAAGTTCAGATATACGGGGTAGAGCAAAGATGAAATGTCAACTCCGTGCCAGAAGCGGATTTTCCTCTTTTGTTAAACAAAAATGTTGAAACGAAACCATTTCATGATAAATCTATAAATATAATAAGACGAAAAGGAAGAACAAATGAAAATCAGACTTGCAGTACCTGAAGAGGCAGAGGAGTGCTGGAATATAAGGAATCTTTCTATCCGGGAAGGATGTAAGCCAAGTTATTGTGCCAGGGTGCTTGAGGCCTGGACACCTGAAGCTATGCCTGTACATTACAGGGAGGTTATTACGGAAAATCCTTTCTTTGTTGTAGACCTACCTGATGCAGGATTGGTGGCAACTGGGTATCTGGATCTTACCGGGGGGAGCGTAGAGGCTATTTTTACATTGCCAGATTATTTTGGTAAAGGTTTTGCTAGCCTGATTATTGAAACGATTAAAGATGAGGCGATTAAGAGAGGGCTGAAACAGTTAACCTTGACCTCAACACCCAACGCGCAAACGTTCTATGAAAAGCATGGTTTTATGTTTATCAAAGAAACTACATCCCCATCAAGACTTGCCCAAACAGATCTGCGTTGCATGGATATGTCCATCGCATTATCAACCTGAGTTTTCTTTTGCTTTTGGCAGGAGAACTCACCAAGGAAATCTAATCGCTACGAGTTCAGTACGGCAGCTTCGAAGCCATGGGCGGATAACTCATGTGTTCAATGTCCGCTTTTCGCTGTGATTTCAGCGGGTCGATGCAACGCTATTCTTAATCAAGAGGGACGTTGCAATGAAACGAAGAACGCGCATTTACTACACGCCCGAACAGAAAGCGATTATCTGGGACAGATATAAGCAAGGTGATTCCCTGCATGATATCGCCAGAATATTCGACAGATATCACTCTTCTATAATGCCCAGTATCCACCAGACTGGTGGATATGCCTGTACTCATCAGATAAGCCCGGGAATTACCTGCTGAGCTTTATAAAACATTAAATTGAGATCGTGGCGCTGAAATGATCAACCACACACGATTTACTGTAGCGACAGACATTCAGATTTATTTTTGTGATCCTCAATCTCCCTGGCAACGTGGCTCAAATGAAAATACGAACAGATTGCTCAGACAATATTTTCCAAAAGGAACTGACTTATCGGTTCACAGCCAGCAAAGACTTAACAGTGTTGCCAGACAACTGAACGAGAGACCGAGAAAAACGCTAGACTATGAATCACCCACAGAACGGTTCAATAAGTGTGTTGCGTCCATCAGTTGAACTCACAGCTCATTGCGGAACGTCAGCGTCACGCGTTGGTCTGCTGAGTACCAGAAGCGGACATTTTGAAAGCCATCAAATCTTTAACTTAATGCCCATCGGAATTGTTTACTTTACAATGCCAACTACAAACAGCCTAAATAAAGCCAGGTGATCACGTGCATTCTAACATGATTGAATACCTTAATATTTTCATACAGGTTGTTGAGCGTGGCAGCTTTACAAGAGCCGCTGACATTCTGCAGATTCATCGCCCCACCGTGAGCAAAGCGATACAGCAGATAGAGGACGACCTCGGCGTAAAACTCATCCATCGCACTACTCGTAAACTGAGCATTACGGCTGAAGGGGAGGAGTTTTATCATCGCGCCAGGCTCGTATTGACTGAAGTTAATGACATGATGGCTAGTTTTTCACCGACCCTTCCACCCCGGGGGCGGCTCAGGCTTGATGTCCCGCTGGCGCTAGCTCACGCCATACTGATCCCTAATCTCAAACATTTCCAGTCACTGTATCCTGACATTGACGTCATACTGGTTTCATCGGACAAAAAAACCGATTTGATCACTGAAGGTGTGGACTGTCTTGTCCGCTTGGGCGAGCTTCAGGATTCGAGTTTTATCTCCAGACGCCTTGGTGACATCAGAATGGTTACCTGCGCAGCCCCATCTTACCTGCAACAACATGGACGACCGGAAACACTTGCGGATCTGGACCAACATCGGGCGATAAACTTTTTCAGCGACCACAGTCGTGACGTGATGGAATGGAAATTTACTAAGGACGGGAACGTCATTTCGTTGCGTCCCGTCAGCAGCATGCTTGTTGATAATTCAGATATTCTACTTTCCTGCTGCCTGGCGGGCCTCGGCATAATCCAGGCCACCTTTAACGCCCTTGCCCCACATATTGCTTCCGGAGCTCTTGAAGAGATTCTGACACAATACCCTTCGGTGCCTAAGCCCGTGTCGGTGATGTATCCGGACAGGCGCTATCTTTCTCCAAAAGTACGGGTCTTTATAGACTGGTTCAGTGAAGTTCTGGCGATGCAGATCCGCTGAAACCAATGGATTGTTAACAGATAATTAATACTGAAGTTCCCTGTCAGCTATTTTTGGTACGTTTATAGCAGCGTAGATTGTCAGTAAATGAACCGGGCATGTCTTCAACAATATCCTGAAGATGTGCTGCTAACTGACGAGAGCTGAATATGTCTAAAGTTGTTACCTTTAACCGCACCGGTGGTCCGGAAGTGCTGGAAGTTGTAGATGTGGAGGTACCCGCACCAGCAGCGAGTGAAGTTCAGATTCGCGTACATGCTATTGGTCTTAACCGTGCAGAAATCATGTACCGCAACGGTCAGTATGTCATTGAACCGGAATTTCCGGCTCGCCTGGGTTACGAGGCCTCGGGCATAGTGCAGACCGTCGGTGAGAATGTTGAAGGGATTGTTAGTGGAGATCGGGTCAGCGTTATCCCTTCGTTTATGTTTAATGAATACGGCATGTACGGCGAACTGGTCAATGCTCCGGCAAATGCTGTGGTGAAGCATCCTGAAAATCTTTCCTTCGAGGAGGCAGCTGCAAGTTGGATGATGTATGTCACTGCATATGGCGCGCTGGTTGAATATGGCAACCTTCAGGCTGGGCAGAATGTTGTGATCCGCGCGGCATCAAGTAGTGTAGGCTTGGCTGCCATACAGATAGCTAACATGCTGGGTGCTAAACCCATTGCGCTTACTCGGACTACCGAAAAAAGCGAAATGCTTCTTAAAGCTGGCGCCGCCACAGTTATAGCTACAGCTGAGCAGGATATGGTTTCGGAAATCAATCATGCGACAGATGGCATGGGTGCGCATATTGTTTTTGATCCTGTCGGTGGTCCGGAGGTGGCAAAACTGACCCAGGTGATGGCACCGCAAGGTATGTTCTTCCAGTATGGCGCGCTCGACAGCCGCGACATGCTTGTGCCTGTCTTTGATATTCTCGGTAAGCATCTTACGCTCCGTGGATACGAGCTGTTTGAAATCACGACGGACCCTGAAAAAATGGCACGCGCAAAATCCTTCGTCACCGAAGGGTTACGTTCCGGCAAACTGAAACCTGTCATTGATAAAACATTCCCGCTTCAAGATATTGCGGATGCACAGCGTTATATGGAAGCAAATGGACAGGTTGGCAAAATCGTCGTAGTGGTTGGGTAAACCCCAAACCCACTATGAGAAAGTTGCATTCACCAATCGGTTTATTTTCTGTAATAACTTCATCGCAGCGGAGTAACACATGATTTCACAACACAACTGGCAGGCACCGGCCATTAATCGAAAAAAAGTGGGCGATATGGCTGTAACCATGCTTAGTGATGGTTATCTGGACGTATCTTTTGAGTTGTTGTCTGGGATTGATGGCTCCCGGGCGGAGGCGTTACTCCAGAAGCGTGGTGCACCTGCATTGCCTCGTATTAATATCAACGTATACGTTATTCAGACCCCTGAGCGCACTATCCTGGTAGACAGCGGTGCTGGCGGTATTAATGGCTGGGGCGGTCGGCTTCAGGTTGCTCTGGCCGCTGCCGGTATTGACCCACTCGCTATCGACACCATTTTACTGACTCACGCTCACCCGGATCATATCGGTGGTCTTGCAGGTCCTCTCCAGACTCCGGTGTTCCGTAATGTCCAACAGCTTTTTGTACATGAAAAAGAACTCGCTTTCTGGCGCGATGAAACTATTGCAGCCAGCGCACCTGATGCGTTCAGGCCGTTCTTTGAGGTAGCTAAAAACGCTTTTAACGCGTACGACGACAAACTGGTGCCTTTCCGCGAGGAAGCCATCCTGCCGGGGATTCAGAGCGTTGAACTGTTTGGCCACACACCCGGTCACAGCGGATACCTGCTGGGCGATGAAAAGGAATCTCTGCTCATCTGGGGCGATATCGTTCATTTCCCGCATGTCCAGGTCGCTCAGCCTGATGTCACTATCGCCTTCGACAGCGATCCTGCGGCCGCTGCTGCCGTCAGGGCGAGACTGCTTGACCGTGCCGCGAGTGATAATCTGGCCGTTAGCGGAATGCATTTTAACCTTCCAACCACTGGTAAAGTTGTACGAGATGGCAGCAGCTTTGCACTGAACTATGATCTCTGGTCACCAACAGTCTGAGCCAGTCCCTTCCCGGCAGATTCACCGGGAAGGCATTTCTTACCTTCCCGCGATTATCTATGGTCTTGTGAATATTACATCTTCGCAAACAAATGGATTATTGCTACCACGCCCTGGCTCCTTGTTCTTATCTTGAGTGCAGGCTTTGTTCCGGCGAGATTCACCGTTCAGTACAGCGCAACGTTTCATCTCCTGTTCTTACGCGGGCTTTTTTCTGGTTGATATTTGTTGCTTGTCTGCTTTTAAGGTTCAACGTCTGCTCTTCGCTCACAACTGACCTTCAGCTCACTAAGCTCGTCCGCTTAGTGCCAGAAGCGGACATGCCTAGTCCCTGGGTTCATTGACCAGCAGGCCATCCATCCTTTAACATATCGTGATGAGATAAAAAGGATCGATGTTATGGCTTTTGAATTAACTTACAGACCCCTAGAATACGGAACGAATGAAAATTATTTTCGCAGAAGTTTGGAAAACCCTTCATTACTAATTCCTGAAAAAGAAATAGGATGTTTTCTAGTTCTGCAATCCTCATATGCACTACATGAAACCATTGGTCTTTCAGCTCAGAACCTAGATATTTCATGGCAGGCTAACCAAAATTACTTATCGTCAAATTGTGCTGAAGAGGCCCCTCTAGCTTGTTATCCTATTTATTTGATTACAGTTGGGGATGATGAAAATGAAAAACTAGTTTACATCGGAAAGACATCGTCGAAGAGCTCACGATTTTCTTCAGGCCACCGCGCAATTACAAAGTTACACCACCCAAAATATGACGGCTTGTCAAAGAAAATATATTTGTGCTGCGTTGTTTTTTTAAAAGGCAGTAAAACCATTCCAATAGAATGGATTAAGCCTTTTGATTTCGCTGAAAAACTACTGAGTGAATTTGAAGCGAACTTAATTTATTGGAATAAGCCAGAGTTGAATACGCAGCATATAAAGAAAGAACCTATATTTGAATATGGGCAAGTTCATGCACAAAATGTAACCGGTACGACTTATTTTTGGCATGATAAATTCATTTAGAATGATATAAGAAAGATTTGAGTTAATGCTCTATATTTTTCACGCACTTCCCAATGCGTCCTACACATTGTGTCAATATTGTGCTCCAGGGGGGATAAAATTGGTATTATGTCTGTAATTCGCTCACAGCGGACCGTTAGCTCGTCCGCTGCGTGCTATGAAGATACGTTCTAATATTAGTAGATTTCAAATGTTGGCGAATTATTCATAACCATTTAAATTTATTACTTCTGGCATATTCCGTGATGGATCTTTAGGGGGATGGATTCCACCTCTAGCTCCATGCAACCATTGTTCGTATTTTTCAAGTACATCTTTCGTTGCAAGTCTATTAATAATTTCATCCAAGGATGTTTCGAATAAATTCCCAAGATAGATATTTGGAGGTGCCAACGCGACTGTACCAAAATGATTGATACTAACTCCGAGAGGATTTTCTATTTTGAAATCAGAAAAATAAGATCTTGCACACTTCGACATACTATTACCATTAGGAACTGCATCAGAACGAATATCAAACACGTAAATGTCTTGGTAATACTCACCGAATGGTGTAAAGATATCGCTAAGTGTTAATATTTCCATTCGATATTCTTCATCAGTTATAGCCATTTTTTTTGCAAATCTTTCTCCGCGGCCACTAGGTGTGAATTTTATGCAATTAAAATAACTAGCACCAAGTCGTGATGCCAATTTGGCAGTATCTAGTGCATATCCGAAATTGTTTTTACAACATACATAATTAACCCCCCAAAGTATCTTTCCAAACGCTGACAATTGATACATCCCAAATAATGTTTTTGCAAAGCTATTAGCCCCACGGATGGTGGAGTTAATATCTTCGCTCGGCCCATCTAAGCTTATTGATAAATTATATCTCATGCCAAATTCATACAACAATTCAAGTCGTTCGGTAGAAATAACATGGCCATTTGTAGAAATGCTTGGTAATACTTCGTTTTGAAACATATGTTTTACAACTTCTTCTAGACCATTGTGAAGAAAAGGCTCTCCGCCACCCAAGAATATTTGCTTCACGCCATGCCGCCGTAGAGTGCTTACAATACTTTTTAAATGGTCCGTACTCAAAAACGCTTTAACTTTTGGACTTGATTCTGAATAACAATGCTTACATGCTATTGTGCATTGTCCTGTCAGAGATAATGCTCCAGAAACTAATGATATTTCAGCCATTTATCGCTCCCAAATATGAAGCTAAGATTCATGAGTAGGTTTACTACGCGAACCCGGATCCATGCCAACCCTGATACCTTCAATAGGTTGTCCAGCAGGTTGTATTTTACAGACTGTTAACTTTCTGTCTTTATAGCTAATTTCATCAGAAACCAAGGGATCATTAGATGGTCGAACAATCATTAACCTTAAACCACTTTCAACATCTTCAAGTATGACACCTAATTGGGTGATTTTTTTTGACATGCTAATACCCTCGCAAGATGCGTAGTTTAATTGAATGGACACTTATCAAGCGTAGTTAGAATTTGAATAAATGCTAATTTTGAATGCCCTGCTTTAGTAAATAGTCGTCGACCATAAAGCGAACTAAAGTGAGGTAGTCTGAGGTAGACGGCTATGCACTTTTAGTCTGCTTCTCGCTCAAAGTGGACCTTCCGTTCCCACCTGCCTTTGCCTTGAACTCCTTCCTGTCGTTGCTCCTTCACCCTTCCATACGATTAGCCAACCGAGATCCGACTTTAGCTTTTTTCGGATCTTCGCAAAAAAAGAGAGAGCAAAGCATATCCTTAACATATCCATATGCTTACCATCTTCCTATACTGAGCATATGCATAAAGGCCATTCGGCCAGGAGGACATCATGAGAACCGTATCGATTTTTAAAAACGGCAATAACCGTGCTATCCGTCTGCCCCGTGATCTGGATTTTGACGGGGTGAGCGAGCTCGAGATCGTCCGCGAGGGCGACAGCATCATCCTGCGTCCCGTCCGGCCGACTTGGGGCTCATTCGCGCAGCTCGAAAAAGCCGATCCGGACTTTATGGCGGAGCGCGAGGGGATCGTCAGCGACGAAGGACGCGTTGAACTATGAAACAAACTCGCACGAAAACCTATATGCTTGATACCTGCATCTGCTCGTTCATCATGCGCGAGCAGCCGGACGGGTTGCTGAAACGCCTGGAGCAGGCGGTGCTGCGCAATCACCAGATCGTGGTGTCGGCCATCACCTACGCCGAGATACGATTTGGTGCCACCGGCCCGAAGACTTCCCCATGCCACATCGAGCTGGTTGGCGCGTTCTGCGCACGGGCGGCACGCCGATTGGTCCCAATGACACAGCGATCGCCGGGCACGCCATTGCGGTAGGGGCCATCCTGGTGACCAATAATGTGAGAGAGTTTGAGCGGGTGCCGGGGCTGAAACTGGAAAACTGGGCTGAATAATATAGTCCATTAATGATGGATATGACAAAAACAGCTCAGGGCATCTCGCCGGTGTCAGCCGGTTGTAACGGAAGTTTCAGTCCTGAAAAGACCGAAACTTCCATCCAAGTAACTATGAATGCTTGATGATTCTGTTTTTACCCATATTTTTAGCTTGATAAAGAGCGCTATCAGCTTTTTCTATCAGAGAGGACAAGTCTTCATCTTTTCTTTCGACCAGACCGCCACTGAATGTAACCGTGAGATTTTGTTCTCGCCAACGGCGTCGTGAAACACGCATCAACCATTTGTTCATGGTATCCATACATTCAGTCGTAGTGTTATCGATGAATAAAACCACAAACTCTTCACCACCATATCGAAATACATCCGTATTTTCATTACAAATATCTATACCCGTTTTACCAAGATACGCCAGAACACTATCTCCAAAAGTATGCCCGTAATTATCATTAACCCCTTTGAAATTATCTATATCAATAATAGCTAAATGCACTTTCTTTTTATTATTAATATTTTCCGAAAATGCCTGCTCTAGTCCACGCCTGTTTTTTAAACCAGTTAATGAGTCTGTAATTTCTTTAACCTTAGATTGTTGAAGTGCATTGTTGTTATTATCAATTTTGGAAAATACAGATAACAACCCACCCCCGCCACCCACTTTATTTAAATCATACCCGTGAAGCTTGAGCTTTATTTTCATTAGAATGTTATAACAAATAAAATGACATAGTATTGCAAAAAAAGATAATATAATGACGAGCTTAATAATGCCACAAGAAAACCAGCATCCATTTTACCCACTTCCTTGTTATAATCCTTTTCACTAATGACAGCGAAAATCACCCACTCTGGATTAGGATAGGTATAATAAAAAATATGATTGCGACTTTTTTTATCATAAAAACTACCCTGCTTATTATCTGCTGCTTCAACCCACTCCACAGGAACCCGTGCCGTCATATTTTTATTAATGCTATCGTTTATGATATACATGCCTTTCTTATCAGTCACTTTAAGATGGCTATTAAATGGTAACGTTATATACTTCAACTTTTCAGACAGATAATTCATATCAAGATCATAGGCTACAGTACCAATTTTTCTCTTGTTGGAATTGAACACATTCATTGCTGCCGTAATAATCATCCGATTATCACCGCGATATTCTGAGTATGAACTGGTATATGCATTACTATAAACAACCTCTCCATCCTTGCCGTAATGCGGGAACCATGGTCGTTCCTCTACGTCATATTCTGAAATATTTATCTCCGGCAGTATAATAAACTCTTTTTTATTATTGGAAATAATCACACCAGATAAATGTGGCGTCCGATTAAATGAACTTATTGCTGCTTTAATAAATTCATTGTTATCATCATTTAAATCCATCAGATTTACGCTGGTAGATTTATCATTTCTCAATAACATAAATTCGTTGTTAATTCTTTCTACATGTGGCTTTATATACATAAAAGAAACATTGCTCACAAATTGAGTCATTGTTTCATTTATAGTATTTTTAATTTCGTTGCGGTTATTATTATAAAGCCATAAACTAAGTGTTATGAATGGTATCAGCATTACAATGAATACTACGTTAAGCATTTTGGTTAGTGAAACTTTATCATAATTTATCATAATTTACCCTTTACCTATTACTCTTTACTCACACTTACGGTTTGGATGCGTGTTTTTTGTTTAGTATTATTAATGATTTAGTATTAGTCAGGCCGTAGTCTTACATACACTTCCACAATTCAGGCTGATATAAATCAAGGATCTTTTGCTGAATGATAAATACATAAGAAAAATTACACTTGAGAATGTGCATTCAGGATACTTTCTGGCAGAAGCAGAGTATTAAACGGCGGGATATTCAACTAAAAAGAGCCAGAAACTCCTCCGGTATTTTCGTTACAGTAAGGATAAGTCACTTATTTGTGCTGCGTACACAGCACAAATCAGACTACAATTCTCGTCAGTGGATATTTTGATAAATGGACATTGACTGCCCGCCTTGTGATGTACTGGCTCTCCGTGGCGCACCAGTCCCACATAACTCCTGTCGATATCTTATTGCTCGGTAGCCAGACGTCTGCTTACGACCGGTGCAGCGACTTACTGGTTTTCTTTCCGGTATGGTGATGGGCATCGTTACCGGCCACCGCCTAGCTGCCTTTGAAAACCTCAACAATTACCACGCCGCCCAGGGATAACACGCCACCAACGAGCAGTGACCTGGTGAACTCTTCGTTAAGCAACAGGATCGCCATGATTGCGGTAAAAATCGGGATCAGGTTAAAGAACAGCGACACACGTGAAGGGCCGAGACGTTTTGAGCCGACCATCCACGTCAGTGGCGCCAGAATCGACGCGCCAATCGCCGCATACAGAACCATTCCGCCGGAAACCAGGGTCAGGGTGTGTTTTTCACCTATCAGGTAAAATGGCAGTAACACGACGGCTGCGGTTGTCGCCTGAACATACAGGGACAAAATCAGCGGCACGTTGACATGCCAGCGTTTCAGCAGAATGTTATAAATCGCCATTGCAAAGGTCGCCACAAGCATCAGCCCGTCACCGATATTCATCCCCTGTGTGATCAGCTTTGATGGTTCTCCACCTGAGATGACCAGCACAACACCGGCCAGGGACACCAGTGCACCTACAACAGTACCTGCCCCCGGTTTATTTCTGAATACCAGGCTTGCCAGGATAATCGCCATCAGGGGCATCAGAGCCTGAATAATTCCCATATGCATTGCGGAGGTATACGCCGCTGCGTTATATGCCATACTCTGGAAAATGACGCTACTTAATAAACCCAATATCATTAACTTAGGTATATTTGGCAAAACTTCTTTCTTATGTTTTTTCATTGGACGCCAGATAACCGGTGTCAGAATAATTACAGCAATCAGCCAGCGGAGAAAACTTATCTCACTTGGTGAAATGACGCCGGACGTCATTTTGGTAATTATTGTGTTGGTGCCCCAGAGGAAAGCGGCCAGAAGTGGGAATAAGTAACTCATAGTAATATCCTGCGTTTTTGAATCAATGCAGACTTTAACATTCGTCCCAAATGGAATATATAATCATTTTGCGACATTTGATGCAGATCTTTAGACAGGTTTAACCGTGGGTATCCCGCCACCTTATTTAGTCTATAATTAATGATATTGTGAAAACGCGACAACTGTACGTGGAGAGATTGGGTGAGAGAGTCCGGAGTTATTCCTGTTATTAATGATTTGCCTGGCGAGATTTATTTCCGGCATGCTCAGCTTGCGGCGATGGACTGGCAGACTCACTCTCATTCATGGGGACAACTAAACTATGTCTCTTTCGGGGTCATGAATCTCGAAATTAATGGTATCCGGTTTTTGTCGCCACCTCAGTATGCCATCTGGATCCCCCCAAACGTGGAGCACTTCTCCTATACGCTTCAGGAGGCTATTTACCGTTCGGTTTACATTGGAGTTGAGACCTCGGCAAGACTGCCCTTAGCGCCATGCACAATGAGTGTCAGCCCGGTGTTAAGAGCCATTTTTGACGACTTTGCGCTAAGGGACATCCGTTCGCCAGAAACAGAACAGGATATCCGCATGGCTCAGGTCGCACTGGATCAAATCCTGAAGGTAGAAACACATGATAACTACCTGCCGTACGCCTCTTCCGAAGAGCTGAACCGGTTACTGAGATTCGTTCAGGATAATCCCGGGGATAAGCGAAGTGTAAGGGAACTGGCGGCAACGCTTCATACCACGTCACGTTCTCTTGAACGCAGATGTCAGCGTGAGCTGGGGATGTCCTTCGGTGAATGGCGCCTGAGACTGAAATTTATGTATGCACTGGAATGTCTTGATGCGGGGCATACTGTACAAAGCATTGCCCTTGATTTGGGGTACTCAACCACGTCTGCGTTTATTGTCATGTTCAGACGATTTACCGGTACTTCCCCCGATCAGTACAGGACCACACGACGCATGAGTCAGGTGAATAAAATGTAGTGGTGCACTAATTAGTGCTAACGGAACAAATATGTAAATGTCCGCTCCTCGCTCATAGCGGACCTTCAGATCCAAGAGGCTGTCCGCTTGGTACTGTGAGTTCAACCGATGGATGCAATCAGTCCAATGTTTTTGAGAAACAGACAGCTTCTTCTCTTCCTATGTATGGGCCATAATTATCAATACGAACATATCCATTTTTCTCGTAAAAATTGACGGCCCGTTGGTTGATATGTCGGGTTTCCAGCTTCAGTTCTCGATATCCCATTTGCTTTGCAGAGGTTTCCAGAAAAGTAAGTAATGCACTCCCCACGCCTGGCTCGCTTCGGTCCGAAAACATTCTTTTAAGCTCAGCTATGTTTTGTGTTAATGGGCGGATAGCCCCGCATCCTATCGCATAGCCATGTACATTTTTTGCCAATGCCCATACTGCTTTGTCATTGTTCATCGCTTCAACGGTGAAGTTGGTTTTGCCATTATCGCCAGTAATAGCGGCAAGTTCAGCTGACAGCATCTCGATTAAGCGATGAGATTCTGAAGAAAATGGATCTGATTTCTCTACTGTTATCATGGTTATATCCTGCAAAGGGAGTTCAACCAAAATATAGTACCCTGCCTGAAAAAGCATCATCCTGGAACAAGTAATGGGGCAACACTGATTTGTGGCTTTATTGGGGCTTCTCGCTCACAGAAGATCTTCATCGCTGCCCGCCGCTGCCGACGTTATCTAAAACGGCAACCCGCTTATTCGTCTACACTTCGCCTGAATTGATGCACATATTGTGCAGTGCAAGCACTCCTGCGGGCTGGCGGAAATAAATAACGATGAAAGTAATACTGGTAAGGCATGCTGAAACAGAGTGGAATCTAAGCAGGATAATCCAGGGGCATAGCGATAGCCCGATTACCCCCCGGGGTATGCGAGAAACATCGGCATTACTGGCCGCACTGTTGGAAAGCGCCTACCCGATAGCATGTATTTACAGCTCTCCTCTCGGGCGCGCACGGCAGATGGGGTTGAGCCTGGCAACAGGCCTTCACTGCCCACTGATCATTGAACCGTCACTAAAAGAACAGGCTTTTGGTCGTTTTGAAGGGCTCGCATCCGCGCAGCTCACGCGCAGCCATCCGGATGATGTAAATGCGCTATTCATGCACGATGCAAACTATTGCCCTCCTGAAGGGGAAACTCTGGCTCAGGCTACCCAGCGAATCATGGATTTCTTTTGTCACCTGCAAATAGCCAATCAGCATCGGACGGTTTGTGTGGTGTCTCACGGCCAGGTTAGCCAGGGCGTTCTGGCGCAGCTAAAAGAGGGGGTTATCGATAATTTTTCTCGCTACGCCCAGCCCAATGCGAGCTACTCTGTTCTGGAATGGGTAGACGGGAAATGCACAAATCTTCAATGGGGAATGGCTACACATCTCATGAAATTAGCAAGATAGCGGCTTTGGGGTATGACGACGAACGGAACAACGTTTATCCTGGCCACTCGCAGAGCGCCCGCCCCTGGTTTTGCTGGCTGAAGCGCGGCAAGCATACTCTGCGTATCCAATAATCAGCGATAAAAAGCCACGCCAATGGCCTCTTAGCGGATAAACGTTCTTTTTACGCGCACGGATGTTATGAAATACGGAATCCAAATGAACGCTGATATCACATTTCTGAAAACAGGAACAAGTTCATTATAGCCAATATTTACGCCGGGAATTAACCTATAAAGCATATAGAGATTTAATGACATTGTTACTACAATAGATATCAAAAACAGCATATAAAGCTTGGGTAAAAATCTTTTCTTTCTCAAGAAAAAGGAAAGTACCGTCAGAGAAAATAAAAACTCTACGGCATAAATAGCAAGAGAGAGTGCAAAGAATGTTTTCGCACTGACATTCAAATGCGTATAATTCTCTGCCATAAATTTAAATGCATCTGTCATTGCAAACAGATACCCCGCAGCGGTAACCACTAACCCGATGAGAGGTAAAAATAAAAAACCGCCAATTTTCCTGAAATGTTTTTCTTCACAGACATCGCAAAATTCTCTTTCCTGAGGTATGGCTACCCCGCACTTTATACATCCCCATTCCATAAACGATCCTTTGATATATTTTTATAGTTGTTATGATACTAAAACAAGCATATCACAGAGGCAAGTGAACAAAATAATAGAAAACACCCCAGTAATTGTTATCTAAAGCACTATTTAAGGTAAATTTGACAGTATTAGTATTCATCTTTTAAGACACAGCTCAGGGGAGCTATTTCCCCATCCCGATAGACATTTCAAATCCATCATGATTGGCGGCCAAACCAGAGGGGCCGGAGGCTTCCGTCCCCCAACGCCTGGTCGTTTCAGAAGCCGCCCTTTCCCTCAGATGCAGGGCCCGGTGGCACATCCGTACATCATGTACAGTGGGAACAAAGGGACTAAGGGGATCATGGCGATCTCGCCAAGGGAGCTTAACGTTTTAGTCTTATCATTGATTGATACCACAACGGGCTGTTCTAACCGATACTCTGCAGCCAGTTCTGGCGCGTACGATGAAGACCAAAACCCCGTCGCTTTAAACAAAATACCGAGGCGATCGTTATCAATCTGCACCGCATGATACTGATTGACCAGCTCGGCATGCTGCCCGGCATCCAGTTTGCGTTTATCCACCACAACCACGTATTCCGCCGTCACTTCATGTTGATCGACAACAAAGTTAACCCGCACGCCAGAAGCCTGCTGGTGAAAACGTTCATAAAATGTCTTATAACGCTGATATTCTTGGGGGAAGCCGGTACGAAAAAAACGATAACTGTACTTCGCCGAGCTGGCGATAATGCCGGAGTCAACCGGTTTTACCGCCACAATA
Source organism: Kluyvera genomosp. 2 (assembly GCF_036759865.1). NCBI lineage: Bacteria > Pseudomonadati > Pseudomonadota > Gammaproteobacteria > Enterobacterales > Enterobacteriaceae > Kluyvera > Kluyvera genomosp. 2. The sequence continues at coordinate 94,569 of NZ_JAPKIA010000020.1, forward strand.
GTATCCGTAGGCGGTAAGTTTGGCGCACTGGTACATCCTACGAGCATCACCACCACCAGCAATAAATATTTGATCATTTTCAGCCGTTCCTGTTCGCTATTTTTTCTGTAACATCAAAAGATTGTTTTAACACCAGGAGTACACCTGTCTCTCCCTGTTTAGCACACCGCCGTCCCATTATTAACGCCCAAATTTTTCCTGGCAGCGTGTTTTTTCCGAAAAGCACTTTCCCGCGATTTTTTTTGACTGACTTTTAATTGATTTAAAAGCACTTTTTAAACATCCCCTCCTCTGCCTAAACATCATCCATGATTAACACTTGATCAGGTAGAACGATCGTTCTACCTTTAAAGCATGAACAGAAAACCAAGTGACACACGAGAAAAAATCCTCGCCACCGCTGAACAGCTTATCTATCAGAACGGCATCCACGCCACGGGCATGGACCTTCTGGTAAAGACCTCAGGCGTCGCAAGGAAGAGTATTTATCGCTATTTTGCGAACAAGGAGGACGTGGCATCGGCCGCGTTGAATGCGCGTGACGAACGGTGGATGCAGTGGTTCAGAACCGAGTCGGATAAAGGCGAAACGCCTCGGGATCGCATTCTGAACATGTTCACCGTTCTGAAAAGCTGGTTTGAGTCCGAAGGCTTCCGCGGCTGTGCCTTTATCAACACAGCCGGAGAAGTGGGAGACCCGGACGATCCTGTTCGCCAGATAGCAAAAATGCATAAGCAGAAACTGCTGGATTACACGATCGCGCTCTGCGAGCAGCTGCACGCAGAACACCCTGTCGTTCTGGCCAGACAGCTGCTGATGTTGATCGAGGGGGCAATCACCATGACATACGTGATGGGCGATCGGAACGCCGCTGACGACGCACGGAACGTGGCAAACGTTTTGCTGGAACGGCTCTCGGCCGGGCCTGAGTAACGATTAGGGCGATTCCCTAAAACCGACACGAACAGGAATTTTACCATGACTGACACACCCGTACGTCCGCCGCTTCCGCCCTTCACGCTGGAAACGGCCATTGAGAAAGTCCGTCTGGCTGAAGACGGCTGGAACACCCGCGACGCGGCAAAAGTCGCGCTGGCTTACTCGCTGGATACCCAATGGCGTAACCGTACCGAATTCGCGAGTCATCGTGAAGAAGCCGAAGGGTTCCTCGCGCGTAAGTGGAAAAAAGAGCTCGAGTACCGACTCATCAAAGAGCTGTGGGCGTTTGGTGGAAACCGTATCGCCGTCCGTTACGCTTACGAATGGCATGATGACTCAGGTAACTGGTTCCGTTCTTACGGTAACGAAAACTGGGAGTTTGAGGCCGACGGTCTGATGAAACGTCGCTTCGCATGTATCAATGACATGCCAATCAAAGAAAGCGAGCGCAAATTCTTCTGGCCACTGGGGCGTCGTCCTGACGATCACCCAGGCCTGTCTGACCTGGGTCTGTAATGCCTTGAGCTATCACGAGTAAGGCCCGCCACATCCGTCGTGACCGGGCTTTACTCAACCCGTCGGCTTCATCGGCCGGCCGTTTTACCCTCTGCTCATTGCTCGCACGCAAATTCAGGGGACACAGCCCCTTCAACATTTTCATTCTTCTCTTTAAACGTGCGACGGGCGAGGTTCCCTCCTGCCTGGCGTTAACACGCATATAAATTTTTTAACAAAAATCGAAACAAATGTTGATAATGAGAAACATTATCTGCAAAATTCTCATTATCACGCCTAATGCATTCTGGACGAGCCGCAGACGCTCGCTGGAAGTGATTTGCCCCCACTCAGGAGATCGCCGTCAGATTCAGCGACGCCGCGGTATCCGGGAAAACTGCAGCGCTACGCTGCTTCTTTAACTCACGGAACGCATTTTTGGGCCGCCCTTTATCGGCCCATGCGCAGGAATGATGATGATGACGATCAAAAAGAGCCTCTGGGCGCTCAACCCTTTACTTCTCGCCATGATGGCACCCGCGGTGGCGCAAACTACCGATGATGAAAGCATGGTGATCTCCGCCAACCGTAGCAACCGCACGGTAGCGGAAATGGCGCAGACCACCTGGGTGATTGAAAACGCCGAACTGGAGCAGCAGATACAGGGCGGTAAAGAGCTCAAAGATGCGCTGGCCCAGCTGATCCCCGGCCTTGACGTAAGTAGCCAGAGCCGCACCAACTACGGCATGAACGTACGCGGTCGCCCGCTGGTGGTGCTGATTGACGGCGTACGCCTCAACTCTTCGCGCACCGACAGCCGCCAGCTGGACTCCATAGACCCCTTCAATATCGAACATATTGAAGTCATCTCCGGCGCGACCTCGCTGTACGGCGGCGGCAGTACCGGTGGCCTGATTAATATCGTGACCAAAAAGGGCCAGCCGGAAACTCAGGTGGAGTTTGAAGCCGGTACGAAAAGCGGCTTCAACAGCAGCAAAGATCACGATGAACGCGTTGCCAGCGCCGTTTCAGGCGGCAACGATCATATTGCCGGACGGCTGTCGGTGGCGTATCAGAAGTTTGGCGGCTGGTATGATGGCAACGGCGATGCCACCCTGCTGGATAACACCCAAACCGGGCTGCAGTACTCCGACCGTCTCGATGTGATGGGTACCGGCACGCTGAATATCAATGAAACGCAGCAGCTACAGCTAGTGACGCAGTACTATAAAAGCCAGGGAGACGATGACTACGGCCTGAACCTGGGGAAAGATTTTTCTGCCCTCACCGGTAAAAGCAAACCGTACGTCAGCAGCGGCCTCAGCTCCGACCGTATTCCCGGTACCGAACGCCACCTGATGAGCCTGCAGTATTCCAACAGCGATTTCCTCGGCCAGGAGCTGGTCGGTCAGGTTTACTATCGCGATGAATCCTTGAAGTTCTACCCTTTCCCGAGCGTGGATAAAAACTTCAACCTGACAAGCTTCTCGTCATCGCAGCAGGACACAAACCAGTACGGCGCGAAGCTAACGCTCAACAGCACGCCGTTGGACGGCTGGCAGCTCACCTACGGACTGGATGCCGATCACGAGCGCTTCACCTCTAATCAGATGTATTTCGATAAGCAAAAGGCCAACGCCTCCGGCGGCTTAAACAACCAGCAGATATACACCACCGGACGCTACCCGAGCTACGATATCAGCAACCTGGCCGCGTTCCTGCAGTCGAGCTACGATATCAACGAAATCTTCACCCTCAGCGGCGGCGTGCGCTACCAGTACACCGAGAACCGCGTCGACGATTTCGTGGGCTACAACGAGCAACGTTTAATTGCCGACGGCAGCGCCCGTTCCGCCGACGCCATTCCCGGCGGCTCAACCGACTACGATAATTACCTCTTTAACGCCGGTCTGTTAGTACACCTTACCGAGCGCCAGCAGACGTGGTTTAACTTCTCTCAGGGCGTCGAACTCCCGGATCCGGGTAAATACTATGGTCGCGGGCAATACGGAAAGGCGGTGAACGGCCATCTGCCGCTGGTGAACAGCGTCAACGTCGACGACAGCAAGCTCGAAGGGATCAAGGTGAACTCCTACGAACTCGGCTGGCGCTACACCGGCGACAACCTGCGCACGCAGATCGCCGCCTACTACTCGTTGTCCGACAAAAACGTGCAGGCGAATAAAGATCTGACCATCAGCGTGGTGGACGATAAGCGCCGCATCTACGGCGTAGAGGGCGCGGTGGATTACTTTATTCCAGACAGCGACTGGAGCGCCGGGGGGAATTTCAACGTACTGAAAACCGAATCAAAGGTGGACGGCAGCTGGCAGAAATATGACGTGAAGGTGGCGAGCCCGTCGAAAGCGACGGCCTACATCGGCTGGGCACCGGACCCGTGGAGCCTGCGCGTGCAGAGCACCACGTCCTTTAAGCTGAGCGATGATGCAGGTAATGAGATTGATGGCTACACGACGGTCGATCTGCTTGGCAGCTATGCGTTGCCGGTAGGGAAACTGAGCTTTAGCATTGAAAACCTCTTTGACCGCGACTACACCACCGTCTGGGGACAACGCGCGCCGATGTACTACAGCCCGGGCTATGGCCCTGCCTCGCTGTATGACTACAAAGGCCGTGGCCGGACGTTTGGGATGAACTACTCAGTACTGTTCTGATATGAGAAGCCCTGGGGAGGCGTTGGCAGGGAAGATCTGAAAATATCTTTGATGACTGTACGTTAACCCTCCCCCTCTCCCCCTCGGAGAGAGGGTCAGAGTGAGGGGGGCAGACACTCGGCCCCCCTTATCCGCGAGCGAACCTTACTTACCGCCCGTTTTCACCGGCGTATCCGGCTTCTTATCGTTACCGGCAATGTACGGGCTCCACGGCTGGGCACGCACCGGTTTATCGGTGTTCCACACCACGTTAAACTGACCGTTCTCTTCGATTTCGCCGATCATCACCGGCTTGTGCAGGTGATGGTTGGTGGCATCCATCGTCAGGGTAAAACCGCTTGGCGCATTGAAGGTTTGCCCCGCCATCGCCGCGCGCACTTTATCCACATCGGTGGTGCCCGCTTTTTCAACCGCCTGTGCCCACATATGGATACCGACATAGGTCGCTTCCATCGGATCGTTAGTCACCACCGTATCCGCATTTGGCAGCTTATGTGCTTTGGCGTAGGCGCGGTAGTCGGCGACAAACTTCGTATTCACCGGATTGCTGACGGACTCGAAGTAGTTCCACGCCGCCAGATGGCCGACCAGCGGTTTGGTATCAATCCCGCGCAGCTCTTCTTCACCCACGGAGAACGCCACCACCGGCACGTCGGTCGCTTTAATACCCTGATTCGCCAGCTCTTTGTAGAACGGTACGTTGGAGTCACCGTTGATGGTGGAGATCACCGCCGTTTTCCCGCCAGCGGAGAATTTTTTGATGTTGGCAACGATGGTCTGGTAGTCGCTATAGCCGAACGGGGTATACACCTCTTCGATATCTTTATCCTGAACCCCTTTCGAATGCAGGAACGCGCGCAGAATCTTGTTGGTGGTGCGCGGATAGACGTAATCGGTCCCCAGCAGGAAGAAGCGCTTCGCGCTGCCGCCATCCTCGCTCATCATGTACTCCACCGCCGGAATCGCCTGTTGGTTCGGCGCCGCGCCGGTGTAGAAGACGTTTGGCGACATCTCTTCCCCTTCGTACTGCACCGGGTAGAACAGCAGGCCGTTTAGCTCTTCGAATACCGGCAGCACCGATTTACGCGAAACCGATGTCCAACAGCCGAACACCACAGCGGCTTTGTCCTGAGTCAGCAGCTGGCGCGCCTTTTCAGCAAACAGCGGCCAGTTGGATGCCGGATCAACCACCACCGGCTCCAGCTTCTTGCCCAACACGCCGCCCTTGGCGTTGATTTCATCAATCGTCATCAGCGCCACGTCCTTGAGCGGCGTTTCGGAAATAGCCATCGTGCCCGACAGGGAATGCATAATCCCCACTTTAATGGTGTCTGCTGCGTACGCCTGCAAAGAGAAGCCCATGCTCAAAAAGGTGGCCGACAGGGCAAATGCTTTCAGTAAAGAACGTCTTTTCATGACCAAAACCCCTAAACGATATTGAGTGATAAATGTGCCCCAGCAAAATGGGGCGGAACCACAGCTACGGTGAAACGGGTTGCAAACGGGCCTGCTGAAGCCGGTGTAAGGTTATTTTTCTGACCTCGGCTTTACTCTGGGAAATATGCGCAGTGAGGATCCGCTGCGCCTCTTCCATCTGCTGTTGCGAAATCGCCTCAAGAACCTGGGCATGTTCGCTGTAGGTGGCATCGACCCGGTCCTCGCGGGTAAAGTCGAGGTGGCGGATGATGCGCATTTTCTCGGTCAGTTCCACATGCACGCGGACCATTTCGCTGTTGCCCGTGGCACGCACCAGCGCGGTGTGGAACGCTTCATCCTGACGTGATAGCGCCTTGCCCGGCGCCATCTGCGGTGCGTCGCACCAGAAGGCCAGCAGCGGCGTCAGATGCTCACGCCTGGCCTCAGCCGACATCATGCACAGGCGCTTCACCGCCTCCATCTCAAGGACAATGCGAAAGTCGTACAGCGCCTCAAAATAGGTAAAATCGAACGGTTTTACCTGCCAGCCGCTGCGCGAATACACCTGCACATAGCCTTCATGCTCGAGCCAGAACAGCGCCTGACGCACCGGCGTCCTGCTCGCCGCCATGCGCTCGGAAATTTCGTTTTCGCTGAAGTGCTCGCCCGGCATCAACCGGAAATCAAAAATGTCGTTTTTCAGCGCCAGATAGATTCGCTCAGCTAACCCGGCCTGGCGTTTCTTGCCCACGCAGTCGTTATCATTCGTCATAGACGGCCTCCTGCTCGAGCCACAGCAGCGCGTCGCCGGGGCTGACCGGACGCCCCGGCTGACAGCCGATACGTTTAACGACCCCCGCCTGCGGCGCGTGGATAGCCAGCTCCATCTTCATGGCTTCGACGATGATCAGAGGCTGCCCTGCGTCTACTGCCTCACCCGGGGCCACCAGCACTTTCCAGATATTGCCGTTCATATCGGCGGTCACCGCCAGCGCGCCGTCATCCAGGGTGACGTCCTCGATCGGTAGCGGACTTTCAATCACGGCCTGCTGCTCGTCGAGCTGCCAGCGCGCCACCTCTTCCTCAAACGCGGCGGACTGGCGCTGGCGGAACTGGGCAATATCCTCAGCATGAGCATCGAGGAAGCGCAGATGTTCCTGGAAGTCGAACGTCGTCTCTTCAATACGAACTGCCGCGCGCCCTTCACGGAAATCGTCACGCAGCCGATCCAGCTCCGTCTCGCTGACCGGATAGAAACGGACCTGGTCAAAGAAGCGCAGTAGCCACGGTTCACCGGCGCTGAACTGCTCGTTTTTGAGGAATTTATTCCAGATAGGCAATGTGCGCCCCACCAGCTGGTAGCCACCCGGCGAGTCCATGCCGTAAATGCACATATACATGCCGCCAATACCGACGGTACCTTCCGCAGTGAAGGTGCGCGCCGGGTTATATTTAGAGCTCAGCAGGCGATGGCGCGGATCGACCGGCACGGCGCACGGCGCGCCAAGGTAAACATCGCCAAGGCCAAGAATCAGATAGCTGGCGTCAAAGATTGTCTCCTTCACCGCCTCACGGCTCGCCAGCCCATTGATACGCTGAATAAAATCAACGTTATTCGGCAGCCACGGCGCGCTGGCGCGGACGGTATCGGCGTAGCGGCTCACGGCGTCCAGCGTCGCGCTGTCCTCAAACGCCATCGGCAGATGCACAATACGCGACGGCACCTTCATCTGGCTGACATCACCAATACGCGCTTCCTGCTCCAGCAGCAGCGCCACCAGCGCCTGTTGGCTGATTTCGCGGCTGTCGTAACGCACCTGCAACGAGCGCACGCCGGGCGACAGCTCTTTAATGCCCGGATGAGCCAGATCGCGCAGATGCGCCATCAGTACGTGAACCCGCAGGCGCAGCGCCAGATCCAGCACGTTTTCACCGTACTCAATCAGGATGTAGTTATCTCCGGCCTGGCGATAAACAATGGCCGGCGACGTAGCGCTGGCTGGCAGAGAAACCAGCCCGGCGGCAGAAACGCCGTCACGGTCGGCCAGCGACGGCACCGGAAACGCGGGCAGCGCGGTGGTTTGCAGCGTTTCGATGCTGCGATCCAGCGCATTTTCACGCGCCACTGCATCTTCCACGCTGATGGGGTAAAAACGGATACGATCGCCCGGCTTCACCTGCCCCACTTTCCACAGCTCGGCTTTGGCGATCGTCACCGGGCAGACAAAACCGCCAAGGCTGGGGCCATCGCGGGTGAGGATCACCGGGAAGTCACCGGTGAAGTTGATGGCCCCGATGGCGTATTCGCAGTCGTGCACGTTGGACGGGTGAAGCCCCGCCTCGCCGCCGTTGGGCCGTGTCCAGCTCGGTTTCGGGCCCACCAGGCGCACGCCGAGGCGGTTGGAGTTGTAATGAACCTGCCAATCGCTGGCAAAAAATGCGTCAATCGCTTCCTGGGTGAAAAAGTCCGGCGCGCCGTGCGGCCCGTAGAGCACGCCAATCCGCCAGATCTCCCCGTAGCGTGGGATCAGCGCCGGCGACAGCGCCCTAGCCTCGCTAATCGGCGCAGGCGTGGTGCAGGCGGCGAGCTCAGGACGAGAAATCGGCAGCTGATCGGCCACCTTCAGCGTGCGCCCGGCGTGTCCGCCAAACTGCCCCAGCGCGAAGGTGGAGCGGCTGCCGAGATACTCCGGCACGTCGAAACCGTTGCGCACCGCCAGATAGCCTCGACAGCCGGTCTGTGCGCGCCCGAGCGTCAGCGTTTGCCCGGCCCTGACCGCTACCGGCTGCCACAGCGCAACGGCCTCGCCATCAAGCTGCGCCTGGCAGTCGGCGCCGGTCAGAGCAATCAGTGCATCGCTGTGGAAATGCAGCACGGGCCCCTGAAGCGTAAATTCCAGCCCCGCCGCCGATTCATGGTTGCCGACAATGCGGTTGGCCAGGCGGAAGGCAAAATCGTCCATCGGGCCTGACGGCGGTACGCCGATATCCCAGTAACCCTGACGGCCGGGGTAATCCTGTATGCTGCTCCAGGTCCCCGCCTGAATCACCTCAACCACCGGCGACTGCGCCACCACGCCGTCGAGCATACGCGTCCATGCCGTACCGTCGACAAAGGCATCGCTGGCGGTAATCTGCCGCAGGTAGTCAAGGTTGGTGGCAATGCCGTGCAGGCGCGTGGCGTTCAGCGCCGTGCGTAGCTTCGCCAGCGCGGCTTCGCGGGTGTCGGCGTGCACAATCAGCTTGGCGATCATCGGATCGTAAAATGCAGAGACTTCGCTGCCGGTGGTCACGCCGGTATCAATCCGCACGTCGTCCGGAAACACCACTTCGGTGAGAATGCCGGGGGCGGGCTGGAAGTTTTTCAGCGGGTTTTCGGCGTAGATGCGCACCTCGATGGCCGCCCCCTGCGGTGCCTGAGCCAGCCGCGCCCAGTCGATGGATTCATCAGCCGCCACGCGCAGCATACACTCCACCAGGTCCAACCCGGTCACGCTCTCGGTCACCGGATGCTCAACCTGCAGGCGGGTGTTCACCTCAAGGAAATAAAAGGCATCCAGCGCGGCGTCGTAGATGAACTCAACCGTGCCGGCACTGCGATAGTTGACCAGTTTGCCTAACTGCACGGCGGCGTTGAGCAACGCGGTGCGGGTGGCGGCTGGCAGGTTCGGCGCGGGCGTTTCTTCCACGACTTTCTGGTTGCGGCGCTGGAGTGAACAGTCGCGCTCGCCGAGCGCCACCACGTTGCCTTTGCCATCGCCAAAAATCTGCACTTCGATATGGCGCGCGCGGTCAACGCAGCGCTCGACGAATACGCCTGCATCGCTAAAGAACTGCTCACCCAGGCGGCGCACGCTCTCCCAGGCCTGCGCCAGCGCTTCGGCGTCCGCGCAGCGCGTCAGGCCAATACCGCCGCCGCCGGCGGTACTTTTTAACATCACCGGGTAACCAATTTGCTGCGCAGCGGCCAGCGCCTCATCAAGCGAGTTGAGCAGTCCGGTGCCCGGCGTCATCGGTACGCCCGCCTGAGCGGCCAGCTCGCGAGCGCGGTGCTTCAGACCAAACTCGCCAATCTGCTGCGCGGTCGGACCAATAAAAACAATCCCCGCACGATCGCAGGCGTCAGCAAACGCCAGGCTTTCCGAGAGAAAGCCGTAGCCAGGCCAGATGGCCTGCGCCCCGCTTTCGCGAGCGGCGGCAATAATGCGCTCTATTTTCAGGTAGCTGTCGCTCGCTTTCTCGCCGCCCAGCGCCAGGGCGATGTCGGCCTGCTTCACGTGCTCGGCGTTTTTGTCTGCATCTGAGTAAACCGCGACGCTGGTGATCCCCAGACGCTTCAGAGTACGAATGGCGCGGCAGGCAATTTCACCACGGTTAGCAATCAGGACAGTGTTAAACATGGTCGTTCTCCTTGCGGGCAATCCAGTGGCGCCAGCCCTTGAATTCGGTAATGTCCACGGCGTCGTGCAGCGCTGCCGGTTCACAGATAAAGCCTTTTACCCAGCGGCCGTCGCTAAGCTCCAGCGACCCCATCCCCAGCGGGGCCGGGATTTCCGCGACAAATTCACCAAAGCGCGCCAGCGGGATATCCCACAGCTCGACCTCTATCGCCGCACCGGCGGCATCGCGCGCAATGCCCGGCTTCTGCGGCTGGGTGTTGGCCAGCGCAAACAGGCGGTAGTGCGGCGCGGTCTGGGTTGCTTCGACAAACGCCGCGCATCGGGTCGTTAGCTGGAAGTTAAGCGGCATGCCGCGCAGGTGCGCGCCAACGACCGCCACGCGGACGTGCTGTGCGGAGAGCGGCAGCGTGCCTGCGTTCTGGCTGAGCGGCCGCCCGGTGGCGCCCAGCGGCAGCGCCAACTGCTGTTGCCAGCGCAGGCCAAACGCCGCCAGCGCGCGGTCGTGCCATGCCGGGGCGATCAGCGTGATGCCGGCAGGCAGGCCATCGGCGCGCATCGGCGCGGGCAGCGCCAGGGCAGAGAGATCTGCCAGGTTGGTGAAGTTGGTGTAGGTGCCGAACTGCGAGTTAAAGCGAATCGGCTCCTGCTGCATCTCGGCAAGGGTATGGATGGTGGGTGAGGTCGGAACAACCAGCGCATCGACCTCAGCCAGCGCGCGCTGGATTTTTTGCGTCAGCTCGGCGCGCAGATATTCCGCCTTGAAGGCCTCTACAGCGCTGTAGTTCAGCCCGGCGGAGATAATGCGGTGAACGGTAGGATCCATCTGTTCAGGGTGTTGCAGCATCTCGCCGACCGCCGCGGTACGTTCGGCTACCCACGGCCCCTGGTATAGCTGTTCCGCTAGCTGAGAGAAGGCTGAGAAATCAATGGGCTTGAGCGCTACGCCGCTTTCACGCAGCACATCGAGCGCCCGTTCCCAGGCGGCCTGCGCCTGCGTATCACCGAAGAAGTTCAGTACGTCAGGCACGGCAAACACCGGCTGAGCCGGAAGGGCGGCTGGCACGGTCGCCGGATGGACGCGGGAGTAGGCGTCTTCGGCATCGTAGCCGCCTGCAAGGGTGGCAACGGTAAAAGCATCATCCACCGTCAGCGCAAAGACCGACAGCGTGTCGTTCAGGCGGCAGGCAGGAACCACGCCTTTTGCCGACAGCCAGCCTTTCGTCGGCTTGAGGCCGACAATATTGTTGAACCCCGCGGGCACGCGCCCGGAGCCGGCAGTATCCGTACCCAACGCGAACGGTACCAGACCGCGCGCCACCACGGAGGCCGAGCCGGAGCTGGAGCCACCGCTGACGTAGTCGGGGTTAAAGCTATTCACCACCGCGCCGAACGGTGAGCGGGTGCCCACCAGCCCGGTGGCAAACTGGTCAAGGTTGGTTTTGCCAATCACGATGGCGCCAGCGGCTTTCAGTCGGGCCACCGCCGTGGCGTCTTCCCCGGCAACGTAGGCAAATGCCGGGCAGGCCGCGGTCGTCGTCCAGCCCGCGACGTCGACGTTATCCTTCACCGCAAAGGGCACACCAAATAAGGGCAGCGCGTCAGGATCCTCCCGGTAGAGGGGAAGCAACGCGTCCAGCTGCGCCCACAGCTGCTCGTCATTGGCGATCGCCAGCCACGCGTTGTCATCTGTCGCCAGCGCCTGAATATGCGTCTGTAAGAGAGTGAAAACCGCTTCGCTATTTTGTCTGATATCGCGACGCCAGCCGTCCAGCGTTTTTCCAGTCATTAATGCCATCGTTGAATTCCTGTTGGTATACAAGATGGAATTCAATTAGCAAGGGCTGTGCCAGATGTTTAATTCACTGTAATGTAAGGAATTAAAATAAAAACGATTTTCATATTAATGTTAGCGCGCACCATCAAAGAACATTTACGAGCAATGACAGTGCACTATCTATTGTAAAAATTAATACATTGAACTCGACATCAGAATATTAAATTATGATGATAGACCGCTACCCTGTTTCTTCCCTGACGTTTCGCCGTATATAACGCACTGTCTGCCATGTGCGCCAGTTCATTGGCTAAAAGTGTATTTTCACGGGTACTGGCAATGCCAAGACTTAATGTAATCTTTTTTGGAAAATCATTTCCGGTCGATTCAGGCGTGGCTATTTCAACATGACGACGCAGGCGCTCGGCAATGATCGTGGCTTTGTGCATATCGGTATTTTGTAAAATAATGGCAAACTCTTCACCGCCAATCCGCGCGACAATATCGTGCTGACGCACCGTGTTCATCATCATCTGCGCCAGATGAATAATGACCCGGTCGCCCTGCAAATGGCCGTAGGTATCATTAATGTTCTTAAAATGGTCGAGATCGCAAAAAATCAGGCTTACCGGCTGGCCGGGTGAAGCCCAGGCAACGATTCGGCTGAGTTGCTCATAGAAATAACCCCGGTGATATAAGCCGGTCATGGGGTCCCGAACCGAATTCTCATAAGATTGAGCATAGGCTCGGCAGGAATTCTGATAGCGGCTGAAAATATCCGACATCAGCGCAATCATAATCAGCATGATGCCGATACTTTCCGTCGCCCGGGAAACGTACCACCCGCCGGGATATACGGGCCACAGCAGATAGGTCGCGGCCAGGCTCAGTAGATTCGATACCGCGGTAATAAACATGCTGAACCAAAAGAAGGAACGGAGTTCAATACGCATCAGCAGCCCTATGGCGGCCCCTAGCCAAAGCGGTGCCAGCACATAAAAAGGTAAGGACGGGGCGCTGCGCTTCATCATGGCAAAACGCTCGCTAAACGCCTGCGGTACGATCAGGTACAGCGCCATAATGAGAATACTCAGCCCTAACCCACCGACCATAATACCCGCCAGCAAGCGGGCGTTTGATACAGCCTCTTTTTTATAATACAGATACAGGATGGCACCAAAAAATATGCCGATCACGATATTTCTGAGCAAATACAGATCGGAAACATTGGCAAAAAATGCCTCCGGAAGGAATTGAAAGACGAACCACAGTTTAATTGCCAGAATAAAAAACAGTCCGGACAGACCAAACATCAGTACAAAGGGCAGCAGATAGCTTTTCTCTACATGGCATAAATAACTCATCGTCGCTACGCTGGCAATCTGTAGCTGAATAACACAGAGAAATGCCGCAATAATCGGGTAGAGACTGAGCCCACTCACCCTATTTTGATAAATAAACGGCGACATCAAAAAGGCAACGGCAATGAAGAAAAACAGTACGATAGCAAATATGCCTAATAACGATAATTTTTTCATTGATAACCACGACAATTAAGGGATAGATACCTCCTTGCCATGCTGACAATCGATAATAAAAGACATTTATTATCATCCTCCTATCCCAATCAAGTCGTAAAACAACGCGTTGAATTTTTTTGCCGCCATTATGGCGAGGTCATTTTCAGAGTTCAATGACTGGAAATCATATAGTGCTATATATATTTTCACTTTATACGCATAGCCATGCACTTGCTCTCGCCACGCGCTGACACCGCCTTCGGGCCGCAGAATCACAAGAATCGTTGATGCTGGTCATAGTTGGGAGTGTGATCAAGATCTAATTTATCCGCCTTCCTGATAAGAGGTTCACTCCATGTTTATACCGTCTTTGGGGGCAACGGCGTTTGTTGCGTCGATTGCCACGCTCGGCATTCTGTCTCCTGGCCCTGATTTCTTTATGGTTATCAAAAATGCGGCGCGCTACCGCCGTCTTCCGGCAATGATGACCGCGCTGGGCATCACCGGGGGCGTGTTAACACACATGTCCTACTGCGTCGCCGGGCTGGCGGTGGTGATCACCACCACGCCGTGGCTATTCGATATTCTGAAATATGCCGGTGCGGCGTATCTCATCTGGGTGGGCCTGCTGGCGCTGCTGGCGCGCGGGCACAAGAGCATGGACGTGACCCATATCGCCCCGCAGGAAACCACGCTGAAAAGAGCGTTTATTCAGGGCTATCTGTGCAACCTGCTCAACCCCAAAGCAACGCTATTTTTCCTGTCGATTTTTACCCAGGTGCTGAACGTTAACTCCGGCGTGGCCGAAAAGCTGTGGTATGCAGGAGTCATTCTGGCGGTGTCTATCGTGTGGTGGCCGCTGCTGGTGGTTCTTATTCAGAGCGCCCCGGTACGTCGTGGGCTGGCAAAAGCGCAGAAGATTGTCGATAAAATGCTGGGCGGGCTGCTGATTGCGCTGGGGATTAAGGTCGCGCTGAGCTGAGAATAAAGGGCACCATGACGTTCAGCCATGGTGCCCTGGGCCGCTAAAACCGATATTCAAGCCCCAGTTGGCCGTAGGTATCGTTATAGCCTTTATCCCCTAGCGACACGCCAACGCCTCCCCACACATTCAAGGCAGCGGTGAGCTGCCCCTCAATACCGGTTTTCACTTCACCAATATTGCGCGCGCCTTGCTGGCTCAGGCTGTCGCCATCCATCCGCACCGCATAGCGTTGCGTATTATGGATCCAGTTGGCTTCAACGTAGGGCTGGAAGCTGCGCCCCGTGGTATCGTCAGCGGCGCTATGGCCTTTGAGGAATGCCCGAAGACCAAGACGCGTCTGGAGGTTATTGTCGCCCTCCCCCTGTACCCGCGTTCCGGTGTTATCTCGATGGTCGTCCGCGTTTACCCCCATCCAGACCAGTTGCGCCTGCGGCTGAAGATAAGCGGCCGTACGTTGAGAAGGGTAAACGTTAAAGGTATAGCCGCTTTCAACGGAGGCAGTCAGCCCCTGACTGTCATAGCGGTCTTGCGGCTGACCGGGTTCACTGACACGGTTACGGAACCCGTTGTACTGAGCCCAGCTGTCCAGATACAGTCCCGTACGCTGCGCGGCGTTCTGATACCAGGTCGCATACAGCCCCGTGCTGTAACCGTGGATCCGGGAGTCCGCTCGATTGCCGCTCAGGCTGGCGCGGGTATTGCCCTGCTGATTGGCATATCCCGCCATCAGCCCTAAATTCCATCGATCGCTGCCGGTAAAGCTTCCGTGCGCCAGCTCTCCTCCGAGCTGGGCGACATAGCGATTAGCGCTGGTCCGCAAGCTATCGCTATGAAAAGCCGTGCGCCCTCCGACCTGGCGCAGCCAAAGCGAGGTCACGCTGGGCTGCCCGGTCACCGGATCGCGATATTCCGTGCTGCCTTCACGATCGGCAAGCCGCTGCGCAAAAAGCGTGTTCGCGGCGGCCAGGTTGGCGATATACCCGCCGGCAACCGCACGGATATTTTTCGCGCCCCCCGGGTTTGCGCTGCTTCCTGACCCGACGTAATCGCTGGTGAGATAAAAATTCTGCCCACGCTGCACAACGCTGTAGTTATACAGGCCCGCGCTGATATTCTGGCTGTTATAAAACGCCCCTGGCTGGCTAGTGCCCCCTACCTGAACAACTTCAATGCCATTAATCGTCGCGTCACCCTTCCCGCCCAGGTTGGCCACCTGAACGTCCGTGGCACCGCTGGCATTGCCGCTAATCAGCAGCCTGGCGGTTGATGAAGCGTCATTTCCCAGCGAGCTCCCCAGGATCAGGCGCCCGCCTGAACTGGTGTAATCACCGTTGACCGTCAGCGTGCTGCCCGTCGCTGCCCCGCTGCGATTAACGGTGATTAATCCGCCATTGCTCAGGCTACCGGTGGTGAAATTGACCGCCCTCGCGCTGGTATCGGCCCGTTGCCCGACGATCAGCTGACTGCCGCTCGCCAGGGTCGTCTCTCCGACTTGCCCTGTGCCTGATAGCTTCGCGCCAGAGGCAACATTAAGCGCAGCGGCAGAAAGATCGCCGTTCACTTCGACGCCACCGGCATTCACATCTATAGGGCCAGCATAAGTGGCGCTGTTGCCGCTAAGCACCAGCGTACCGCTGCCTGTTTTAGTCAGCGAGCCGGTGCCGCTAATCTGCCCGGCAAATTGCGTATCGCTGGCCTGATCCACCGTCAGCGCATTGGCGCTGCCCAGCTGTAATATGCCCCCGCTCCCCGCAAGGCTGCTCATGGTGAGCGGATAGCCGTTTAAATCCAGCGTACCGCCGTTGATGGTGTACGCCGTAGCCTCTGGTAATGCGCCGCTATTTTGCGCCTGCAGCACGCCATCGGCGATAATCGTGCCTCCCTGCCAGCTGTTCGTCCCCGCCAGCAGCATCTCACCACTGCCGGTTTTGGTAATACTACCTGCGCCGCTGATGCCGCCGGTTGATTCAAATAGCGCCCCATTTGCGACCTCGATAGTCGATGCCGCCGTCGTTTGCAGGGCGAAGGTAAACACCGTATGGTCAGGGAAACCCGGGGCCGGCACGCTGAGATCCACCGGGTTTATCAGCAGCGTACCGCCATTCAGATTAAACTGCGTGGAGGCTTCAGATAGAATCATTCGAGCATTCGTGGCAAATACCCCGCCCTGGTTAATATTCACTATCGCCGTGCCGGTCCCATCACCGCTATTCAGCTCAGAGCCCAGCACGAGCCCCAGCGTCATCAGATTCAGCGTACCGTCAATATTCAATGTTCCCGTTGCGCCATCAATACCGATGGCCAGTAAGCCTGACGACGTCAGCAGATTAACCGTCCCGCCCTGCGCGATATTCATCACGCCGCTACCTCCGGCGCCGAAGGCCGTGCCCTGCCCAATCGTGATAAAGGGAGCATTCACCACGGAGCCACTGCCCACGTTGAGTACGCCAGAAGAAGCGCGAGTAAGCGGGAAGCCCCCCGCATTTCCCAGAGATAACGCATCCCCCAAAGTGAGCGTTGATTGATTAAGATTGAGCAGACCACTGCCCCCCAGCCCGCCGATATCAACATCACGGGTCAGGATAAATGTGGTGTTATTGGCATTCATTACCGCCGCCAGCCCGTTTCCATAGGCGATGGTCATATTCGTATCAGAGATCTGCTGGTTGGTCAGAGTGGTATCGGTAAGATAATCGACGGCCCAGACGCGCTCACCCCATGTCAAAGCCACCGCACAGCACAACGCTAGATTGGTTAATCTCATGAGTTATTTCCTGCCCGAAACGGTACGCCTGTTTTTCAACGTTACGCATTCAAGTGTAGGAAAAAGTCGTTATAGCTGGCGGGATTTCATTAGCCACAATAGAAATGCGGATTAGGGCTGGAGGTAGCGTCGATCGCCGCGGACAACCCGGTTATTTACTGGCATTCTTCTGAAAACTTAATAAAGTTTGCGTTGTAGACAATGTATTTATCACCTCGCTGACGCAACATCGTATTCAACACTTCATCTCCGGGCCGGAGATACCAGACTTTGCCCTGCTCTTCTGTTGAATCACAGTCAGGTTTAGGGAAGGTGCGAACAAGTTCCTGATATGAGATCATCATATTCATCCGGAGCG
>NZ_JAPKIA010000021.1:0-110936 GCF_036759865.1 Kluyvera genomosp. 2
CCCGGCGGCTTGTAATCCGTTGTTCCGTGTCAGTGGAGGCGCATTATAGGGAGTTCTGAGACGTTGACAAGCCCTGTTTTAAAAAAACTTTTCAAGCGTCTCTTTTTTGAACAAATCAGGATGAAACAGGCAGTTTTTCGAGCGTTTCAAAGCCATAACGGCGTAAAACGGGTAAAAGTTGCTCAGTTTCCGCCGTGAGCGCCATGCAGTAGGCCAGATTCGGTTCACTGGATTTCGCATCCGGTGCCTCATGCTCAAGCAACCAGGCCGTTCGACGCGCAATCGCCGCACCGGAATCCACCAGTCGGGTACCCTCCGGCAACACCTGCAGCAGTTCCTCTTGTAATAGCGGGAAGTGGGTGCAGCCGAGCACGACGGTATCCGGCGGCTCCGGCATACGAAGCCATGGGCGAAGAATGCGCTTCAACTCGTCGAGTGGCACCGGTTCGCCGTGCAGCTTCGCTTCAGCCAGCTCCACCAGCTCTGCAGAACCGAGCATCTCTATACGGCATTCGTTAGCAAAGCGGGCGATCAGCTCATGCGTATAAGGACGCTTCACCGTCCCTCGCGTTGCCAGCAGCCCGACGATACGGTTCGCCGAAAGACGCGCCGCCGGTTTAATGGCCGGGACTACGCCCACAACGGGGAAGCCGAAGTGCTCACGCAGCGCGGGCAGCGATACCGTGCTCGCCGTGTTACAGGCGATGACGGCCAGCGCTAATGGATAACGCTGCTGTACCGCAGTGACGATTTCAACAACGCGCTCAACGATAAACTCTTCACTCTTCTCGCCATACGGGAAAGCGACGTTATCGAACGCATAGATGTAATGAAGATCCGGCAAGAGATGCCGGATCTCATCGTAGACCGACAGCCCACCTACGCCGGAATCAAATACCAGCACGGTGGGACGTGGTTCAGAAGGTGTAGCTGCCAGACAAGGTGTATTCCCGTCCTGCAGTTTGGTAGCCATAAACTGTCTCGTAATCTTTATCGAACAGGTTAGCTATTTTACCACGAACTGTCAGGTGTGAGGTGACCGGATACGATAATCCGATGTCCCATAAGCTCACGCCGCCCATTTTTACATCACGATTATTGTCATAATCATTATCGTAGCGCTCACCCAGGTACTGATACATGACATTCCAGCCAAGATCGTAAACCTGTCCGGTCAGCTCATACTTCACCTGCTGCTTAGCGCGGCGATAAAGCACCTTGTCAGTTTGGTCATCACGTGGATCGACGTATTGCAGCGTCAGATGATGCTCCACTGGACCGGTGGCGATATTCCCCGTCCATTCAAGCCCCTTAATGGTGGCCGACTTCACGTTGATGTACTGATTGTTTTTGTAGTCAATCAGGTTCTGGATTTCGTAATGATAAGCCGACAGACGCCAGTCCAGCGGACCGGTTAACCCTTCAAGACCCGCTTCCCATTGCTTAGACTCTTCCGGTTTCAGGTCAGGGTTAGCGGCAATGCCCGGCCCATAGGATGAAGCAAAGCGCGTCGCCCCAAACTGTTGCCCCAGAGAAGGTGCCAGGAAGCCAGTACCATAAGAGAGCGTGGCCCGATAGCCATCGACAAACTGCCAGCCTGCGGCCGTTTGCCAGGTGCCGTGCCAGCCGAACTGCTCATCATGATCTTCACGTCCGGAAGCTTCTAAGGTGACGTCGCCAAGCTGCTGCTGCCCGGTCAGGTATAGCCCGGTCGTATCGCGCTTATAGACATCCGATAACGTGGTGCTGCTGGACGTCAGTTTTTCCTGTTTCCAGTCGACGCCGCCGCTAATCGCCCCGTGCCCAACTTCAACGTTATTCCCCCACTGGATATAACGCTGTTCCATATTGTCCAGCGTCGCATCCCCGGCATAGCGGCCGAGATCGTTGCTGTAGTTGTAATTTTTCAGGTGTTGGTAGTTCGCAATCAGCTGGGAAGAGTAAATACCCGAGCTGTAGCGTAGGCCCGTATCCCAGGACTGCGTATAGTTCTGCGCCTCGTCGTTACCGCCCGCATACCCATAAGAACCCTGATCGTAATCGCTGTTAGCGGTATAGCCATAGCCACGGAAAAAGCCGGAGAAGTTATCGTCGAACTTATGCTGTACGCCGCCCCAGAACAGTTTATTGCGATAGCCGTCACGGTCGCTATCACCGCTGTAAGGGGAATCCGGCTGAACGTTGAAGCCGTGAGTCGTCTGGTAAGCCCCAGCCGCCGTCACCAGCGTGTCGCCAAAGCGTTTGTTCACCGCGCCATCATAAGTCTGATAGCCGTTAGTACCCGCACCGGCATTAATCTGAGCGTGCTCATCGTCGGTCAAGGTAATAATGTTGACGACACCGCCGATCGCGCCAGACCCGTACACCGCTGAACGCGGCCCACGGATATACTCAATGCGCTGCACCAGCGATACCGGAATCTGCCCAATATCAATGCCATTGGAAATGCCCGCACGCGCCATAGGCACGCCGTCAATCAGCACCAGCACGTGGCGTCCTTCGGTACCGCGGACATAAAGAGAAGCGCTCTGCCCGATACCGCCATTCTGAGCGATATCAACGCCCGGCAGGCGGCGCATAACGTCGTTCAGATCTTTAGATTGCCAGCGCTGAATATCATCACGCGTAACAATATCCGTAGGAGCCAGAACGGTATTAACAGGTTGTTGGAAGCGGTTGGCGGTCACCACCAGCGTGTCTGAATTGCTGTCTTGCGCCCAGCCAGAAAATGCCGTGACGGATAACGCCGTCAGCAGCGAAGCTTTTTTAATCATTTTTAAAGCATCCGAAACATAAAAAGGATGCCGCAGGCTTTATACGTTGTTCGCGACGATAAAACCCCATGCGACGTCATCCGGCAGGTCTTCGGGCTTGGAGGCGACATCGGAAAACGAGGACTTCCCACGGCAAGCCGCAGTGTCTGCATCGGGTGCATTCGTTTCCCACCTTCCTTACCGCTGCGCGTCAGCCCCAGATTCACACTGGATTCCCTTTTAACTCACAGGACCGGTACGGGGATGCTACATTTAGTTACATATAGATGTCCAGACTGCTATTTATGATTTTCACCTGTCTCGGTACTGGACATCCCCTGAGCAGGCCCTACAATCCCCGCGTACTTTTATTATTCAGGATGCATCATGACCCCCGAACACCTCCCTACCGAACAGTACGACGCTCAGCTCGCCGAGAAAGTCACTCGCCTGCAAACGATGATGGCGCCGTTTAGCGCGCCCGCGCCGGAGGTGTTCCGCTCGCCGGTCAGCCACTACCGCATGCGCGCCGAATTCCGCATCTGGCACGATGGTGATGACCTGTATCACATCATGTTCGACCAGCAGAGCAAAAGCCGTATTCGCGTCGACACGTTCCCGGCGGCCAGCGAGCTGATTAACACGCTGATGACCGCCATGCTCGAGGGCGTGCGCGGCAACCACGCGCTTCGCCATAAGCTGTTCCAGATTGACTACCTCACCACCCTAAGCCATCAGGCGGTAGTCTCGCTGCTGTACCATAAAAAGCTGGATGACGAGTGGCGTGAAGAGGCTGAAGCGCTACGTGACGCGCTGCGGGCCAAAGGGCTTAACGTGCATCTGATTGGCCGCGCGACGAAAACAAAAATCGAACTGGATCAGGACTATATCGATGAACGCCTGCCGGTGGCAGGCAAAGAAATGATCTACCGTCAGGTGGAGAATAGCTTCACGCAGCCGAATGCTGCGATGAACATTCACATGCTGGAGTGGGCACTCAACGCCACGCAAAATTCACGCGGCGACCTGCTGGAACTGTACTGCGGTAACGGTAACTTCTCGCTGGCGCTGGCGCGCAACTTCAACCGCGTGCTGGCCACTGAAATCGCCAAGCCATCGGTCGCGGCCGCGCAGTACAATATCGCCGCCAACCAGATCGACAACGTGCAGATTATCCGCATGGCGGCAGAGGAGTTTACGCAAGCGATGAACGGCGTGCGTGAGTTTAACCGCCTGCAGGGCATCGATCTGAAAAGCTATCAGTGCGAAACGATTTTCGTCGACCCACCGCGCAGCGGGCTGGATAGTGAAACCGAGAAAATGGTGCAGGGGTACCCGAATATTCTGTACATCTCCTGTAACCCGCAGACGCTATGCCAGAACCTGGAAACCTTGAGCCAGACGCATAACGTTAGCCGCCTGGCGCTGTTCGACCAGTTCCCATACACCCACCATATGGAATGCGGCGTACTGCTCACGAAGAAGTAAGACTTAACGTAGGCCGGATAAGCGAAGCCGCCATCCGGCAATCTGCTCCGTCAGCGCCGGATGACGCTGCGCTTATCCGGCCTACTGATTAGGACTCGTGTTTGCGGTTACGCATCCGGTAACCGATCCAGAAGACCATCGCTACCGACAGTACCGCCGGGAAGAAGTTAGACCCGATGTCCGGATACTCGGCACGCACCACGGTGCTATACAGCAGCACGCCCAGAATAAAGCAGGCAGCAGCAAGGCCTGGCAACCCCACCGGCATCGTACGGTTCTGATAGCGTTGATGCAGACAGTAAACCGTCAGCACCAGCGAGATAATGGGAAAAACGGAGAAAGGTACGATGGAGCTAAACAGGGCTGCAAACGTGCCGTTAATCGATAAGCCAGCCAACAGCGCCAGCAGCAGCGTACCCTTTTCTTGACCTGACAGTTTCATTGCTCGTTTACCACCTTATTCGGACTGATGTGTCGTCTTCTCTTGTTCACGGCGATACCAGTAGTACGCGCCTTTTGAGATCATCCGTAATTGCAGCACCAGCCGTTCTTCCAACTGCCGGCGCTGTTCAGGGCTCACGTCCAGCGCCTCGGCCCCTGCGCTAAATACAATGGTTACCATCGCCTCGGCCTGCGCTTCCGTGAAGGCACGCGGCATATGGTTTTCGATTTCCAGATAGTCAGCAAGTTCCGCAATGAAATGCTGAATTTCACGCGCTACCGCCGCGCGAAATGCAGCGGACGTTCCTGAACGTTCGCGCAGAAGCAGGCGGAAGGCGTTTGGATTATTGCCGATAAATTCCATAAAGGTCGAAACGGAGGTACGAATAACGCTACCGCCTTTGGCAATCCGCTGGCGCGCCTGACGCATCAGCTGACGCAGCATCAGGCCGCTTTCATCGACCATCGTCAGCCCCAGCTCATCCACATCGCGGAAGTGGCGATAAAAAGAGGTTGGCGCAATTCCTGCCTCACGCGCGACTTCGCGCAGGCTCAGGCTGGCAAAACTACGTTCGGCACTAAGTTGACTGAATGCCGCTTCTACCAGCGACCGCCGGGTTTTTTCTTTTTGTTGCGCTCTAACACCCATCACGATGACTGAATCCTTCCACATGACCTGCTGGCACTATACCAGAGATTAAAACGAATCGACTTACGCAGCTTTGTTAATGATTGTTTACATGCTATTTATGCTATTTCGTATGAAAAAAGCCCAACGATAATTGGGTTATTACTTCGATGATGTTATGATTCTGTTGCTTTTATGTATAAGAACAGGTAAGCCTTACCATGCCACATTCCTACGATTATGATGCAATAGTAATTGGTTCCGGCCCCGGCGGCGAAGGTGCTGCTATGGGTCTGGTGAAGCAGGGAGCCCGTGTCGCCGTTATTGAGCGTTATCATAATGTCGGCGGCGGCTGTACCCACTGGGGTACCATTCCTTCCAAAGCCCTTCGCCACGCCGTCAGCCGTATTATCGAATTCAACCAGAACCCTCTCTACAGCGACCACAGCCGACTTCTCCGCTCTTCCTTTGCCGACATCCTGAATCATGCCGATAGCGTAATCAATCAGCAGACTCGTATGCGTCAGGGTTTTTATGAGCGCAATCACTGCGAAATGCTGCAGGGCGACGCCCGTTTCGTCGACGAACATACCATCGCGCTGGAATGCCCGGATGGGTCGGTTGAAACATTAACCGCTGACAAGTTCGTGATCGCCTGCGGCTCGCGCCCGTATCGTCCGGCCGATGTCGATTTCACTCACCCGCGCATTTATGACAGCGACTCTATCCTGAGCCTGCACCATGAACCTCGCCACGTCATTATTTACGGCGCCGGGGTTATCGGCTGCGAATACGCGTCTATCTTCCGCGGTATGGACGTGAAGGTTGACCTGATCAACACCCGCGACCGCCTGCTGGCCTTCCTCGACCAGGAGATGTCAGACTCGTTGTCTTACCACTTCTGGAATAGCGGTGTGGTCATTCGCCACAACGAAGAGTACGAGAAAATTGAAGGCGTGGACGATGGCGTGATCATGCACCTGAAGTCCGGCAAAAAGCTAAAAGCCGACTGTCTGCTGTTCGCCAACGGCCGTACCGGCAACACCGACTCGCTGTCGCTGGAAAACATCGGCCTACAGGCCGATGGCCGCGGTCAGTTGAAGGTCAATAGCCTGTACCAGACCGCGCTGCCGCACGTTTACGCCGTCGGCGACGTCATCGGCTATCCAAGCCTGGCCTCCGCCGCCTACGATCAGGGACGTATTGCTGCACAGGCGCTGATGAAAGGCGAAGCGACCGCTCATCTGATTGAAGATATCCCGACCGGGATCTATACCATTCCTGAAATCAGCTCCGTCGGCAAAACCGAACAGCAGCTGACCGCGATGAAGGTGCCGTATGAAGTGGGCCGCGCCCAGTTTAAACATCTGGCGCGAGCGCAAATCGTGGGCATGAGCGTAGGAAGCCTGAAGATCCTGTTCCATCGGGAGACGAAAGAAATCCTCGGCATTCATTGCTTTGGGGAACGCGCGGCCGAAATTATTCACATCGGCCAGGCGATTATGGAGCAGAAAGGTGGCGGTAACACCATTGAGTACTTCGTTAACACCACCTTTAACTACCCGACCATGGCAGAAGCCTATCGGGTCGCTGCGCTAAACGGTTTAAATCGCCTTTTTTAACGTCTTTTCGAAATGGCCGTCCATCGTCTCACGGACGGCCTCTGCCAGCTGCTCATAGCGGCTGCGCAGCGGCGACCCCGGTCGATACACCAGCCCCACGGTGCGGCGCGGTTCCGGCTTAATGCACGGCAGGTAGACCACACCATCGCGTTTCCGCTCCGGCGGCACGGCCAACGCCGGCAGTAGGGTAATCCCGCTGCCTGCCGCCACCATATTGCGCAGGGTTTCCAGACTGGTCGCGCGGAAGTGAGTATCTTCATCCGCACCGGCTTCAAAACAGAAACCCATGGCCTGATCGCGCAGGCAGTGGCCATCTTCCAGCATCAGCAGTTTCTCACCGGCCAGATCCGACATCGGCACGCGATCGCGCTCGGCCCACGGGTGATCTTCATAGATCGCCAGCAGCATCGGCTCATCAAACAGCGGCACCTCAATAAAGGCTTCGCTCTCTTTGACCAGCGCCAGAATGGCGCAATCCAGCTTACCGCTATCGAGCTGCGCCAGCAGCTGATGGGTTTGCGCTTCATGCAGATACATTTCGAGCTTCGGGAACGTCTGGTGCAGCATCGGGATTATGTGGGGCAGCAGGTACGGGCCAACGGTCGGGATCAGGCCGATATGCAGCGGGCCGGACATCGTCTCCCCCTGTTGGCTAGCCATCTCCTTCAGCACTTTGACCTCGCGTAACACCGTACGCGCCTGGTCCACCAGCAGCAGTCCGGCCTGGGTAAACAGCACCTTGCGGCTGGTACGCTCCAGCAGCATCACGCCCAGTTCATCTTCCAGTTTTCGAATCTGCCCGCTCAGAGTTGGCTGGCTGACGTGGCAGGAATCTGCCGCCCGGCGGAAATGCCGGTGTTCAGCTAACGCCACCAGGTATTCAAGATCGCGAATATTCATTATTCATCCTCCATCGCCACGATAGTTCATGGCGATAGATAGAATAGCAATGAATGATTATCCCTATCAAGGATTCTGTTTAATAATAAACCACAGAAACCGCGCGGTCCTTGTTTAACCCTTGAAGTCATCGCGCCGATTTCTGAGTTTCTCTCAAAACTCGACTAACTAAAGCCAACATGAACGTTTGCGGGCCCCGTGGCCCGCTTTTTTTACGCATAAAAAACCCGGCGTTGCTTACGCTTGGCCGGGCTACTGATATTAGTGCCTGATGGCGCTACGCTTATCAGGCCTACAAAACATGGCTACGCAAGGCGAGCCTTTGCGTCGCTAATCGCCTGCGCCACCTGTTTCGGTGATATGCCGCCTTTCGCCGCACGCTTATCGAGGCAGGATTGCAGCGACAGAATCGGATAGACATCTTCGCCAATCACCGCGCTGAATTTTTGCAAATCAGCCAGCGCCAGATCTTCCAGCGGTTTACCCTGTGCAATGGCTTCGACGACGGCTTCACCCACAATATGGTGTGCTTCACGGAACGGGACGCCCTTGGCAACCAGATAATCCGCCAGTTCAGTCGCGTTAGCATAACCCTGCTGCGCGGCTTCCTGGCAGCGCGGGCGTTTCACCTGAATGCCGTCCAGCACCAGCGCCGCCATGTGCAGACAGTCCATCCAGGTATCCAGCGCATCGAACACGCCTTCTTTGTCTTCCTGCATGTCTTTGTTATAGGCCAGCGGCAGCCCTTTAAGGGTCATCATCATGCCGGTCAGCGCACCCTGCACGCGTCCGCATTTACCGCGGATCAGCTCCAGCGCGTCCGGGTTTTTCTTCTGCGGCATCAGAGAAGAGCCTGAGGTCACGCGATCGGACAGCTCAACAAAACCGGCTTCCCCGGTATTAAAGAAGATCAGATCTTCGGCGAAGCGTGACAGGTGCACCATGCCGATAGAGGCGTTGGAAAGCAGCTCCAGCACGTGGTCACGGTCGGAAACGCTGTCCAGGCTGTTGCGGGTTGCAGAAGCAAAGCCCAGCCAGCCGGCCAGCTGTTCACGGTCGATTTCATACGCGGTCCCCGCCAGCGCGCCGCAGCCCAGCGGGCTAACGTCCAGACGCTTCAGGGTATCCTGAAGACGGCTTTCGTCACGGGCCAACATCTCAACGTAGGCCAGGCACCAGTGGGCAAACGTCACCGGCTGCGCGCGCTGCAGGTGAGTATAGCCCGGCATCACTGCGTCCTGATTCGCCTGCGCCGTCTCAACCAGCGCACTTTGCAGCTGACGGTTAGCCACCAGCAGCTCTGCAACGGTATCTTTGCACCACAGCTTCAGGTCAGTCGCCACCTGATCGTTACGGCTACGGCCGGTGTGCAGCTTTTTACCCAGCTGACCCACTTTGTCGATCAGCTTGCCTTCTACCCAGCTATGGATATCTTCAGCATCGCTTTCCAGAATCTGCTGCGGATTGGCACGAACCTCTTCCAGCAGCACGCCCAGCGCGCTTTCCAGCTGAGACTGTTCGTCAGCGGTCAGCACGCCAACCGTCACCAGCGCTTTGGACCAGGCAACAGAGCCAACGATATCCTGCTCCGCCAGGCGATAATCAAAGCGTAAAGAGTCATTGAACTGTTTGAACCGCTGATCCGCTGCCTGAGTAAAACGCCCACCCCAAAGTGCCATAACATGCTTCCTTAATTTCTTCGATTTCACTGCCGGATGGCGCTACGCTTATCCGGCCTACAGGTTCTGTTCACGCAGGCCGGATAAGGCGTTTACGCCGCCATCCGGCACACAAATGTTTAAGCCAGAATACGCGTACCAATCGGCGTGCCGTTAAACAGCGCCGGCAATTGCTCCGCGTGACGCCATGAAGCGATATCCACCGGGCGACCCAGCGTACGCGCCGCATCAAGCGCCGCGTTCACCTTCACAATCATTCCATCGGTAATAATGCCCTGGTCGATCAGCTGTTCAGCCTTCGCCGCCGTCATTTCGGCAATACGCTGGCCTTTACCGTCGAGAATACCGCTCACATCGGAGAGCAGAATCAAGTCGGCGCCCAGCGTTGCCGCCAGCGCGGTTGCCGCCTGGTCAGCGTTGACGTTCATTAGTTGCCCTTCGTCGGTCACGCCAATTGAGCTCACCACCGGCAGGAAACCGCCTTCCAGCAGCAGATTAATCAGCTTCGGCGAACCCGGCTGCGCCAGGCCCACGTGGCCCAGCTCTTCATCCAGTTTGCTGACCTTCACGCTGTCGCCGTCGCCGAGGAACAGGCCAACGGAGGCGATATCATGTTTCTTCGCCCATGCCAGCAGCGTTTTGTTGGCGGTACCCGCCAGTGCGCCGGTGATGATGTCAATCTGGTCGGCTGGCGTGACGCGCAGGCCATTTTTCTTTTTTACCGGCAGGTTGAGCTGT
Source organism: Kluyvera genomosp. 2 (assembly GCF_036759865.1). Taxonomy (NCBI): domain Bacteria; kingdom Pseudomonadati; phylum Pseudomonadota; class Gammaproteobacteria; order Enterobacterales; family Enterobacteriaceae; genus Kluyvera; species Kluyvera genomosp. 2. The sequence continues at coordinate 10,250 of NZ_JAPKIA010000021.1, forward strand.
TTCATCAGTTCGTCCACCACGCAGCCGCCGCCGTGAACAATCACCAGCGGGCGTTGATGCGACTCGCGGTAGTTAACCAGCGCGGTAAACAGACGCTCCAGCGCCTCTTCGCTATCCAGTAACACGCCGCCCAGTTTGATAATTAATGGATTCATCATCGTCACACCTTAAATAAGAGACTGCGTCTCAGCAAAGCCGAAACGGATATTGGCACACTGCACGGCCTGTGCGGCGGCGCCTTTCAATAAGTTATCTTCGGTTGCTACCACGATCAGGTGTTCGCCCTGAACGGCAAAACCGATGTCGCAGAACGGCAGGCCCACCACGTTTTTCAGCGCCGGAACGCCCTTCTCGTATAAACGCACCATCGGCTTGTCGCCGTAGGCCTGTTGTAAAGCGTCCGCCACCTGCGCCTGGCTTACGCCCGGTTTCAGACGGCAGGTAATGGTTTCCAGAATCCCACGCGGGAAGTTGCCCAGATGCGGGGTAAAAATCACCTCGGCGCCTAAATGGCTGGCAATTTCCGGCTGATGGCGGTGGGTAAATACGCCGTACGGCTGCAGGCTAACTTCGCAGAAGCTGTTGGAGATCGCTGCTTTACGCCCAGCACCGCTCACGCCGCTGGTCGCATTGATCACCGGCCACTGAGAGAGATCCAGCAGATCGGCATCAATCAACGGTTTCAGGGAAAGCTGCGCCGCCGTGGGGTAGCAGCCCGGCACCGCGATAAGCGTTGCCTCTTTCAGTTTATCCGCGTTCCACTCCGCCAGACCGTACACCGCCTGCTCCAGCAGTTCGGGGTACTGATGGGTAAAACCGTAATATTTTTCGTAGAAGGCACCGTCATTGACGCGGAACGCCCCGGAGAGGTCGAACACCACGCAGCCCGCCGCGAGGAACTGCGGCGCCAGATCGTGGCTGACTTCATGCGCGGTGGCGAGAAACACCACGTCTACGCCCGCGCTAAATTCGCTGATATCGGACATCGGCTGCAGCGGCAGATCGACAATCCCTTTTAACTGTGGATGCAAATCTGAGATTAACTTTCCTGCATCATTGCTTTGCGCTGAGACCGTCAAAGCGGTTATGTTCATATGAGGATGGCGATTCACATAGGTCACAAGCTCTGCGCCAGCGTAGCCGCTCGCGCCCACAATCAGCGTATTCAACATCGGGGCCGTTTACCTTCTTATGTCTGTTTGCCTGATTAAGCGTCGTCACTTCACCCTACCGTTGGTGGGTTTTCTTACGCCTAATGATAATGTATTTTTATTCACAAATACTGCATGAATATTGATACTATCACGACCCGAGGTGTGTCAACAATGAAAAACAATTTACCACCATTTATCGAGATTTACCGTGCGTTGATCGCCACCCCGTCCATCAGCGCAACCGAAGAAGCGCTCGATCAGAGTAATGCGTCTTTAATCACTCTGCTGGCAGACTGGTTCTCCTCTTTAGGCTTCAATGTTGAGGTGCAGCCGGTCCCCGGCACGCGCAATAAATTCAACCTGCTGGCCAGCACCGGCCACGGCGCGGGTGGGCTGCTGCTCGCCGGTCATACCGACACGGTACCGTTTGATGACGGGCGCTGGACTCGCGATCCGTTCACCCTGACCGAACACGACAACAAGCTCTACGGCCTCGGCACCGCCGACATGAAAGGTTTCTTCGCTTTTATTCTCGATGCGCTGCGTGATGTGGATGTGACGACGCTGAAAAAACCGCTGTACATTCTGGCAACGGCAGATGAAGAGACCAGCATGGCGGGGGCGCGTTACTTCTCCGAGTCCACCGAGCTCCGTCCTGACTGCGCCATCATCGGCGAGCCGACGTCCTTACAGCCGGTGCGCGCACACAAAGGCCATATGTCGAACGCCATTCGCGTGATGGGCCAGTCTGGCCACTCCAGCGATCCGGCGCGCGGCGTCAACGCTATTGAAATCATGCATGACGCCATTGGCCGCGTGATGCAGCTGCGCGATTCGCTAAAAGAACGCTATCACTATGATGCCTTCACCGTGCCATACCCAACGCTAAACCTCGGCAGCATTCATGGTGGCGATGCCTCCAACCGCATCTGCGCCTGCTGTGAGCTGCACATGGATATCCGTCCGCTGCCGGGCATGACGCTGGGCGATCTCAACGGTCTGCTGGATGAAGCGCTCGAGCCGGTCAGCGCGCAGTGGCCTGGGCGCCTGACGGTCAGCGAACTGCACGCGCCTATCCCTGGCTACGAATGCCCGCCGGATCATCAGCTGGTTGAAGTGCTGGAAAAACTGCTCGGTACCAAAACCGACGTCGTGAACTACTGCACCGAAGCGCCGTTTATCCAGACCCTGTGCCCGACAATCGTCCTCGGCCCGGGCTCGATCAACCAGGCACACCAACCGGACGAATACCTGGAAACCCGCTTTATTAAGCCGACGCGCGAGTTAATTACCCAGGTGGTGCATCACTTCTGCTGGCACTAATGAATCTTGCCCGGTGGCGCTACGCCAACCGGGCCTACCCCCGCCCGTAGGCCGGATAAGCGCAGCGCCATCCGGCATCTCTAAGCCGCGATCTCCCTCACATTTTCATAAGCATTTCTTATCTGGCACGAAGCGAATTAACTTTCGTAAATTGCCGCGATTTATTCGTTTGCTGAAGCGATTTCGCAGCAATTGACGTAAGGGTTTTTACGTGGCTTTATAAAAGAGGTGTCTTTATTCCGGCCTTTCGTTCCAAAGGGCGGGATATAACAAAATAAAATGAGATGGGGTGTCTGGGTTAATGAACGAACAATATTCCGCGTTGCGTAGTAATGTCAGTATGCTCGGTAAAGTGCTAGGCGATACCATCAAGGATGCGCTTGGTGAGAACATTCTTGACCGTGTAGAAACGATCCGTAAGTTGTCCAAATCTTCTCGTGCTGGCAACGAAGCCAATCGCCAGGAGCTGCTCAGCACGCTGCAGAACCTGTCTAACGATGAACTGCTGCCGGTCGCCCGCGCGTTCAGCCAGTTCCTTAACCTGGCCAACACCGCCGAACAGTACCACAGCATTTCGCCGAAAGGCGAAGCGGCAAGCAACCCGGAAGTGATTGCCCGCACTCTACGCAAACTCAAAGACCAACCCGATCTCAACGAAACCACCATTAAACAGGCGGTTGAATCCCTGTCACTGGAGCTGGTGCTGACTGCCCACCCAACCGAAATCACGCGTCGTACGCTGATTCACAAGATGGGTGAAATCAACAACTGCTTGAAACAGCTCGATAATAACGATATTGCCGACTACGAACGCAACCAGATTATGCGCCGCCTGCGCCAGCTGATTGCCCAGTCATGGCATACGGATGAAATTCGTAAGCATCGTCCAAGCCCGGTTGATGAAGCAAAATGGGGCTTTGCGGTGGTTGAAAACAGCCTATGGGAAGGCGTGCCTAACTATCTGCGCGAACTTAACGAACAGCTCGAAGAGAACCTTGGCTATCGCCTGCCGGTCGACTTCGTTCCGGTACGCTTTACCTCCTGGATGGGCGGCGACCGCGACGGCAACCCGAACGTCACCGCAGAAATTACCCGTCACGTCCTGCTGTTAAGTCGCTGGAAAGCCACCGACCTGTTCCTGAAAGATATTCAGGTGCTGATCTCCGAGCTGTCGATGGTGGAATGCACCGACGAGCTGCGCGAGCTGGTTGGCGAAGAAGGCGCAACCGAACCGTACCGCTACCTGATGAAAACCCTGCGCAGTCAGTTGATGGCCACCCAGGCCTGGCTGGAAGCGCGTCTCAAAGGCCAGCGTCTGCCAAAACCGGCGGGCCTGATCAGCCAGAACGAACAGCTGTGGGACCCGCTGTACGCCTGTTATAAATCACTACAGGCCTGCGGTATGGGCATTATCGCCAACGGCGAACTGCTCGACACCCTGCGTCGTGTGAAGTGTTTTGGCGTCCCGCTGGTACGTATTGACGTCCGCCAGGAAAGCACCCGTCATACCGAAGCGCTGGGCGAGCTCACCCGCTACCTCGGCATTGGCGACTATGAAAGCTGGTCTGAAGCCGACAAACAGGCATTCCTGATCCGTGAACTGAATTCTAAGCGTCCGCTGCTGCCACGCAGCTGGGAGCCGAGCAACGATACCCTCGAAGTGCTCAAAACCTGTAAAGCGATCGTCGACGCGCCGCAGGGTTCCGTCGCCGCTTACGTGATCTCAATGGCCAAAACGCCGTCCGACGTGCTGGCGGTTCATCTGCTGCTGAAAGAAGCCGGGATCACCTTCGCACTGCCGGTCGCTCCGCTGTTCGAAACGCTGGACGACCTGAACAACGCCGATGACGTGATGACCCAGTTGCTCAACATCGACTGGTATCGCGGCTTCATTCAGGGCAAACAGATGGTGATGATTGGCTATTCCGACTCCGCAAAAGATGCGGGCGTAATGGCAGCCTCCTGGGCGCAATATCAGGCACAGGACGCATTGATCAAAACCTGCGAAAAAGCAGGCATTGAGCTGACGCTGTTCCACGGCCGCGGCGGTTCTATCGGGCGCGGCGGCGCGCCGGCCCATGCCGCGCTGCTGTCACAGCCGCCGGGGAGCCTGAAAGGCGGCCTGCGCGTGACGGAACAGGGCGAAATGATCCGTTTCAAATACGGTCTGCCGGAAGTCACCGTCAGCAGCCTGTCGCTGTATACCAGCGCTATTCTGGAAGCAAACCTGCTGCCGCCGCCGGAGCCAAAAGAAGAATGGCGCGGCATTATGGACGAGCTGTCCGACATCTCGTGCGAGATGTACCGCGGCTACGTGCGTGAAAACAAAGATTTCGTGCCTTACTTCCGTTCCGCTACGCCGGAGCAAGAGCTGGGTAAACTGCCGCTGGGTTCTCGTCCGGCCAAACGACGTCCGACCGGCGGCGTTGAATCTCTGCGAGCCATTCCGTGGATCTTTGCCTGGACGCAAAACCGCCTGATGCTGCCCGCCTGGCTGGGTGCCGGTGCCGCGCTGCAAAAAGTGGTGGAAGACGGTAAGCAAAACGCGCTGGAAACGATGTGCCGCGACTGGCCGTTCTTCTCTACCCGTCTGGGTATGCTGGAAATGGTCTACTCGAAGGCGGACCTGTGGCTGGCGGAATACTACGATCAGCGTCTGGTGAAACCTGAGCTGTGGGCGCTGGGCGCCGAGCTGCGCGAGCAGCTGGAAGCCGATATCAAAGTGGTACTGGATATCGCTAACGATGCACACCTGATGGCCGATCTGCCATGGATCGCCGAATCTATCCAGCTACGTAACATCTATACCGACCCGCTGAACGTCCTGCAGGCCGAACTGCTGCATCGCTCGCGTAAAGCGGAAGAAGAAGGTCTGGAACCAGACCATAACGTCGAACAGGCGCTGATGGTCACCATCGCCGGCGTCGCGGCGGGTATGCGTAACACCGGTTAATTCCGCGTACGTTGCCGGAAGGCGCTGCGCTTATCGGGCCTACGTGGATTGCCGACATCCTTTGTAGGCCGGATAAGTCGCTTGCGACGCCATCCGGCACCGCGCCAACAGGTTTGTCAGCAATCTGAAAAGGCCACATTCTTTGTGGCCTTTTTTTATCCCCTCGGTTAAGGTTTCTTCGTTGTTCATCACGACAGGGAGCCTCATGTTTTACGACATCAATCCGCTGCTTTCCCAGATTGCTTCCGGCATTACGCCACTGCAAAAAATTCATTTCGCGGTTAACCACACGCCTTTGCCAGAAATGGCGTTTAAGGTCGATTTTCCGCGTCTGGAGATCCTGCTGGAGGGGCAGCTCGCCGACGCAGGGCTGGGCGATGACGCCCCCTGCATGAACGCGCTCGAGGCGCTTTACGTACCTGCGGGCGGCTGGAACTTTCCCCAGTGGCAGTCCTCCGCCACCACCCTCAGCATCCTGTTTGGCAAGCAACAGCTGGGCTTTAGCGTTCAGCAGTGGGACGGCATGTGGTTGCAAAACCTCGCAAAACAGCACGTCGCCCGTCGCGGGCCACGCATTGGCTCTTTCCTGCTGCAAACCATGAGCGAAATCCAGATGCAGCCGCAGGAACAGCAAACCGCCCGGCTGATTGCCACCAGCCTGGTCAGCCACTGTGCCGACCTGCTCAGCAGCCAGATCCAAACTGCCTCACGCAGCCAGGCGCTATTCGATGCGATTCGCGAGTATATTGATACCCATTTTGCCGAGCCGCTCACCCGTGAATCGGTAGCGCAAGCGTTCTATATTTCGCCAAACTATCTGTCACACCTGTTCCAGAAAAGCGGCATTATGGGGTTTAATGAATACCTCAATCATACCCGCCTGGAGCACGCCAGGCGGCTATTGAAGGGGTATGATTTAAAGGTCAAAGAGATTGCCCACGCCTGCGGATTTATCGACAGCAATTACTTCTGCCGACTGTTTCGCAAAAACACCGCGCGCTCGCCGTCGGAGTACCGCCGCCAGTACCACAGCCAACTGACTATGTCAGAATAATATGCGTCTGCTGCGGCGCGGAAAGCAGCTTACGCACCGCGCTCATGACCTTCTGCGGCTCGCGTAAAAAGGCGCTGATGCCTGATTGTACATAGCGGCTTTGCGTAAAACGATCGCTGCCGTTCAGTTCAATATCGGTAATCAACAGCACGGCATCGGCGCGGCGGATATCCTCTTCCGTAAGCGCATTTTCAATCCCCAGCGCGCCCTGGGTTTCAATTTTTATCGTCCACTTTTCCTGCTGACAGAGCTTCTCCAGACGTTCAGCCGCCATATAGGTATGGGCCACGCCGCTTACGCAGGCGGTTACCGCCACTAACATTCGTCCGCTCGTTGCCGCCATCGTCCCCTCCTTGCAGAAAATAAACGCTGGCGGGCGCAAAAATCTTTCGCGCCCGCCAGTCTGTCGGTACCTATGGTATCGAGGTTATGCTTAGGCGCTCTGCGCTAAGTGTGCCTCAATTTTATTCATAATAGCGTCAGCACGCCTCACTGCGTCGCTAATATTCACCCGCACAATGGTTTTACCGGCAAAGCGCTCTTCAAACTTAATGCCGATATCCTTGGTCAGAATCACCATATCTGCTGCCGCCACATCGCTCTGCGTCAGCTCATTTTCCTGACCAATCGACCCCTGTGTTTCGACCTTCACGTTCCAGCCCTTTGATTTCGCCGCGCTTTCCAGCGCTTCTGCGGCCATGTACGTGTGTGCTACGCCGGAAGGACAGGCCGTTACCGCAATAATATTGGTCATAATCTCTACCTTCTCAATCAGTTAATTTCGAAATCTAAATCCAGGTCGTCTTCTTTTTCGACCATCGCTTTTTTGTTCTTACGTGCCAGACTCTTCAGCAGGTTGACGCTGACGGCGGTGACGACTGCCCCTACCACAATTGCCAGCAGATAACCCAGCTTGCCCTCCACCACCGGCAGGACAATCAAACCGCCCCAGCCGGCGTAGCACTGCGCACCCATTAACGCCGCGGTTACCGCACCACAAACGGAGCCCAGCATGATTGACGGGATAACGCGCAGCGGGTCGGCGGCGGCGAACGGAATCGCCCCTTCGGTCACGCCCACGCAGCCCATCACCAGCGCCGCTTTACCGGCTTCACGTTCTTCATTATTGAAATTCTTACGGTTAATCAGCGTCGCCAGCCCCAGACCCAGCGGCGGCACGCAGATCCCCACCGCGGCAATCGCCACCACGGTATACACCCCCTGCGACACGCAGATCAGCATGAAGGCGTAGGCGACTTTATTCACCGGGCCACCCATATCGAACGCCAGCATCAGGCCCATGATCACCGCCAGCACGACGATACTGCCCTGCTGCATCCCTTGCAGCCAGTGGGTCAGACTGGTGGTCAGCAGACCAACCGGTTCACCCAGCCCCCACATCATGACCCCTGCGGTAATGAAGGTGCCGGCGATAGGAATCACGAAGATAGGCATCACCGAGCGCAACACTTTGTGCACCGGAATTTTCTTCAGGTAGTAGACGACGATACCGCCGATAATCCCGGCGATCAGCGCGCCAAAGAAGCCCGCACCAAAGCTGTTGCCCACCCATGCGCCGATGGCGCACGGTGCCAGCGCGGAGCGCTCGGCGATGGAGTAACCGATATAGGCCGCGAGGAATGGCACCATCAGCGTCAGGCCCGCGACGCCAATATCAAACAACTTTTTCAGGTTAGGATCGGTAGCAGCATCCGGTACGGCCCCCTTGCCGTACAGCATGACGGAGACCGCCAGCAAAATGCCGCCCGCAACCACAAACGGGATCATATGCGACACGCCAGTCATTAAGTGCTGACGGGTGTTTTTGAGTATGTGCACCAATTCTTTCATCAGTCGCTCCTGGGCTTCTTTGGCCCATGTCCATTAAGGTGTTGTGACAAACAATAGGCAATTGGCGACGGGGCAGACAGTGGATAAAAAGTGCATTTACTGGATTTTTGTAATGTCAGAAGAAAAATGCGAGCGACCTCAAAAGTTCACCCGCTTCCCTTCTTTATAGGGGAAGAGAGCAACCTGTGAGGTTGCTCTCATTTTCCAGCAGACCATACATTTGTCCAGTTTTTGGCATAATTGTCAGATAGCGATGCCGATGGCAAGCCCCCTATTCTGTTGCCTATAACGAATGATTGGGAGAGAAGGCTATGGCGTTGGTTATTGAATTTGTCTGTGAATTACCGAACGGCGTTCACGCCCGTCCGGCCAGCCATGTTGAGACGCTGTGCAACACGTTTCGCTGTGATATTGAATGGCATAACCTGCGCACCGACCGTAAAGGCAACGCCAAAAGCGCACTGGCGCTGATTGGCACCGATACCCTGGCGGGCGATAGCTGCCAGCTCATCATTCACGGCAGCGATGAACAGGCCGCCCACCAGCGCCTTTCCGTCTGGCTAAAAGACGAGTTCCCGCTGTGCGACGCACCGCAGGCGCAGGCTGACTGCATTGAGCAGGCCCCCCTGCCAGAATCGTTAACCCGGCTGAACCCAACGCTGTTCCGCGCTCAGCCCGTTTGCAGCGGCAGCGCGGGCGGTACCTTAACCCGCCTGGCCGCGCTGGATCTCAATAACCTCAGCGATCTGCCATCGGCTCAAAGTCCGGAACAGGAGCAATCTGCGCTGGACGCCGGGCTGACCCGGCTGGTCAGAACGCTGGAACTGCGCCTGTTGGACAGCGACAGCACCGCCAGCGCCATTCTTGAAGCACACCGTTCGCTGGCGACCGACGCCTCGCTGCGCCAACACCTGTTGGCGGGCGTTAACGGCGGCCTAAGCTGCGCACAGGCCATTGTCGAGAGCACCAACCACTTCTGCGCCGAATTCACCCGCTCTAGCAGCAGTTATCTACAGGAACGCGCGCTGGATGTGCGCGATGTTGGCTTCCAGCTGCTCCAGCATATCTACGGCGAACAGCGTTTCCCTGCACCAGGGCAGTTGACCCAACCGGCTATTTGCATCGCAGAAGAACTGACCCCAAGCCAGTTCCTGGAGCTGGATAAAACGCGACTGAAAGGGCTGCTGCTGCAAAGCGGTGGTACCACGTCACACACGGTTATTCTTGCCCGTTCGTTCAACATTCCGACGCTCGTCGGTGTAGATATCGACGCCATGACACCATGGCAAAACCAGACGGTGTACCTAGACGGTAACGCCGGTGCGGTCGTCGTCGCGCCAACGGAAGCGATCGCCCGCTACTATCAGCAGGAGGCCCGCATGCAGGCCGCTATTCGCGAACAGCAAAGCGAGTGGCTGCATAAAGAAGCGCGCAGCGCTGACGGCATCCGTCTGGAAGTGGCCGCCAACATCGCGCACTCCGTCGAAGCACAGGCGGCTTTTGGCAACGGTGCAGAAGCGGTCGGTCTGTTCCGCACCGAAATGCTGTATATGGACAGGGCCAGCGAGCCGAGTGAAAGCGAGCTGTACAATATTTTCTGCCAGGCACTGGAGTCCGCCAACGGACGGAGCATTATTATTCGCACGATGGACATTGGCGGCGATAAACCGGTGGATTACCTTAATATTCCGGCGGAGAACAACCCGTTCCTCGGCTATCGCGCGGTGCGTATCTACGAAGAATACTCGGCGCTGTTCACCACTCAGCTACGCGCCATTCTGCGCGCGTCGGCACACGGTAGCCTGAAAATTATGATCCCAATGATCTCCTCGATGGAAGAGATTCTGTGGGTAAAAGAAAAGGTCGCCGAAGCCAAACAACAGCTGCGCAGCGAGCACGTACCGTTTGATGAACGCATTCCGCTAGGCATCATGCTGGAAGTACCGTCGGTCATGTTTATCATCGATCAATGCTGTGAAGAGATCGATTTCTTCAGCATTGGCAGTAACGACCTGACGCAATACCTGCTGGCGGTCGACCGCGATAACGCCAAAGTGACTCGCCACTACAACAGTCTGAATCCGGCCTTCCTGCGCGCCCTCGACTACGCCGTGCAGGCGGTACATCGCCAGGGCAAATGGATTGGTCTTTGCGGCGAGCTGGGCGCGAAAGGCTCGGTGCTGCCGCTACTGGTCGGCCTCGGTCTGGATGAAATCAGCATGAGCGCACCGTCAATTCCGGCCACCAAAGCCCGCCTGGCACAGCTCGACAGCCGCGCCTGCCGTCAGTTGCTTAACCAGGCGATGGCCTGCCGCACTTCGTTGGAAGTCGAACATCTGCTGGCGCAGTTCCGCATGAGCCAACAGGACGCGCCGCTGATTACCCCACGCTGCATTTCGCTGGATAACGACTGGCGCAGCAAAGAAGAGGTGCTCAAAGGGATGACCGACAATCTGCTGCTCGCCGGGCGCTGCCGCTACCCACGCAAGCTGGAGGCTGACCTGTGGGCGCGAGAGGCGGTGTTCTCCACCGGGCTGGGCTTCAGCTTCGCCATTCCGCACAGCAAATCTGAACATATCGAACAATCGACCATCAGCGTCGCACGGCTGCCCGCACCGGTGACCTGGGGCGATGAAGAAGCGCAGTTCATCATTATGCTGACGCTTAACAAACATGCCGCGGGCGACCAGCACATGCGCATCTTCTCGCGCCTGGCACGCCGCATTATGCACGAAGAATTCCGCAACTCTCTGGTTAACGCCGCCTCTGCCGACGCTATCGCCAGTCTGCTGCAACATGAACTGGAACTTTAAGAGGAACGAGTATGGAACTGTATCTGGATACCGCCAATGTGCAGGAAGTTGAACGCCTGGCGCGCATTTTCCCCATTGCTGGCGTGACCACCAACCCCAGCATTGTCGCTGCCAGCAAAGAATCTCTCTGGGATGTGCTGCCGCGCCTGAAAAAAGCGGTTGGCGAAAGCGGCACGCTGTTTGCCCAAACCATGAGCCGCGACGCTGACGGCATGGTGGCGGAAGCACGCAAGCTAAATGACGCCATTCCGGGGATTGTGGTCAAAGTCCCGGTTACCGCTGAAGGGCTGGCGGCGATTAAACTGCTGAAAAAAGAAGGCATTCCGACTCTTGGCACGGCGGTTTACAGCGCCTCACAGGGGCTGCTGGCCGCGCTGGCGGGCGCTAAATACATCGCCCCGTATGTGAACCGCGTTGACGCCCAGGGCGGCGACGGCATTCGCATGGTGCAGGAATTACAGTCATTGCTGGAACTCCACGTACCGGAAAGTAAGGTACTGGCCGCCAGCTTTAAAACACCGCGTCAGGCGCTGGACTGTTTACTGGCAGGCTGCGAAGCCATCACCCTTCCTTTAGATGTAGCGCAACAAATGCTCGGCGCACCCGCGGTAGAGTCAGCAATAGAGAAGTTCGAGCAAGACTGGAAGAACGCATTTGGTAATCTGAACCTGTAAGGGAGAAATGTATGGATCGCATTATTCAATCACCAGGTAAGTATATTCAGGGCGCTGACGTTATCACTCGCCTGGGTGATTACTTAAAACCGATGGCCAACAGCTGGCTGGTTGTGGGCGACAAATTCGTGCTGGGATTTGCCGAAGAGACGTTACGCAAAAGCCTGACCGAGGCCGGGCTGGCCGTTGAGATTGCCCCCTTCGGCGGCGAGTGCTCACAAAATGAAGTTAACCGTCTGCAGGATGTGGCAAACAGCGCCAAATGCAGCGCCATTTTAGGCATTGGCGGCGGCAAAACGCTGGATACCGCCAAAGCGCTGGCCCACTTTATGAATCTGCCGGTCGCGATCGTCCCCACCATCGCCTCCACCGATGCACCGTGCAGCGCGCTCTCCGTGCTGTACACCGACGACGGTGAATTTGACCGCTACCTGATGCTGCCGCACAACCCGAATATGGTGATTGTCGACACCAAAATCGTTGCCGGCGCCCCGGCCCGTCTGCTGGCTGCCGGGATTGGCGATGCACTGGCCACCTGGTTTGAGGCCCGCGCCTGTTCACGTAGCGGTGCCACCACGATGGCAGGCGGCAAGTGCACCCAGGCCGCGCTGGCGCTGGCTGAACTGTGTTACAACACGCTGATTGAAGAAGGTGAAAAAGCGATGCTGGCCGCCGAGCAGCACGTGGTCACCCCGGCGCTGGAGCGCGTGATCGAAGCCAATACCTACCTCAGCGGCGTTGGCTTTGAAAGCGGAGGCCTGGCCGCCGCGCACGCCGTGCACAACGGGCTGACGGCGATTCCGGACGCACACCATTATTACCACGGCGAGAAAGTCGCGTTTGGCACCCTGACCCAACTGGTGCTGGAAAACGCGCCGGTTGAAGAAATTGAAACCGTGGCCGCACTGTGCCACAGCGTGGGTCTGCCAATTACCCTGGCACAGCTGGACATTAAAGATGATATTCCAGCAAAAATGCGCCTGGTGGCGGAAGCAGCCTGTGCCGAGGGGGAAACAATTCACAACATACCTGGCGGCGCGGAACCTGACCGCGTATACGCGGCGCTGCTGGTCGCTGACCAGTATGGGCAGCGTTTTCTGCACGAGTGGGAGTAACCCCCTCACCACACAAACAAAAAATCCCCGCTTTCGCGGGGATTTTTTTATACCGTCAAAGCCACCTTACAGCAGGTCAAAACGGTCCAGGTTCATCACTTTCACCCACGCCGCCACGAAGTCTTTCACAAACTTCTCTTTGGCATCGCTAGAGGCATACACCTCTGCCAGCGCACGCAGTACGGCATTAGAACCAAACACCAGATCCGCACGGGTGCCGGTGTATTTCACTTCGCCGCTGACGCGGTCGCGGCCTTCGAACAGCTCGGACGTTTCGTCAGTCGCTTTCCACTCGGTGCGCATATCCAGCAGATTGACGAAGAAATCAGTCGTCAACGCGCCGACGTTGTCGGTCAGCACGCCGTGCTGGCTGCCGTCAAAGTTAGCGCCCAGTACGCGCATACCGCCTACCAGCACCGTCATTTCCGGTGCGGTCAGCGTCAGCAGCTGCGCTTTGTCGATTAACAGGGACTCCGTCGTCGCTTCACCCGGCGCGGCGCGGTAGTTGCGGAAGCCATCGGCAACCGGTTTGAGCAGCTCAAACATCTCGATATCCGTCTGATCCTGGCGCGCGTCAACGCGACCCGGAGTGAACGGTACCTTGATGCTAACGCCAGCCGCTTTCGCCGCCTGCTCAACGCCCACCACGCCTGCCAGTACGATAATATCGGCCAGTGATGCTTTATGCGCTGATTTATAGATGCCTTCCAGTACCGGCAGCACGCGTGCGGCCGTCGCGTTCACTTCCCAGCCGCGCTGTGGTGCCAGCGCCAGACGGGCACCGTTAGCGCCACCGCGTTTGTCACCGCCGCGGAAGGTCGAGGCTGACGCCCACGCCACCGAGACCAGTTCGCTCACGGACAGGCCAGAAGCCGCAATGTCTGCTTTCAGACTTTCGATATCTTCTGCGGTTGGGTTGAAGAACGCATGCGGCAGCGGATCCTGCCAAATCAGATCTTCTTTCGGCACTTCCGGTCCGATGTAACGCGCTTTTGGCCCCATATCACGGTGGGTCAGCTTGAACCACGCGCGCGCGAAGGCTTCGTTAAAGGCCTGCGGGTCGTTGAGGAAACGGCGAGAAATTTTCTCAAAGTCCGGATCAAAGCGCAGCGTCAGGTCGGTAACCAGCATGGTTGGCTTACGTTTTTTCGACGGATCGAACGGGTCTGGAATAATTTCCGGTGCGTCGACCGCTTCAAACTGGATAGCACCAGCCGGGCTGCGGGTCTGGACCCACTCATATTTGAACAGGTTCTCGAAGAAGTAGTTGCTCCACTGGGTCGGGGTCTGAGTCCAGACGACTTCCAGCCCGGAGGTGATGGCATCTTTGCCCGCACCGCTGCCAAAGCTGTTTGCCCAGCCCAGGCCCTGAGATTCAATCGGCGCCGCTTCCGGATCCGGACCAACATGGGTGGCGGACGCCGCGCCGTGGGTTTTACCCAGCGTATGACCGCCAGCGATCAGTGCGACGGTTTCTTCGTCGTCCATCCCCATGTTGCCAAAGGTCGCGCGAATGGCAGATGCCGCAGACAGCGGTTCACCGCTGGCGTTCGGCCCTTCCGGGTTCACGTAAATCAGGCCCATTTCTGTGGCCGCCAGCGGGCGTTTAGCCAGCTCTTCAGGATCACGGTGCGCCAGCCAGGCTTTTTCGTCGCCCCAGTTTACGTCCTGATCCGGTTCCCAGACGTCTTCACGCCCGGCGCCAAAACCAAAGGTGCGGAAGCCGGAGTTTTCCAGCGCCACGTTACCGGCAAGAATATACAGATCGGCCCAGGAGATTTTTTGCCCATACTTTTGCTTGATTGGCCAAAGCAGGCGGCGCGCTTTATCTAGGCTGACGTTATCAGGCCAGGAGTTGAGCGGTGCGAAACGCTGCTGGCCGCGCCCTGCGCCGCCGCGTCCATCGGTTGAACGATAGGTACCCGCCCCGTGCCACGCCATGCGGATAAACAGCCCCACATAGCTGCCCCAGTCGGCTGGCCACCAGGACTGCGAGTCTGTTAACAGTGCACGAATATCACCCTTCAACGCAGAGTAATCTAATTTGCTGAATTCTTTACGATAATCGAAGTCCTCGCCCAGCGGGTTGGATCGATTGGAATGCTGATTAAGTAGGTCAACGCGAAGCTGCTTCGGCCACCAGTCTTTACTACTGGTGCCCGCGCCCGCACTTTGATCGTGGCCACCACCGTGGTGGAAAGGACATTTACCTGCGTTCTGGATATCGTCTGGCGTGCTCATCACTATGCTCCCTTACAGTATTTATCGTTAAGATATACACCCCTGCTGATAAGTTATAGCTGAAATGACCCACGGATTTGATAGTTAATTCCTCTTATTTTTCCCTTGCCAGAGAGGAATTTTTGCGCAGGTCGAGTCTATGCTTGCACAATTTGGGGTAAGTTGGCTGTGATCGATCGGGAGAAATGATAATAAACCACTAAAAATGTGAGGATTTTCTTATGTCCAGGCAGGGAATTTGAACGCGAGCCATTGCCCGGTGGCGCTTCGCTTACCGGGCCTACAAAATACCCATGTCGTAGGCCGGATAAGCTAACACCATCCGGCAAAATGTTATGCCGGACGCACACCCAGCGTGTGGCAGATGGCATAGCTCATTTCCGCACGGTTCAGGGTGTAGAAATGGAAGTCTTTCACCCCTTCGCGGCTGAGGATTTTCACCATGTCCATCGCGATACTAGCGCCGACCAGTTTGCGGGTTTCCGCATCGTCGTCCAGACCTTCAAACATCGTCGACATCCAGGCCGGAATACGCACGTTGGTCATATCGGCAAATTTCTTCGCCTGCTTGAAGTTAGAGACCGGCAGGATGCCCGGGATAATTTCGACATCAATACCGGCGGATACGCAGCGGTCGCGGAAGCGCAGGTAGCTTTCGACGTCAAAGAAAAACTGCGTAATCGCGCGATTAGCACCGGCGTCCACTTTGCGTTTCAGGTTCAGCAGATCGGCCTGCGCGCTTTTTGCTTCCGGGTGTACTTCCGGGTAGGCGGCGACAGAGATATCAAAATCCGCAACGTCCTTCAGCAGCGTCACGAGATCGGCGGCGTACATGTCCGGCTTGCCGCTGCCCGGTGGCAGATCGCCGCGCAGGGCGACGATATGGCGAATACCGTTGTTCCAGTAATCCTGGGCAATCGCCCGCAGTTCATCACGGCTGGCATCGATACAGGTCAGATGCGGTACGGCTTCGAGACCCGTGCGATCCTTAATGCCTTTGATGATGCTGTGCGTACGGTCACGCTCACCGGAGTTCGCGCCGTAGGTCACCGACACAAATTTCGGCTTCAGGCTGCTAAGACGATCGATAGAGTTCCACAGGGTTTGCTCCATTTCACTGGTGCGCGGCGGGAAAAACTCAAAAGAAACGTTAATCTGACCGGCTACTTCAGCCAGACTCTGGTTCAGCGCTTCCCGCTGGTTGGCGTGAAAAAAGCTCATACCTTACCTCATCAATCGCATGTCATTATTGTTGTACTGTAAACATCTATCCGTTTAGACGTCTGGATGTAAAAATGCCGCAAAAGACGACGGGCGTCAATAGAAAGATCGGCGTAAAAAGTGAGTAATACTCAGTAAAGATGAAAAAAGTTCATCTTCCGAATCCGGGGAAGATAAAGCACTAGCAATACCGCATTTCCAGGTGGAAACCATCGCGACGCGTCGCCCGTCGTATCGCTTCAATCACGATAACCACACTTTTTATACAGAATTAAAATTGCGAGCCACTTCGCATATTTTCCACACATCATCATCCTGAACAAAAATTCTATTGCAGACGTTAATGGCTTGTTTCACGATAAGTAGAACGTTCTACTATAACGTTATACCTAACATAAACAGAGTTATTAAAAGCACGCACGAAGAGGCGTCTATCCGGGGGAAATCAGTATGAGTCTGATATCGAGTGTCGTTAAATCGCTTTCTAAACTGTCGATGATTGGCCGCGCGCTGATGCTGCCCATCTCGCTGCTGCCTGCGGCCGGTCTGCTGCTGGCGTTCGGGGATAAATTCCACCTGCCGCTGATGATGAACGCAGGCGGGATTATTTTCGACAACCTGCCGATGCTGTTCGCCATCGGCTCCGCCGTCGGTCTGGCATCCGAGTCCGGCATCGCGGCGCTGTCTGCCGCCGTTTCTGTCTTCGTCACCAATATCACCATCAGCACCGTGCTGGGTATCACGCCGGAGATGGCGGGGCAAGGCGGGAAATATGCGATGGTGGTCGGTATTCCGACTCTGCAAATGGGCGTCTTTGGCGGCCTGATTTGCGGCATCCTCGCGGCCTGGTGCTATAACCGTTTCCACAAGATGCAGTTGCCGGAATTCCTCGGCTTCTTCTCCGGTAAACGCTTCGTCGCCATCGCTACCGCGCTGCTGTCGTTTGTGCTCGGGCTGGTTCTGCCATACATCTGGCAGCACATTCAGGCGGGTATCGACGCACTGTCGGTGATCATCAATGGCGATAACCAGGCGGTATCGACCTTTATCTTCGGTCTGGTTGAACGCGCGCTGATTCCGCTGGGCCTGCACCATATCTGGTATCCGTCGTTCTGGTACTCCTTCGGCGATTACACCACCCACGCAGGCCAGGTGATTCACGGCGATCAAACTATCTGGTTCAAAATGCTGGAAGAAGGCGTGAAATCCTTCAGCAGCGACACCTACCAGAATGCCGGTAAGTTTATGCAGGGCGAGTTCCCGCTGATGCTATTCGCACTGCCGGCGGCGTGTCTGGCGATGTACCATGAAGCCCACACGAAGAATAAAAAAATCGCCGCCGGTATCCTGTTCTCAGCCGCGCTGACCTGCTTCCTGACCGGGATCACCGAACCGGTTGAGTTCACCTTTATCTTCGTGGCGCCGATTCTCTACGTCTTCAACGCCATCATGGCCGGTCTCTCCTATATGGTGATGTACCTGCTGCACGCACACATCGCTAAGTCCTTCTCAGCCGGGCTTATCGACTACATCTCGTTTGGCATCCTGCCGTCATTTAACGGCTATCAGACCAACTTCCTCAACGCCATTATTGTCGGCGTGCCGATGGGGCTGATCTATTACTTCACCTTCCGCTTCGTCATCCGCCGTTTTGATGTCAAAACGCCGGGCCGTACCGAAACCACGGTCAGCGCCAGCGATAAAAGCGATGAAGATCTGGCCACGGAGATTATCGGCCTGCTGGGCGGCGAACAAAACATCGCTTCCGTAGGCTCCTGTATCACGCGCCTGCGTCTGGAAGTGTCGGATAAAGCGCCGGTTGATAAAGATGGCCTGAACAATATCGGCGCACGTGGCGTTGTTTTCGTCGGCGATAACGGCATTCAGGTGATTTTTGGCGCCAGAGCGCAATTTATCGCGCAAACCATGTCGACGATGATTGGCAAATAATCATAAGATGTCGCCGGTTGGAGGTTCCCATCCCTGATGGGCACCTCCTTGTTTTCTGCGGATATTCACCACGGTTCAGGGAGCGTTTTTTGAAGAAGGTCAGCATAATTGATGTCGCGAAACGCGCGGGCGTCTCGGTTTCTACCGTGTCGCTGGTGCTTCGTCAGAAAGGAAAAATCTCCGATGCGACCATCGAAAAAGTGCAGGCTGCTATTCATGAGCTGGGCTACGTTCACAACGTGGCCGCCGCTAATCTCCGCTCTAACACCTCTAATCTGATTGGTCTTATTCTTCGTGACTTCAGCGACAGCTTCTCCATCAAAGTGATGGCCAGCATTGTGCAAGAGCTGGAAGCACAGGGCTATATGGTGTTTCTCGGCCAGCCGCTGAACGAACACGAGCACCTGGAACGCTGCCTGTTGTCGTTTAAGCAGCAGGGCGTCGCCGGGGTCATCTATCTGGCGTCCGACGTGCGCCGCGATACGCTACCCGCGCAAATCCGCCAGTGTCCGCTGCCGCTGGTCGTGGTGTCGCAGTCGCCGATCAACGCCGAATGCAACCGCGTGCTGCGCGATAACCAGCAGGCAGCCAGCCTGGCCACCCGCTATCTGCTGGAGCGCGGCCACCGCTACATTGCCTACCTTGGCGGCCAGGAACATGACCTGATTCGCCAGCAGCGCCTGGTGGGCTTTCGCAGCACCCTCACCCGCCTGGGCATTGCCAATCGCGATGAGTTTACCCCCGCCTGCGGCGACGACACGCACGCGGCAAGCGTTGCAACCCGCCAACTGCTGGAAAATAACAACGCCATCACCGCGCTGCTGTGCCATTCTCCGGACGCGATGATTGGCTGTATTGATGGGATTCATAAAGTGGGGCGCACCGTGGGGAAAGATGTCTTCTTAACCCAGCAGGTTGCGCTCATTGGCTTTGAAGATATGCTGCACATCAACCTCACGTCACCGGCGTTTACCTACGTCTCTTCCGCCAGCGAAGAGACCGGTCGCCAGGCGGCGACGCTGATGATCCGCAAGCTGAAAGAGCCCGCCTTACAAAACCAGGTCATTACGCTGTCGGGTCAGTTGGTCACTCGCGAATCAGCCTGAATCACGTCGATCAACCAACCGAGCCGCGCGGCGTTTTCCGGCAGCATGACCAGCCCGCACTGTAAACAGAGCGCCGCTTCTTCGAGGGGCCTGAACACCACGCCCTGGCGCTGAATAGCGGCAAACGAGGCGGGAAACAGACTCAGCCCTTCGCCGCGGGCAATGCGCGCCAGCAGTACATCGTGCTCCAGCGGTTCTTCAATACAGGTTGGCGCATAGCCTGCACGACGAAAAATAGCGCGCGTAAAGTCAAAGAAGGCAGGGTTACGTTCACGCTTAAACCAGAACAGCGGCCGATGAGCGATCGCAGGCAGCGTCAATGATGCCTGCGCCGACTCCGGCCACTGCGCAGGCAGGGCCGCAATCAGCGGCTCCTCGCGGGCAAGTGGGATCGTGCTTAGCTCTGACGTTTCCAGCGGCAGCGCCACCAGCGCGGCATCTATTTTCCCCCGCCGCAGCTGGCGCACCAGCTCCGGCGAACCGTGGCGCACAATATTCAGCGTCTCGACCCGCGTCGCAAGCAGCACTTCCAGCGACGTAAAAAAATCCGGCTCAAACGCAGTTGTCAGCCCGAGCCGCAACGATGATGTTGCCGTTTGAACCAGCCCGCTCAGGGCGGCGTAAGTCCTGTCCTGCTGCGCCAACAGCGGGCGAATAATCTCCAGCACCCGCAATCCTTCATCCGTGAGCGTCAACCCTTTGGTATGACGCACAAAAAGCACCACCCCCAGCCGTTCTTCAAGCTGGCGAATGTGGCGGCTCAGCGGCGGCTGCGACATATACAGCCTGTCCGCCGCACGGCGCATGTTGTTCTCTTCCGCCACCACGGCAAAGTAGCGCAGCAGGCGAATATCCAGAGAGTGGAGCGGCGATGTAGTCATACCCAAAAGGTATCACGAAATCGGTATTATCCACATCACTCTACGCCGCCTATTCTCTCGACATACACCGCACCTATGAGGGAAGAGTCATGCAATCAGAACGTTTTATTACCGGCCAGAAAATGCTGCAACAGGTTGATGGGAAAGGGGGCAACGCCGTTGTCGAGAGCCTGAAGGATATCGCCCCGGACTTCGCCCGCTATCTGCTTGAATTCCCGTTCGGTGATATTTACGCGCGTCCGGGTCTGGACCTACGCAGCCGGGAAATTGCCACCGTCGCCGCACTGACCGCCATGGGTAACGCCGCGCCACAGCTCAAAGTACACATCGCCGCCGCGCTGCACGTTGGCTTAACGCAGGAAGAAATTGTTGAGGTGATTATGCAGATGGCAGTTTATGCCGGTTTCCCGGCGGCGCTGAACGGGCTTTTTGCGGCGAAAGAGGTGTTTACCTCTCACCAGGACAAATAATGACGAAGTCCGAAATCCCCGATGGCGCTACGCTTATCGGGCCTACGTGGATTGCGTGACTGATTGATATCGACATCCCAGGATGTCGCTTGCGACGCCATCCGGCACAACGAGCGGGTTTGTCAGCAATCTGAGGCCAGCGATGTTCCGCTGGCCTGCTCTCGTTTATTTCTTCACATCTTGCACACGCATGCCTTTCAACTGCTCATCCGTCAGCGTGTTTCCCGCTTTGAAATAATCCACCACAGCATTAGACACGTAATACCCGCCGGATGTATTACGCGCTTTCCCTTCGGTAAATGCGCTAAAACCATCACCGCCATCGGCCAGGAAGCTATTGGTCGCGATGTGATAAACCGCAGCGTCTTCAATTGGCTTACCGTTCAGCGTCAATGCCGTGACCCGCTGGCCCACTGGTTTGCTGCTGTCGTACTGCATCGCCAGACCTTTGGACGTTTGCAGAACGCCGTTGCTTAAACCGGCACCGTGCTCCATCAAACTGCGCAGCTGCTTACCGCTGAGGTCCATTGTTGCAAGCTCGTTCGGGAACGGGAAAGTACTAATGACCGCCCCCATGGTGATGGAGCCTGCCGGGATTTCATTGCGGATGCCGCCCGAGTTCGTCAGCGCCAATTGCGTCTCTTTCCCCGCAGCCGCCAGCAGCGCATCTGCCGCCAGGTTTCCCAGTGAGGAGGATTCGCCATAAGCGCGCGTTAACTCAACCGGCGAGTTAGCCACCACCTGCTGCACAACTTCATCCAGCTTTTTGTTCCAGCCATCAATAACCTGTTTCGTCTGCGGGTCGGGCTGCCACTCATCGGCATAAATGGTTTTCAGTTCGAAGTTCTTCACCGTAAATTGATGCGGTTTCTGCTGATAATCCAGCACCAGTTTACCCACATCAATGCCGCCGCTGTCGGTAGAAAGAATCAGGGTGTTACCGACTTTAATCGGTTCCGGCGTACCGACATGCGCATGACCGGTGATCAGGATATCTAACCCCTTCACCTGGCTTGCCGTCTGGATGTCTTTATCCAGCGCACGACGTACATCGGTTCCCCCCAGGCTGGACTGACGCGCTGGCGTGCCTTCATGGATCAGCGCCACGGTGAGATCGACCTTACCCTTTAGCTCGTCAATGTAGCGCTGCAGCCACTTCACTTCATCGCGCGCTTCGATGCCAACACGCGTCGCAGCAGAAACCGTATCATCAAAGGCAAACACGCCGTGCAGGCCAATCACGCCGATTTTTACACCCTCTTTTTCAATAATGGTGTACGGCTTATCCCAGAACATTTTGCTGCTGTTTTGATAGAAGATATTGCCCTGCACAATCGGGAATGTTGCCTGGCTCAGCTGCAGCAGCGTGTTGTCCCAGCCATGATCGAACTCATGGTTGCCCATGGTAACGGCATCGAAATTCATGGTGTTCATGATATCGATAATCGCTTTGCCCTTGGTCAGGCTGCTGATATACGGCCCGGTAAAATAGTCCCCGGCATCCAAAAACCACGTTGCCTTATTGTTGGCTTTTTCCTGCTTCACCATCGTCGTGATATTGGCCCAGCCGCCAATATCACGGGTACCATTCGCAATCCATGGGACTTTATAGGGTTCAACGTGGGCATGGAGATCGTTGGTATAGATAATAGTGACATCCTTTGCCGATGCCCATAATGGCAGCGATATCAAAACGCCAACTGCCAGCATTTTTAACTTCATAATCAACCCCTTTCAGTCATATAAAGAATTGCTACCTTACGTTCTGAAAGGTTTTTATATGTGAGAAAACTCACATCTATCGTTAAGGTGTGTAGGGCAAAATCAACGACCTTTAAAAATCGTTGGTAACACGATGACGCCGCTGTTCATCATCAATTGCTGCAAATCTTTTGGCTGCAAAAATCTGGGGTTAGCAAACTCGCCAGACTACAGCTGGCCAGACTATCGGTTGGGCTATGCCGCGCTGCACTGCCGGGCGTGTGGGAGTTACCCGCCGTTGTTTAACGATGAACACGTCCACCGTTGGTTATCAGCATATTTAACGGATTTCGCTGCCGACAACGGTCTTTTTTGCCCGAATTGTTACCATCGTGACACGATCCGTTATGGACATAATCCCCAGGGTTCTCAGCGCGTGCAGTGTCGAAGCTGCAAAAAAGTCTGGACGCCCAGGCAGCCGCCGATCGCTGCAATCCCTTCACCAGAACACATCGCCACTGTCCCCCTCATCGTTCCTTTTCAGGGAGCCAGCGCGACGCAAAAACTTTATCTGCTGCTCAGCGTTGATACATTTCGCGGCAATGTTCTGCATATTTCCAGCAATTTCACGCCGCATGCGGCTGGCGCATCATTACTTTATCGCTGGCGTGGCGTCGATGAAGCAACGGTGGTTCATGACGATATTGTTCAGCGTGTGAGTCAGCGAGAAAGTCAGTTTTTACACCGCAGTCAATTTGACGAAATTCAGTACGGCAGCGCACGGCTCAAACGTAACGCCAGCGGTGCTATTCTGCGCCCGGTCATTGCCGCACATGGGCATTTCCGGGTACTGAGCCATCTCTGGCCGGGGGTCAAAACGCACGTTGTCGCCCATGAATGTTTTCTGCGAGGCGCGGTGATTACCGCATGGGCAGAGCAGTTCCGCGCGCATCAAGCCTCGCTTTGGTTCATTGATGAAAGTATGCGTGATAGTGAATGCATCATGCCCTGGCAGTTACTCGGTAAAACCAATCAGGGATGGTGGCAAAATCAGTGGCAGATTTGGCAGCAGGGCAGCACGCGTAAAATGGTATGCCTGTTAACAGAGGGGCAGGCCGAACAAGGGGCGGCAATCACGCTGGCAGCAAGCCATACTTTTATCGCCTGGCTCCAGCGGCAAACGGAATTTCAGCAAAGCGGGCGCTACTCTGCCCACTCCGTATTTCAGACGATAAAGGCGCTGACGGTGAGATACAATACCCTCATTAGCCGCAATCAATGGCCGGATGGCAACATGCCATCCGGCAACACAACTACAGCAGTTGCGCCAGTCGGTTGATATCCGACTGAATCGCCCCGGCGGTCACATCGCGACCGGCGCCTGGCCCACGGATCACCAGCGGGTTATCGCGGTACCAACGGCTCTCAATCGCGAAGACGTTATCGCACGGTAGCAGCGACGCCAGCGGATGCTCCTGACGCACCGCTTCGACGCCGACGCGCGCTTTGCCATTGGCATCAAAACGCGCCACGTAGCGCAGCACCAGCCCCATTTCCTGAGCGGCTTCCAGGCGCTGGAGCATCTGCTCGTTCAGCTCATCGCCATTTTCAAAGAAGTGATCTATGGAACCTTCTTCACAGTGCGCCGGAACCAGCGACTCCACGCGAACCTGATCCGGCTCGATGTCATAGCCCGCTTCGCGCGCCAGGATAACCAGCTTACGCATCACGTCTTTACCGGAAAGGTCGACACGTGGATCGGGTTCAGTCAGCCCCTGCTGCCAGGCCTGATCCACCAGGTCGGTAAACGGTACGCTGCCGTCGAACTGCAGGAACAACCAGGACAGCGTGCCGGAGAAAATACCGCTGATGGCCAGGATGCTGTCGCCGCTTTCAATCAGGTCGCGCACGGTATGGTTAACCGGTAGCCCCGCGCCGACGGTGGCGTTATACAGCCAGTGGCGGCCGGTTTTTTCAAACGCGTCGTGAATCTGGCGGTATTTGTCACTGCTGCTGGCCCCGGCCAGTTTGTTGGCGCTGATCACGTGGAAACCGTGGCTGGCAAAATCCAGATACTGATCGGCCAGCTGCTCGCTTGCGGTCACGTCAAGCACCACCAGATCGTCATACGGGTGCGCACGCATCCACAGGAACAACGATTCTTCATCCTGTTCAACCGCTTCGTCTTCAAAGAAAGCCAGCGCGCGACTGGCGTCCAGCCCTTCGTAGCTCAGCAGGCTGCGGCGGCTATCCACCACCCCGGCCAGCACAAATTCAAAACCGGTACGGGCAGAAAGCGTGCTTTGCTCACGCGCAAACAGCTCCAGCCAGCGAGAGCCGATGTTGCCTTTACCAAACAGCACCAGGCCGATACGCTTCTCGGCGCGGAAAATCGATTGGTGCAGGCCCTGAATCAGGCTTTCAGTTGGGCCCGCGCGCAGCACGGCTACCAGGCTAATGCCCTCTTCCGACTGCCAGGTAAACTCAACCGGCTGGCCTTTCAGCTGCTGCCAGAAACGGTGGCAATGCAGCGGGTTACGGGTGACGCCCGCGCCTACCATCGCCACCAGCGCCAGCCCCTGACGCAGCCGCAGCTCGCCAGGTAAACCGGCTTCATCAAGAATTTTCAGCGCGCTATCAACAACTTCTGAGGTATAGCAGAACTGGAGCAGACGGTGATCCGCGTGTACGCCCACCGCCAGCGGACGAATCTGCGCACGTTTGAGGATTTGGTCGATCTCTTTATGTACCAGTTTGAAATCCTGGCCAGCCGGGACGCGGAATTCAATCAGGCAGACGTCATCATGGCTGGTCACGATTCGCGCGCCGGTACCGGAGGCAAGCACGCGTTCGATGCGCGTTGAGCCTTTATCTGGCGTGTAGCTACAGCGAAGCTGCAGGTCGATATCGCTGCCTGAAACCGGCTGTAAGGTACGCGCGTGCAGTACCGGGGCCGCCAGGCGCGCCAGTTCGCTGGCTTCATCCAGACGCAGCAACGGCAGCAGACAGGCATCTTTAACTTTGCGCGGGTCGGCGCTATACACGCCCGCCACGTCGCTCCAGATGGTCACGCGGGAAACTCCCGCCAGCGCGCCAATCTGGGTTGCGGAATAGTCGGAGCCGTTACGCCCCAGCAGCACGGTTTCACCGGCATTGTTGCGGCTGATAAAGCCGGTCACCACCAGACGTTTACCCGGATGCTGCGCCATCAGCTGTTGCAGCAACGGGTACGATAGACCCTCATCCACCTGCGGCTGCGCGCTGCGCTCCGCACGCAGGAAGGCGCGGGCGTCAAGCCATGCGGCATCCAGACCTTGCAGCTTGAGCACTTCCGCCATCAGGCGTGCCGACCACACTTCACCGTGACCGACCACTTCCGCATAGACAGCGTCATTCACGCCGTTATCCAGCAGCCCGGCCAGACGCTCCAGGTCGTGGATAAAGTCGGCAATCATGCCATCGGCAATCTCGGCAGGCAGCAGGCCGCTAATCAGATCCGACTGATAGCGGCGCAGCGTCTGCTGAACCTGATGCGCAGAGAGGCGATCGGTCTGACTGAGTTTCAGCCAGCTAATCAACTGGTTGGTGGTGCTACCGGCGGCCGACACCACCATCATATCGCCAGGCTGAGAGTACTCCGCCATAATGCCGGCCACGCGCAGGTAACACTTCACATCCGCCAGACTACTCCCACCAAATTTATGCAGCTGACGTTCGTTCGCCCCTGCCTGCGCAATCACACTCATGTTTACCCCTCGGCTGCGACCCGGAATCCATTTTCCAGATCGGCAATTAAGTCTTCGCTATCTTCAATACCGGTTGAGATACGCAATAGCGTCTCAGAAATGCCCGCGGCGGCACGCGCTTCTGGCGCCATGCCCGCGTGGGTCATGGTGGCCGCATGGGAGATCAGGCTCTCTACCCCGCCCAGCGATTCCGCCAGAGTGAACAGCGACAGCCCGCTCAGGAAGCGGCGCAGCGTTTGTTCGTCGCCGTCGAGCTCAAAGCTCAGCATCGCGCCAAAGCCTTTCTGCTGGCGCGCGGCAATCTCATGGCCCTGGTTTTCCGGCAGAGAAGGATGATACAGCTTTTTGACCAGCGGTTGGCGTTTGAGGAAATCAACAATCGCATTGGCGTTACGCTGTGCCGCTTCCATACGTGGAGAAAGGGTGCGTAAGCCGCGCAGCAGCAGATAGCTGTCGAACGCGCCGCCGGTGACGCCGATATTATTTGCCCACCATGCCAGTTCTGTGACGGTGTCAGGATCTTTCGCAATCACCACGCCAGCCACCACGTCAGAGTGGCCATTGAGGTACTTGGTGCAGGAATGCAGCACCAGATCCGCACCCAGCGCCAGCGGGTTTTGCAGCGCCGGGCTGAGGAAGGTGTTATCCACGACGCTTACCGCGCCGGCCTCACGCGCCAGCTGGCAGATTTTCGCAATATCGACCACCCGCAGCAGCGGGTTGCTTGGGCTTTCGACCAGCACCAGCTTCGGTTTTTCTGCCAGCGCCGCTTTTAACGCCTCATCATTACCCTGATCGACAAACAGCACGCGATAGCAGCCGCGCTTTGCCAGACTGTCGAACAAACGATAGCTGCCGCCGTAGCAGTCATGAGGTGCCACCAGCAGATCGCCTGGCTTCAGGAAAACGGTCGTGACGAGGTGAATCGCCGACATGCCCGTATTGGTCAGGACCGCGCCCGCGCCGCCTTCCAGCTCCGCCAGCGCCCGCTGCACGACGTCACGCGTTGGATTACCGCGACGGGAATAGTCATGCGCACGCGGCTCGTTAAAACCGGTAAAGTTATAGGTACTGGAAAGATGAATCGGCGGGACAACACAACCATACTGCTCGTCGTCATTTAATCCGCTACGCACTGCGATGGTGGCCTGTTTACGGGTCATGAGGATTCGTTCCTGGCAAGGTCTGTGAAAAGTCAGCCCCCAGAGTAAACATTGTTGCAATAGCCGTCAATACATCTAGACATCTAAACCTCTTTGCGTATAGATTGAGCTATCGGCAAATAGCCGTTAAAATTATATGCATTAGCGCACATCTGCGAAGGCTAAGTTCGTGTCAGAGCAAGGTCTCTACGGTACACTACGCGCGATCATGGCCGTGTATCGGCCTGTTAACTAATGACTAGAGGATTAAAGGTATCTCATGGCTGAATGGAGCGGCGAATATATCAGCCCATACGCTGAGCACGGTAAGAAGAGTGAGCAAGTAAAAAAAATTACGGTTTCCATTCCTCTGAAGGTGTTGAAGATCCTCACCGATGAACGCACGCGTCGTCAGGTGAATAACCTGCGTCACGCCACCAACAGCGAACTGCTGTGTGAAGCGTTCCTGCATGCTTTTACCGGTCAACCGTTACCTAACGATGAAGACCTGCGAAAAGAGCGCAGCGATGAAATTCCGGAAGCGGCGAAAGAAATTATGCGTGAGCTGGGGATCGACCCGGAGACGTGGGAGTATTGATTCGATAAAAAAGCCGGGAAACGCCAACGTTTCCCGGCTTTTTTATTTTCAGCGGGCGCTATTTCACCTCAAACTCCGGCAGCGGCCGGGCGGCAATAAACTGCGCCACCGTTTCGCCGTCAGGAACCGCCGACAGCGCGCCCTTCTGCGTTGTCGCCAGTGCGCCACAGGCGCTAGCCTGGGCAACGGCCCGCTGTAGCTGTACGATATCACCCGGCATCCCGTGCCGCGCAATATGGCTGAGTAACCCTGCCATAAACGCATCCCCCGCCCCGGTGGTGTCGATACTCTCGACCCGATAGCCGCAGAAATGAATCACCTGCCCTTGCCACAGCACCATCGCGCCTTGTGCACCGTAGGTCACTATCTTTAACGCGGCGGGGTAAGACGCCAGCGCGGCGATCGCCTGACTGAAGTCCTGCGTTTGCGTTAACCAGTACCACTCTTCCTCGGAAAGCTTAAGGATGTCTGCCTGACAGGCCGAACCGTGCACCGTTTCCAGCATCTGTTGGGGATGGAGCCACATTTGCGCCCGCAGGTTAACGTCAAAACTCACCAACCCCTGATGATGTTGAATCTGCGCTACCGCCTCGCTTAAGGTCTGCCGACACGTTGGTGCCACCAGCGCCAGTGAACAGAAATGCAGAATATCGGCCCCCAGCGCGGGCAGCGCTTGTGTCGATAAAAACTGATCGGCGGATGGATTCACCAGAAACGTAAAGTCCCGTTCACCGCCCTTCCCCAGGGAAACCACCACCGTGCTCGTGCGGTGCTGGCTGTCCTGTTCCATTGCCGATGTGATCACGCCGTATTGCTGCAGCGTCTTGTACATCAGATGCCCGAACGGATCGTCACCCACGCGGCCAATAAAACCGCTGCGGCAGCCCAGACGAGCCGCGCCTGCCGCGACGTTCAACGGCGCGCCGCCGGGGCACACCTCGTAACGGGTCTCTGAGATCGGCAGGAGATCCGCCACCGCATCGCCCAGCGTCCAGATAGTCATAGCGTGCTCTCCTCTGTTTATTGATCCAACGGCCAATAGCCACCGTTACTGAGCATGGCGCTACCGTTACCGGCAAACAGCGACAGCTGGCGTTCCCCCTCTTGCGGGTAAATTCGGCTGCTCAGACAAGCTTCGCCGTCATTGACGAAGACTTCAATTGATGAGCGATCGATAAACACCCGCAGTTTCAATAATGCGGCCGCCGGTAACGCCACGCTGCGCACCCCCTCTAACGCATACTGCGGATAACGGCGTTCAAGCACCAGACGCTGCGCCTGGGTATCAACGTACAGCAGCAGCCCTTCACCGAGGGTAATACCGTAACGCTCCGCCGTCGCACCGTTTAATTCCCACGACAGTTCCAGCTCAACGGCCTGCGCATCATCCACAATCGGCGACGTTTGGTTTTTAAGCTGCTGCGCCAGCAGTGGATAATAACTGCCGCGCAGCGCCGCGACCTCTTCGGCTGGCACCATCCGCAAACGATGATCCGCACCGAGATAAATTTCGCGCGGTAGCGAGAGCATGCCGGCCCAGCCGTCCTGTTGCTCTGGCATCGGCGATTCCCACATATCCAGCCAGCCAATGACGATACGGCGACCATCCGGCGTGAGAAAACTTTGCGGCGCGTAAAAGTCATGGCCGTGATCCAGCTCGATAAATTCCCCGTCGGCGGCAAAAGTCTGCCCCGGCAGCCAGTCGCCGATTAAATAGCCGCTCTGGAACACGTTACGGTTGCGGTAGCCTTCCGCCGCCAGCCCCTGCGGTGAAAACATCAGCACGCGCTTGCCGTTGAGGGTGAAGAAGTCAGGGCATTCCCACATATAGCCCATGCCCGCGTTGGCCTGTGCAAGCACGCCTTCTTCCTGCCACTGATGCAGATCGGGCGAACGGAATAAACGTACCTGGCCAACATCACCCACACGTGCGCCGACGACCATGTACCAGTACTCACCCTCACGCCAGACCTTCGGATCGCGGAAATGATGCAGGCCCTCTGGCGTATCAACCACCTGCCCCTGGCGCTCGAAATGAATGCCGTCGCGACTGGTTGCCAGGCACTGTACCTGGTAGAGATTATCGTCGCTGCTCGGGTCGCCATGAAATTTATGCCCGGTGTAAATCAGCGCCAGCGTATCGCCATCCACCACCGCCGAACCGGAGAAACAGCCGTCTTTATCTTCAGGTCCCTCTGGCGCTAACGCCACCGGCAGATGTTCCCAGTGCACTAAGTCTTTACTCCGGGCGTGGCCCCAGTGCATGGGTCCCCACTGGTTCGAGTAAGGGTGGTGCTGATAAAACGCGTGATACCAACCGTCAAACCACACCAGCCCGTTAGGGTCGTTTATCCATCCGGCGCGCGCCGCCAGGTGATAGCGCGGATACCAGCGCGGGTTTAGCGTCGCGCTGCGTTTCTGAAGTGCTTGTTCAGCAAGGGCAATTGAAAATGTCATATTCTTCACTCTTAATTCAGACAGCAGAAGATTGTGTCAGCAGCGGTTCGGAAGCCGGTTTGCTGGCGCGTAACAGGAAAATGGAGATAAAGGTGGTGCAGAACACCAGGGCTCCCATAAACAGATAGGATTCGGCAAAGCCATATTTTTCATAGCTATAGCCAGCAAGAGGCGACAGCACGCTGGCGATAATCGAGCTGGTGCAGGCGAATCCCACCAGATAAAGCGTTGAGGAGAGGCGCTTGTCGAAATGGGCGCTGTTGTATTTGAAGATGGAGACCAGCAGTACCGGCAGCTCCACGCCATGCAGTAATTTAGTGAGAGAGATAAGCAGTGGCCCCTCAACCAGACCGGAGGCCACCATACGCAGCGCCATTACCATTCCGGCAAAAATTAACCCATTTTTAGCGCCAATACGGTTTACCAGCCACGGCGCGCAGAACATGCCTGCGGCCTCCAGAAAGACCTGGAACGAATTCAGGTAGCCATACATGGCGTTGCCTTCCTTCAACGTCGGGAACTGCGAGGAAAAATAGACAGGAAACTGCTGGTCATAGACGCTGTAAATGCAGGTGCCGACCACAAAAAACACCAGTGCCCAAAAGCGCGGCAGTGAAAGCAGGCGCAGCGCATCTTCCAGCTTCACTTAACCTTCCGCTCCTTCGGCCGCCGTCGATTGTGCGTCGGTAGGAACCGACAAACGTACCAGCAGAAAGAAAAAAATCAGCCCCGAGCAGCTCGCCACCGCAAAGTTCAGCTGCGGGTTGATGTTAAACAGCAGCCCGGCGAAAAACGTAGCTACCGCCCAGCCCAGAGAACCCCACATGCGCGCTTTACCAAACTCAAAATGCGTCTGGCGCGCCACGCGCTCGGTGTAGGATTCCAGCACGCCTATCCCGCCGTTAAAAGTCAGCCCAATGTAGATACCGCCAAAAATACTGCCGGCAAAAATATTTATTTTCAGCAAGTAACCAAACAGCAGATACGCCGGACCGGACAAAATCAGCAGCGCGGTGATGTACCAGAGCAGATGCTTTCGCAGACCCAGCTTATCCTGGATAAAGCCGTAACAAACTTGTGCAAACAGCGCTGAAACCGACAGCACGGCGTAAATAATCCCTGTGTCTCCGGCTTGTAGTCCCACTTCCTGATGGAGCCAGATAGAGAGTAATGAGCCAGAAGAGGACCAGGTAACAAAAAAGAAAAACAGTAAGGCGCTCAGTAACAGGTAGCTGCGTGAGTGATGTTCTTTCATCGTGGCAATCTCATCGTGGATTAACGCCGTGATGGTAACGTTAACAAAAAACATTCCTCATGTCGTTTTGTGACGATATTCGATGTTAATCACAAAAGTTAACGTTAACATAATGAAAATAGGATCGTGATCAAATATTTACCGCCGCGGGAAAAGAGCGGCGTTCACCAAAATAGCACGCAACCCTTTTACATCAGTAGGTTAGTGATATAGCGTATGGCACGACGCATGAGTGGAGTAAAAAAATGGCATCGTTAAAGGATGTGGCAAAACTGGCAAACGTCTCGCTGATGACCGTTTCGCGGGCCCTGAACTCCCCGGAGCGGCTCAAACCTGAGACATTGGCTCGCGTTCAGGCGGCCATTGCGCAAACCAACTACGTACCCGATCTCTCAGCGAAAAAAATTCGCGGCGCGCACGATACGCCGAAAACCATCGGCGTGCTGGCGCTCGATACCGTGACCACGCCCTTTTCGGTAGAAATTACGCTGTCGATTGAGGAAACCGCCCGCGCACACGGCTGGAACAGCTTTGTGGTGAATATGTTTTCCGACGATAGCCCGGACGCCATTGTTGACCTGCTGCTGTCGCATCGCCCTGGCGGTATCATCTATACCACGATGGGTCTACGCCAGGTACCGGTGCCCGCCAAACTGCTCACGCTCCCCTGCGTGCTGGCAAACTGTGAAAGCCTGCACCATCCGGTGGCCAGCTTTATCCCTGACGATGAACAAGGGCAGTACGTTGCCGTACAGGGGCTGCTCGCAGCAGGCTACAGACGCCCGCTGTGTCTGCATTTGCCTGAGAACCACCTTGCAACGGTTCGCCGCCGACGCGGCCTGGAACGCGCCTGTCAGGAAGCAGGGATCGACCCCGCCACGCTGACCCATTACTACATGGAATATGGCGACGCACACTATCGTGATATGCCAGCAAAAGTGCTGGAAAATATCGATGCGGGCCAACCACGATTTGATTCGGTTATCTGCGGTAACGATCGTATCGCCTTTATGGTTTATCAAACGCTGCTGGCGCAAGGGCTGCGGATACCTGAGGATGTCGCGGTGCTAGGCTATGACAATATGGTCGGTATTGGCGACCTGTTCCTGCCGCCGCTGTCAACGGTGCAGTTGCCGCACTATGAGATTGGGCGGCTCAGCGCGCTACACATCATTAATGGTGATACACATCGGAATACGATGCACGTCGACAGCCCGTGGATCCACGGTGCATCGATATAAAAAAACCGCCTTGAAGGCGGTTTTTTAGCATTTTTTTGCGTCTTAGAAGCGGGTGACTTCAGGATGAAGCTCAGACAGAGAGATCAGGTAAGATACAAACACGTTTTTCATTGCAGTCAGCATAATCACACCTTTACCCATAAAGTTATTGCGGTCATTTGATGGACAAATAGTAAGCGTCTTTCGATGACATCGCAACTTTTATGTGATTTAGATCACAAAATTTTTAGCACAAAATAACATCATCCCTACGTCATCCGCAGAGGGTCAGAAGTTATAACCCAGACCTATACGATAGCGCGTCTGGCGATCGTCAGTGGTGGTGGTGTTATAACCAGAAGAGACGTTACCCACCTCGAAGAATGGGATCCACGAATTAATATTGTACGCTACGCGGAAGTTGTATTCGTAATCGTCTTTACCGTTATTATAGAGATTCTCGCTGTCGGCCACCTTATAAATCCCGTTAAGTTCGAACATCCAGTTGTTTATATTATACCCCAGCCAGGCTTCCGGGCGATAAACGGTGCGATCGTCACGGCCATCACCATTGCGACGAGCATATTCGGTACGATAGCGGAATGCGGTCCACCAGTTATCGTTAATATTATACTGTACGCGAATATACGGCTTATAAATCGCCATATCATCACCCATCTCCACAGCGATACCCGGCTGCCAGATAAAGCCTTGCCACTCGAACTGATAGCTTGCTGTATATTCAGCGCTGTTCGATTCCATATTGTTCAGCGCATGATTTGATTCTTTATCATCAGAGCGCGACACCGCTTCTACCGCGACACCAAAGCCGGTAGCAAAGCGATTCGACATGTACACACGGTCGTAGTTACGACCATCATCGTAGTATTCATGACGATAGTCGACATATCCCGCATGGGCCGCGCCACATAATAAAGGCAGAAGTAAGAAGGCGTATTTTGTTTTCATAATAATTACTCTTAAAAATATCAGCAATCAGTCCCATAATCCCTACTAATTAAAGCGGAGTATAAAAGGCTGTTTCGTATTCCATACTGTTACGCTGAGAGTTTATTTTGTAATTGATAGAAACACCTTTTTATTATTGCCATCAGAAATTTAAAAATGGCAAAAAAGACAGAGTAAATAAGATGAAGATCACCAACAAAAACAATTACCCGCACCTATATTAGATACGATTTATCATATTAAAAATATATTTCATCAGGCCACGAATATTTTTCGAGGGATGAATATCGAATGCGGTATTGATTTACCTTATTCTTTAAAATATCTATTCACGGTTTTGATTTAAAATCGAGGAAGAATAACTGTCACGCCGGGCGATCGCGAGGCACAAAAAAAGCGCCCTAAGGCGCTTTTTTCGCTTGGCAACTTACTTGCTGCCTGGGATGCTGAAACGCTTGTTGAAGCGGTCAACACGGCCACCGGTAGCAACATCACGCTGCTTGCCAGTATAGAACGGGTGGCATTTACCGCACACGTCCAGGTTCAGATCGTGACCGACGGTAGAGCGGATTTTCATCACGTTACCGCAAGAACAGGTAGCAGTAACTTCTTCGTATTTCGGGTGAATATCTTTTTTCATGGGAAAACCTCGGTTAAGGCCGCGTCGCTCTTCCAGCCCTAACGCCAGACACCACGCGATGTTGATAGTAAGTTTCCTGATGCCAAAATGCATCAAAGGCGGCGAATCATACAGAATTTGACCAGCAGATGCAAACTGATCCGCGCTCCCTTACCACAATGTGTATACTGTCTCGCCAGATTTCAAGTCAGGAAGAAATTATGCCCGTTGCCCACGTCGCCCTGCCTGTTCCGCTGCCCCGTACGTTCGACTACCTGCTGCCTGATTCCCTCAGCGCCAAAGCGGGCTGCCGCGTACGCGTGCCGTTCGGCAAACAGGAGCGCGTCGGCATCGTGGTCTCCGTCAACGAAAGCAGCGAGCTGCCGCGCGATGAGCTCAAAGCGGTGCTCGACGTGCTGGACGGCGAATCGGTATTCTCCCACTCCGTCTGGCGTCTGCTGCTGTGGGCAGCGGAGTACTACCATCATCCGATTGGCGACGTCCTGTTCCACGCCCTGCCGATTATGCTACGCCAGGGGAAACCCGCCAGCGCCACGCCGCAGTGGTTCTGGTTTGCCACCGAACAGGGGCAGGCGGTCGACATCAATAGCCTGAAGCGATCGCCGAAACAGCAGCAGGCGCTGGCCGCGCTACGTCAGGGGAAAATATGGCGTCATCAGGTAGCGGAGCTGGAATTTAATGAAAGCGCCATGCAGGCGCTGCGCACCAAAGGCCTGTGCGAGCTGGGTAGCCTGGCGCCGGAAACGGTCGACTGGCGCGCAACCTACTCGGTGCCGGGTGAGCGCCTGCGTTTGAATACCGAACAGGCGACCGCCGTGGGCGCAATCCACAGCGCGTCTGACGAGTTTTCAGCATGGCTGCTGGAAGGGGTGACCGGCTCAGGCAAAACGGAAGTCTATCTCAGCGTGCTCGAAAACGTGCTCGCCAAAGGCAAGCAGGCGCTGGTGATGGTGCCGGAAATCGGCCTGACGCCGCAGACCATTGCGCGCTTTCGCGAACGCTTTAACGCCCCGGTAGAAGTGCTGCATTCAGCGCTTAACGATAGCGAACGTCTCGCCGCCTGGCTGAAGGCCAGAAGCGGCGAAGCAGCTATCGTCATTGGCACTCGCTCATCGCTGTTTACGCCGTTTAAAAACCTCGGCGTGATTGTCATTGATGAAGAACACGACAGTTCCTACAAACAACAGGAAGGCTGGCGATACCATGCCCGCGATCTGGCCGTGTGGCGCGCGCACAGCGAACAAATTCCTATCATCCTTGGCTCGGCAACCCCCGCATTAGAAACGCTGCTCAACGTCCGCCAGCACAAATATCGCCTGCTGCGCTTAACCCGCCGCGCGGGTAACGCGCGCCCGGCAACGCAGCACGTGCTCGATCTGAAAGGCCAGCACCTTCAGGCCGGGCTTTCGCCCGCGCTGATTAACCGTATGCGCCAGCATTTGCAGGCCGATAATCAGGTCATTTTATTTCTTAACCGCCGAGGCTTTGCCCCGACGCTGCTGTGCCACGACTGCGGCTGGATTGCCGAGTGCCCGCGCTGCGATAGCTACTATACGCTGCACCAGGCACAGCATCACCTGCGCTGCCACCACTGCGACAGCCAGCGGCCCATTCCGCGCCAGTGCCCTTCCTGTGGTTCAACGCACCTGGTGCCCGTGGGGCTGGGAACGGAACAGCTTGAACAGGCTCTGGCGCCTATGTTCCCCGGCGTCCCGCTGTCGCGCATTGACCGCGACACCACCAGCCGCAAAGGCGCGCTGGAGCAGCACCTGGCGGAAGTGCATCGCGGCGGCGCACGTATTCTGATCGGCACGCAGATGCTGGCAAAGGGCCACCATTTCCCGGACGTGACGCTGGTTGCCCTGCTGGACGTCGACGGCGCGCTTTTCTCTGCCGACTTCCGCTCTGCGGAACGCTTTGCCCAGCTGTATACCCAGGTCTCCGGCCGCGCCGGACGCGCGGGTAAACAGGGAGAGGTGGTGCTGCAAACCCACCATCCGGATCACCCACTGCTGCAAACGCTGCTCTATAAAGGCTATAACGCCTTTGCCGAACAGGCGCTGGCCGAACGCCAGACCATGCAGCTGCCGCCGTATACCAGCCATGTCCTGATCCGCGCGGAAGACCATAACAACCAGCAGGCCCCCATTTTCCTACAGCAGCTGCGTAATCTGATTCAGGCCAGCCCGCTGGCGGACGACAAGCTATGGGTGCTGGGCCCGGTTCCGTCGCTGGCGCCCAAGCGCGGCGGCCGCTATCGCTGGCAAATCCTGCTTCAGCATCCGTCGCGCGTGCGTTTGCAGCATATCGTCACCGGTACGCTGGCGCTCATCAATACGCTCCCGGAATCCCGCAAAGTGAAGTGGGTTCTCGACGTTGACCCGATAGAAGGTTAATTCAGAGTTGCGAGCGGGATCGTGGAATCAAACAATCATCACACTTTTGATGAAAATTCTGTAACAGATCTCCCTAACTATCTGATAAAAGTGTGTCAGATGTCAGGTCACAAAGGACGTGCCTGCGCCAGTGAGTGAGGAGAGAATCAGGTGAAGGCTAAAAAACCGGTTGTTGCCGCAACCATGAAAGATGTTGCCCTGCAGGCGAATGTCTCTACGGCAACCGTATCCCGTGCATTGATGAACCCAGAGAAGGTCTCGCAGGCAACGCGTAATCGCGTCGAGCAGGCGGCGCTGGAGGTGGGGTATCTCCCGCAAATGCAGGGGCGTAACATGAAGCGCAACGAGTCACGCACCATCCTGGTGATTGTCCCGGATATTTGCGATCCCTTCTTTAGCGAAGTGATCCGCGGGATCGAGGTCACCGCAGCGGCGCAGGGCTATCTGGTGCTGATTGGCGACTGTGCTCATCAGAATCAGCAGGAAAAAACCTTCATCGATTTAATCATCACCAAGCAGATTGACGGCATGCTGCTGCTCGGCTCGCGTCTGCCGTTCGATGCCAGTATCGAAGAGCAGCGCAACCTGCCGCCGATGGTCATGGCCAACGAATTTGCGCCAGAACTGGGCCTGCCGACCGTACACATCGACAACCTCACTGCCGCCTTTAACGCCGTTAACTATCTGCACGAGCTGGGTCATCAGCGCATTGGCTGCATCGCCGGGCCGGAAGAAATGCCGCTGTGCCACTACCGTCTTCAGGGCTACGTTCAGGCGCTGCGCCGCTGCGGTATTACCGTCGATCCCCACTACATTGCCCGCGGCAACTTTACCTATGAAGCGGGTGCCAGCGCGCTGGAACAGCTGCTGGCGCTGCCGCAGCCACCGACCGCAGTGTTCTGCCACAGCGACATTATGGCGCTGGGCGCGCTCTCGTTTGCTAAACGCCGGGGCCTTAAAATACCCGACGATCTGTCCATCATCGGCTTCGATAACATCTCGCTGGCCGAGTTCTGCGATCCGCCGTTAACCACCGTCTCTCAGCCGCGCTTTGATATCGGCCGAGAAGCCATGCTGCTGCTGTTAAACCAGCTGAGCGGGAAGTTTGTTGATAGCGGTTCGCGTCTTCTTGACTGTGAACTGATCGTTCGCGGCAGTACAAGTAAAATATGATGTAAAGCGGGGTCCTTTAGGACTTGCTTGTCTGGTCAAAGCCCCGCCGCTTAAGTAACATGTCGGGCTAACTAACGGAAAAAGACAGCGAAACGATAGTGGCACAACGAGACTATGTACGCCGGGGCCAGCAGGCACCTTCGCGGCGCAAGAACAGCGCTTCACGGAATACACGGAAAAAGCAGAGTAACTTTCCGGCAGTCTCTCCTGCCATGGTGGCGATTGCTGCTGCGGTAGTGGTCGCTTTTATCGGCGGTTTGTACTTCATCACGCACCATAAAAAAGAAGACTCGGAATCTCTGCAAAGCCGCCAGATGACCGGTAACGGCCTGCCGCCGAAGCCGGAAGAGCGCTGGCGCTATATCAAAGAGCTGGAAAGCCGCCAGCCAGGCGTGCGTGCGCCAACGGAACCGTCCGCGGGCGGGGAAGTGATTAACCCTAATCAGCTGACCGACGAACAGCGCCAGCTGCTGGCCCAGATGCAGGCGGATATGCGCCAACAGCCAACGCAGCTGACCGAAGTACCGTGGAACGAGCAAACGCCAGCCCAACGCCAGCAAACGCTACAGCGTCAGCGCCTTGCTCAGCAGCAGGTTCAGCAGCAACAACAGCAACAGTGGACGCAAACGCAGCCGGTCCAGGCGCCGCAGACGCAAACTCGCGCGACGCAGCCGGTGCAGCAGCCGCGTCAAACGCAAACGCAGCAGCCAAAAGCGGTCGCATCCAACTCGCCGTATCAGGATCTGCTGCAAACGCCAGCGCATACGACATCACAGCCTAAAACGCAGGCCGCCGCGCCGGTGACGCATGACACCACGCCGCCAAAAGCGAGCGAGAAAAAAGACGAACGTCGCTGGATGGTCCAGTGCGGTTCGTTTAAAGGCGCGGAACAGGCGGAAACCGTCCGTGCCCAGCTGGCGTTTGAAGGATTTGACTCGAAGATCACCACCAACAACGGCTGGAATCGCGTGGTCATCGGGCCGGTCAAAGGTAAGGATAACGCCGACAGCACCATCGCCCGTCTGAAGATGGCCGGTCACGGAAACTGCATTAGGCTCGCTACCGGGGGTTGAAACCCCTAAAAACCCCCCCATTTATACTTACATTCTGCCCCGTACGCGGTACGGGGCCCCTACATCCGTATTTGTAAGAAGGGGTCTGCTCGTGACAACAATAGTAAGTGTTCGCCGTAACGGCCACGTCGTAATCGCCGGTGATGGCCAGGCCACGCTGGGCAATACCGTCATGAAAGGCAACGTGAAAAAAGTTCGCCGTCTGTACAACGACAAAGTGATCGCTGGCTTTGCAGGCGGCACTGCGGACGCCTTCACGCTGTTTGAACTGTTTGAACGTAAACTGGAAATGCACCAGGGCCATCTGGTCAAAGCCGCCGTTGAGCTGGCGAAAGACTGGCGTACCGACCGGATGCTACGCAAGCTGGAAGCCCTGCTGGCGGTCGCGGACGAAACCGCCTCTCTCATCATCACCGGCAACGGTGACGTCGTGCAGCCAGAAAATGACCTGATTGCTATCGGCTCCGGCGGCCCGTATGCCCAGGCCGCGGCCCGTGCGCTGCTGGAAAATACCGAGCTTGGCGCCCGTGAAATTGCTGAAAAAGCGTTGGATATTGCAGGCGATATCTGCATTTACACCAACCATTTCCATACCATTGAAGAATTACCGTCTAAGGCGTAAGGATCTCCCATGTCTGAAATGACCCCACGCGAAATTGTCAGCGAACTGGACAAACACATCATCGGCCAGGACGCAGCAAAGCGTTCCGTGGCTATCGCCTTACGTAACCGCTGGCGCCGTATGCAGCTTGATGAAGAGCTGCGCCACGAAGTTACGCCGAAAAACATTCTGATGATTGGCCCGACCGGCGTTGGTAAAACCGAAATTGCCCGTCGCCTGGCGAAGCTCGCCAACGCGCCGTTCA
The DNA here is from genome assembly GCF_036759865.1 of Kluyvera genomosp. 2. Taxonomy (NCBI): domain Bacteria; kingdom Pseudomonadati; phylum Pseudomonadota; class Gammaproteobacteria; order Enterobacterales; family Enterobacteriaceae; genus Kluyvera; species Kluyvera genomosp. 2. The sequence continues at coordinate 50,292 of NZ_JAPKIA010000021.1, forward strand.
TCAAAGTTGAAGCGACCAAGTTCACCGAAGTGGGCTATGTCGGTAAAGAAGTGGACTCCATCATCCGCGATCTGACCGACTCAGCGATCAAGATGGTGCGCGTTCAGTCCATCGAGAAAAACCGCTACCGTGCCGAAGAAATGGCCGAAGAGCGCATTCTCGACGCGCTGATCCCACCGGCCAAAAACAACTGGGGCCAGGCTGAACAGCCGTCTGAACCTTCTGCCGCACGCCAGGCGTTCCGTAAAAAGCTGCGCGAAGGCCAGCTGGACGACAAAGAGATTGAAATCGATCTCGCCGCCGCGCCGATGGGCGTAGAAATCATGGCACCTCCGGGCATGGAAGAGATGACCAGCCAGCTGCAGTCTATGTTCCAGAACCTGGGCGGCCAGAAGCAGAAACCGCGTAAGCTGAAAATCAAAGATGCGATGAAGCTCCTGATTGAAGAAGAAGCGGCGAAGCTGGTGAATCCAGAAGAGCTGAAGCAAGACGCAATTGATGCGGTTGAGCAGCACGGTATCGTGTTTATCGATGAGATCGATAAAATCTGTAAGCGCGGCGAATCATCCGGCCCGGACGTATCTCGCGAAGGCGTACAGCGCGATCTGCTGCCGCTGGTCGAAGGCTGCACCGTCTCCACCAAACACGGTATGGTCAAAACCGACCACATTCTGTTTATTGCTTCCGGTGCATTCCAGGTGGCGAAGCCGTCCGATCTGATTCCGGAGCTGCAGGGCCGTCTGCCGATTCGCGTTGAGCTGCAGGCGCTGACCACCAGCGACTTCGAACGTATCCTGACCGAACCAAACGCGTCGGTTACCGTACAGTACAAAGCGCTGATGGCAACCGAAGGCGTGAATATCGAGTTCACCGAATCCGGTATCAAACGCATTGCCGAAGCGGCGTGGCAGGTGAACGAAACCACCGAAAACATCGGTGCGCGTCGTCTGCATACCGTTCTGGAGCGTCTGATGGAAGATATCTCCTATGACGCCAGCGACCTCAACGGCCAGAGCATCACAATTGATGCGGAATACGTGAGCAAACATCTGGATGCATTAGTCGCAGATGAAGATCTGAGCCGTTTTATCCTATAATCGCGGTCACTGCATTTTCATCTTTAATTGATGGGGCTGAAAAGCCCCATTTTTATTGGCTGATTACTAATGACAAATACACCTGTGAGCCGCACCCAGGCCTGGCTGGAAAGCCTGCGCCCTAAAACCTTACCGCTGGCCTGCGCGGCGATTATCGTCGGTACCGCACTCGCCTGGTGGCAGGGCCACTTTGACGCCATCGTCGCCGTACTGGCGCTGATTACCGCCAGCCTGCTGCAAATTCTTTCTAACCTCGCCAACGACTACGGCGATGCGGTCAAAGGCAGCGACAAGCCGGACCGCATCGGGCCACTGCGCGGGATGCAAAAAGGGGTGATTACCCAGGCGCAGATGAAGCGCGCGTTGATCGTCACCGTCGGCCTGATCTGCGTTTCCGGCCTTGCCCTGCTGTTTAGTGCGTCGCAGACTCCCGGCGATTTCATTGGCTTCCTCGTGCTGGGTCTGCTGGCGATTATCGCCGCCATCACCTACACCGTCGGCACGCGTCCGTACGGCTACATTGGCCTCGGCGACGTTTCAGTGCTGATCTTCTTCGGCTGGCTGAGCGTAATTGGCAGCTGGTATTTACAAACGCATAGCCTGAGCAGCGCGATTATCCTGCCGGCCACCGCCTGCGGCCTGCTGGCGACAGCAGTGCTCAATATCAACAACCTGCGCGATATCGACAGCGACCGTGAAAACGGCAAAAACACCCTGGCGGTGCGCTTAGGGCCGGTTAACGCCCGCCGCTACCACGTTTGTCTGCTGATGGGGACGCTGGTTTGCCTGGCACTGTTTAACCTGCTGTCACTGCACAGTCCGTGGGGCTGGCTGTTTATTCTCAGCACCCCGCTGCTGGTGAAGCAGGCCCGCTACGTGCTGCGCGAACGCTCACCGCAGGCAATGCCGCCGATGCTTGAGCGGACGGTCAAAGGCGCGCTGCTGACTAACCTGCTGTTCGTTATCGGTATTGTGCTCAGCAAGACGCTGGCTTAACTGACAAATATCAATTAACAATTGATGATTTTGCCAACAATGCATAGAGCGCGATATACTAAAATCACTCGCAGCAACTGAGCGTTAATCCTATGAAATACGATACTTCCGAGCTTTGCGACATCTACCAGGAAGATGTCAACGTAGTAGAACCCCTGTTCTCTAACTTTGGCGGACGGTTGTCGTTCGGTGGGCAAATCATCACCGTAAAATGTTTCGAGGATAACGGGTTGCTGTACGATCTGCTCGAACAGAACGGCCGTGGCCGCATTCTGCTGGTCGACGGCGGCGGTTCAGTCCGTCGCGCGCTGATCGACGCCGACCTTGCCCGTCTGGCCACGCAAAACGAGTGGGAAGGTATTGTGGTCTACGGCGCGGTGCGCCAGGTTGACGATCTGGAAGAGCTGGACATCGGCATCCAGGCCATTGCAGCCATTCCGGTTGGAGCGGCGGGTGAAGGCATCGGCGAAAGCGACGTACGCGTCAATTTCGGCGGGGTAACCTTCTTCTCCGGCGATCATCTGTATGCTGACAATACCGGTATTATTCTGTCGGAAGATGCGCTGGATATTGAATAACCCCTGCCAACAAAAAAGCCTTCTCAACGAGAAGGCTTTTTTTTTATCCGCTATTTTTACAGCGTCAATTAGTACAGCTGTTTAGCGCATTCCAGCCAGTCACCTTTGAACGGACGCTTCATGTTTTCAATCGCGTCGATGATGTCGTGGTGAACCAGTTTTTCGTTCTGAATACCGACGCAGCGGCCGCCGTAGCCCTGCTGCAGCAGTTCAATCGCGTACGCGCCCATACGGGACGCCAGGATGCGGTCGTAAGGCACCGGGGAACCGCCGCGCTGAATGTGGCCCAGTACGGTGGCGCGGGTTTCACGGCCGGTTTCCGCTTCGATAAAGTGGGCCAGCTCGTCAACGTCGCACATGTGCTCGGTAATAGCCACGATCGCGTGTTTTTTACCTTTCGCGATGCCCGCTTTGATTTCCGCAACCAGATCGTCACGCTTAAATTCGATTTCCGGCACGACGATAAACTCACAGCCGCCAGCAATCGCTGCCGCCAGGGTCAGATCGCCGCAGTAGCGGCCCATGACTTCAACCACGGAAATACGCTGGTGAGAAGAAGAGGTGTCGCGCAGGCGGTCAATCGCTTCTACCACGGTGCTCAGCGCGGTGAAGAAGCCGATGGTGTAGTCGGTGCCTTTGATGTCGTTATCGATGGTGCCCGGCAGACCGATGCACGGGAAGCCCATTTCGGTCAGACGCATGGCGCCCATGTAGGAGCCGTCGCCGCCGATCACAACCAGCGCATCAATACCGCGGTTTTTCAGGTTTTCAATAGCCACGTTACGGACGTTTTCGTCGCGGAATTCCGGGAAACGTGCGGAGCCCAGGAAGGTGCCACCGCGGTTGATCATGTCGGACACGCTGTAACGGTCAAGCGGAACCATACGATCTTCATACAGGCCCAGGTAACCGTCGTAGACGCCCATCACTTCCAGGCCTTCCGTCAACGCTGCGCGCACAACGCCGCGAATGGCGGCGTTCATGCCTGGCGCATCACCGCCACTTGTCAACACACCGATTTTCTTAATCATGACTACCTCTGAACTTAGGAATGCTAATAATTAATTCTTCTGCCCGAAGCGCTCCCGATGTAGGGGGGAGAGAACGACGCTATCTAGAGATAGTATATCAAGCGCTTCTTGCTGAATTGATTCAGGTCAGGCTAACCGGCGGTTATTTATACAAATAATGCCGATTTAGCTCACACTTTGTACAACCACTACGAAAGTTCAAATGCTGCTGCCCTGTGGCACGACAGAGCATGGGTCCTGGTGAATAATCACGTCGGAACCGGGAAAACGCTGCAAAATCGCCTGCTCCACCTGGTCAGCAACATAATGCGCCTGAACCAGCGGCAGGTTATCTTCCATTTCCAGATGGATTTGAATAAAGCGGGTCGGCCCTGACTGCCGCGTACGGAGATCGTGAGCACCGCTCACGCCAGGCCAGGCGGTCACGATGTCGATAATTTCCTGACGTTCCTCATCGGGCAACGCGCGATCCAGCAGCGACTGAACCGCTTCATACCCCATGCGCAACGCGCTATATAGAATATAGATGCCAATTCCTAATGCAAACAGCGCATCGGCACGATGCCAGCCGTACCAGGAAAGGCCAAGCGCAATCAGAATGGCGCCGTTCATCATAACATCAGACTGATAGTGGAGCATATCTGCCCGCACGGCCTGACTTTGCGTTCTTCGCACCACCCAGCGCTGAAACGTGACCAGAATCAGGGTGCTAATGAGCGCAATCACCGTCACAATCACGCCAATACCAGGCTGGCTCATGGGTGTCGGCCGCGCCAGATGCTCAATACCGGTCAGGAACAGGAACAACGCTGAACCGGAAATAAACATACTTTGCGCCAGCGCTGCCAGCGATTCCGCTTTGCCGTGACCAAATGTGTGCTCTTCATCGGCCGGCTGCAGCGAATAGCGCACCACCAGCAGGTTAGTCAGCGAAGCGGCGATATCCACCAGCGAGTCCACCAGCGCAGCCAGAATACTCACAGAGCCGGTCAGCCACCATGCAAAAATTTTAATCACCAGTAACAGTGAGGCCATCACCGTTGCCGCAATTGCCGCGCGGCTGACCAATCGGCCATAAGATTGATTCATAAACACTCCTGACTTCAGATCTGCGTAGTATAGCGGAATGTTTAAGCGCCGTGATGTGACAAATTCAGGACAAAAAAAACCCCCTCATCATGAGGGGGAAGACAGGGATGGTGTCTATGGCAAGGAAAAACAGGGTTTGTTACTGGTTGCTACGGGTATTGCTACTAAACAGATTCACATTCGAATCTTGTTGCATCCGTGCAACGTCACGCAGCTGCTCCATTCGCTGCTGGTGATTCTCATTTAAAGCCGCTTGCTGCTCTGGCGTAAGCAAGCGGTACATCTGATTGCGAACCTTTGCCATTTCAACCTGGCGGTTCACCTGCTCCTCGGCCATTTTCTCGGCCTGGGCGCGCACAGCGGCTTCATCAAATTTTTCTGCGGTGACAAGGCGATGCATTGTCTCCATTTCGCTAACATTAACAGGTGGACGATCGTGTCGTGCCCGTTGCATCAGATCGCGCATCTGTTGACGTTGATGTTCGGTTAAACTAATACCGTCGAACATATGGCCCTGGCCGTTTCTCAGCGGGTTATTTTCCGCCGGGTGCCAGTTAACGCTGGTGACGACTTCATCGGCCTGGCTTAGTGCACTGAATGCCAGCGTTGAGGCCATGACGGCAGCGATAACATTGCGCATCACATGCTCCCAAAAACTTTTGTGTCGCGATTCAACGAGAGACAGTTTACGATTCAGGCTGAAAACATGCGTCAGGGGGTGTAAAACAACGTAAAGTCATGGATTAGCTGGCTCTGATGACGTAATTTCTGCCTCGGAGGGATGAAAATATGAATAAAATTTTATTAGTTGATGATGACCGAGAGCTGACTTCCTTACTTAAGGAACTGCTTGATATGGAAGGTTTTAACGTACTGGTTGCCCATGATGGCGAGCAGGCGCTTGCGCTTCTTGATGACAGCATCGACCTACTTTTACTCGACGTGATGATGCCGAAAAAGAACGGTATCGACACGCTGAAAGAATTGCGACAAACACACCAGACTCCCGTCATTATGTTGACCGCCCGCGGAAGCGAGCTGGATCGCGTTCTGGGCCTCGAACTGGGCGCAGATGACTATTTACCTAAGCCGTTTAACGATCGTGAACTGGTCGCTCGTATCCGCGCTATTTTGCGCCGTTCACACTGGAGCGAACAGCAGCAAAGTAGCGACGCCAGTTCGCCGACCGTTGAAGTCGATGCGCTGAGCCTCAACCCGGGTCGCCAGGAAGCCAGTTTTGATGGCCAAACACTGGAGCTGACCGGCACTGAGTTCACCCTGCTTTATCTGCTGGCGCAGCACCTCGGCCAGGTTGTCTCGCGCGAACATTTAAGCCAGGAAGTGCTGGGGAAACGCTTAACGCCGTTCGATCGCGCGATCGACATGCATATTTCCAACCTGCGCCGGAAGTTGCCGGAGCGTAAAGACGGTCATCCGTGGTTTAAAACCCTGCGTGGTCGCGGTTATCTGATGGTCTCCGCTTCATGATAGGAAGTTTAACCGCCCGCATCTTCGCCATCTTCTGGTTAACCCTGGCGCTGGTGTTGATGTTGGTTTTGATGTTACCCAAGCTCGATTCGCGCCAGATGACGGAGCTGCTCGACAGCGAGCAGCGCCAGGGCATCATGATTGAGCAGCACGTTGAAGAAGAGCTGGCCAACGATCCCCCCAACGATTTGATGTGGTGGCGTCGGCTGTTCCGCGCAATTGATAAATGGGCACCGCCGGGCCAGCGTTTGCTGCTGGTGACCAGCGAAGGCCGAGTGATTGGCGCAGAACGTAACGAAATGCAGATTATCCGTAACTTCATCGGGCAGTCGGACAACGCCGACCATCCGCAGAAGAAAAAATACGGTCGCGTTGAGTTAGTCGGGCCATTTTCGATTCGTGACGGTGAGGATAACTATCAGTTATACCTGATCCGTCCGGCCAGCAGCTCGCAGTCTGATTTTATCAACCTGCTGTTCGACCGGCCGCTGCTGCTGCTTATCGTCACCATGCTGGTCAGCGCGCCGCTGCTGCTGTGGCTGGCGTGGAGCCTGGCAAAACCGGCGCGTAAGCTAAAAAATGCTGCGGATGAAGTCGCCCAGGGCAACCTGCGACAGCATCCTGAGCTGGAGTCGGGGCCGCAAGAGTTTCTGGCGGCGGGCGCCAGCTTTAACCAGATGGTAATGGCGCTGGAGCGGATGATGACGTCCCAGCAGCGTTTGCTTTCCGATATATCCCACGAGTTGCGTACGCCGTTAACGCGCCTGCAGCTGGGCACCGCGCTGCTGCGTCGCCGTAGCGGCGAAAGCAAGGAGCTGGAGCGTATCGAAACGGAAGCACAGCGTCTGGATAGCATGATTAACGACATGTTAGTTATGTCGCGCAATCAGCAGAAAAGCGCGCTGGTCAGCGAAACGCTGAAGGCAAATCAGCTGTGGGGCGAGGTGCTGGACAACGCCGCATTTGAAGCCGAGCAAATGGGCAAATCATTTAGCGTCGATTACCCGCCGGGCCCGTGGCCGCTGTACGGCAACCCAAATGCGCTGGAGAGCGCGCTGGAGAACATCGTTCGTAACGCGCTGCGCTACTCGCACACCAAAATTGCCGTCAGCTTCTCGGTCGATAAAGACGGCGTCACCGTTCACGTGGACGATGACGGCCCGGGCGTTAGCCCGGAAGACCGTGAGCAGATTTTCCGCCCGTTCTACCGTACCGATGAAGCACGTGACCGCGAATCCGGCGGCACGGGACTGGGGCTGGCGATTGTGGAAAGCGCTATGCAGCAGCACCGAGGCTGGGTTAAGGCTGATGACAGCCCGCTCGGCGGATTACGCCTGACGCTGTGGCTCCCGCTCTACAAGCGAACGTAAAAGACAATCGGCCTGCTTATGCAGGCCGATTTTTTTGTAAGCTGAAAGAGGCGAAGCCGTCATCGGACAATGTGCACCTGACGGCCCGATGGCGCTAGGCTTATTCGGCCTTCCCCCACAATCTTCTGCGGTTATCTTCAATTTTGCCGCTCAGCCGACGTTTTTGCATCATTCTGCTCCAGCTTGCCGACAGCCCGGCGGCGCTCAGCAGGCGGTGATACTGGTCGTCATCAAACGGCATATGCCAGGCAATAGCGGCGGCTTCATACACCGAAATATCGCTTAACCGCGATACCAGCTCCAGCGGCGCATCGCTGGAGACTTTGCCTGGTGCGATGACCCGATACAGCCACCCCACCTGACCGCTGTTCTGCATCAGGGAAGCCATGTCGCTAATCGCAAAGTGGAAATTAAGTTTGAAGCACGGCGAGCGCGGCTGAGTGACCTGAATTAACGTCTCGCCCCAGCGGTAAATATCACCGATAAACACGTTGTGCTCGGTCATTCCTTCCGTCGACAGGTTTTCACCAAATGCAGGGGGGCAAAACAGAGCGGCCTGTTCAGGAAATTCACGAATCAGCGTTTCGTAATGTTCGCGGGGGTACTGGCACAGCGCGCGATCGGGCCCACCGTGGATTTTTTTCTCGGCCTGTTCATCGCCGAGCAGTCCCCGCTCGGTCAGCTCCAGCTCACCGTCAATCTGTACTTTGGCAATCGCGCTGGGAGGGCTACCGTCATAATCACGGATTTTGCCAATAAACACGTCAACCGGATAATGCATCTGCTGCTCCTTAGGCGGATACAAAAAAAGCGAGTCATCAGACTCGCTTCTCAGGACGTGCAATGCAAATTATTTTTTAGCGGCGAAACGCGCTGATGCTTCGTCCCAGTTCACCACGTTCCAGAACTCTTTGATGTAGTCCGGGCGGCGGTTCTGGAATTTCAGGTAGTAAGCGTGTTCCCACACGTCCAGACCCACGATAGGGAAGCCGGAAGCGCCAGAAACGGCTTCACCCATCAGCGGGGAATCCTGGTTAGCGGTAGAAACCACGGCCAGTTTGTCGCCTTTCAGCACCAGCCACGCCCAGCCGGAGCCGAAACGGGTCGCTGCTGCTTTTTCAAATTCAGCTTTGAAGTTGTCAACGGAACCGAAATCGCGCTCGATAGCCGCTTTCAGATCACCCTGCAGGGTGGTGCCTTTTTTCAGGCCTTTCCAGAAGAAGCTGTGGTTCGCGTGGCCGCCAGCGTTGTTACGCAGAACGGTTTTCTTGTCGGCCGGCAGCTGATCCAGTTTGGTGATCAGCTCTTCTGCAGACAGAGAAGCGAACTCCGGCAGGCTTTCCAGCGCTGCATTAGCGTTGTTCACGTAGGCCTGGTGGTGCTTGCTGTGATGGATTTCCATCGTCTGTTTGTCGAAGTGCGGTTCCAGGGCATCGTACGCATAAGGCAGTGATGGCAGGGTATAGCTCATAATCATCTCCATTATTGTCGGGCGGCAAACCTGTAAACGCCGCGTAATCAGTTGGTTCATTATAGTTAATTAAATGATATTGAAAATGATTATCAATGCCGTAGTTTTTATATGGATATAACGAATTGTTATGTTCCTGATATTCTGTGTGCTTTCGGTTAATCATCTTGATGAATTCTGAAAATTTCACACTTTGACCTCGCCCAATATAACTACGTCGTTATTGCCACCTGAAGCCAGACGCTGGCAATAACCACAAGGTCTTTCACGTTTTTAACAGGTAATTTCGCCCCGGAACTATCAAACGTTGAGGGCAATATGAAATTACTACGGACAGTCAAAATACTTCTGTTGTGCTGCCTTTCGCTGTCTGGATTTTCGCATGCCGGGACGGTACTCCGCCTCGCTTATGCCGAGAACAGCCAGCCGGTGAAAGATGCGCTGCGATTCCTGGGTGACCAGATCGAGGAGAAAACGCACGGCGATATCAAGGTGATGTATTTCCCGGACGGCCAGTTGGGAGGTGAGCGCGAGCTGGTTGAGCTGACCCAGGTCGGCGTCGTGGACATCACCAAAGTCTCATCCGGACTGATGGAAAGCTTCTCGCCAATGTACGGCGTGTTCTCCCTTCCCTATCTCTTCGCCGACCGCGATGAATACTACAAAGTGATGGATAACCCGGACGTTATGACGCCGGTTTATCAATCAACCCAGGCACAGGGCTTTATCGGTATAGGCTGGTACGACTCGGGGGCCCGTAACTTCTACATGAGTAAAGCGCCGGTACGCAGCATTGACGATCTGAAAGGCAAAAAAATCCGCGTCATGCAGAGCGACACCGCCATCCGTACGCTGAAACTGCTGGGCGCATCGCCTATTGCCATGGGCCAGGCCGAAGTCTATACCTCGCTGCAACAAGGCATTCTGGACGGCGCTGAAAACAACGAATTTGCCCTGACCATCGCACGTCACGGTGAAGTTGCCCGTTTTTACACCTACGACATGCATACCCGCATTCCCGACATTCTGCTGATGAGTTCGCTCACGCTGGAAAAACTCACCGCCGAACAGCAGCGCATCGTCAATGAAGCGATAAAAGCCTCCATTGAATTTGAGAAAGCCGCCTGGGACGCTGAAATCGAAAAAACCAAACAGCAGGCCGTGAAGGACTTCAACGTTGAGTTTTTTGAAATTGATATCAAACCCTTCCAACAGGCCGTGCAGCCCATCTACGCCGATCTGAAAAGCCGACCGGTGCTGGATAATCTCTATCAGAAAATCCAGGCCGCGAAACACTGATACCTAAGGACTCAAAATGGAAATAATCAGAAAAGGACTCGATCGGCTACTGGAAGCCGTCTGCTGCCTGGTGCTGGCAATGATGGTTGCCGTTTCATGCTGGCAGGTCATTAGCCGCTATATCGTTGGCCAACCAAGCACCATTACCGAGGAACTGCTGCGCTTCTCTTTAGTGTGGATCTCGATGCTGGGCATGGCCTACGTTGCCGGTAAACAGCAGCATATCAGCCTGACCATTCTGGTCGATAAGGTCTCCGCGCAGGTGCGTCACGGATGGATGATCGTTCTGCAGCTGACCTTTATGGCGTTTTCTACGTGGATTTTAATCATCGGCGGCCTGAAAATTTCCGCCATCTCCATGCTGCAAATCTCACCTGCACTGGGCATTCCCATGGGCCAGGTTTACTACGCGCTGCCGATTGCCGGCGTGCTGATCATTATCTATAGCGTGCTGAACATCATTGATTCCCTGCGCGCTATGGCGCAACCGTCCCCGCAGCACGTGGAGAAATAACATGATAGATCCGATTACCGCTTCGCTAACGCTGATCGGCGTTTTTGTGGTCCTGCTGGCGATGGGTGCGCCGATTGGGATTTGTATCGTCATCGCCTCATGCAGCACGATGATGCTGGTGCTGCCGTTCGATATTTCGATGTTCGCGACCGCGCAGAAAATGTTCTCCAGCCTGGACAGCTTTGCGCTGTTAGCGGTGCCTTTCTTCGTGCTTTCCGGGGTCATCATGAACAGCGGCGGCATTGCCGCTCGATTGGTTAACTTCGCCAAACTGTTTACCGGCCGCCTGCCGGGCTCGCTGTCTTACACCAACATCGTCGGCAACATGATGTTCGGCGCCATTTCCGGTTCCGCCATCGCCGCCTCCACGTCTATCGGCGGCGTACTCGTGCCGATGAGCGCCAAAGAGGGCTATAACCGTAGTTTTGCCGCAGCGGTCAATATCGCTTCAGCGCCAACCGGTATGCTGATACCGCCAACCACCGCCTTCATTCTGTATGCCTTAGCCAGCGGCGGTACCTCCATTGCGGCGCTGTTTGCCGGCGGCATGGTCGCTGGCGTGCTGTGGGGAATTGGCTGTATGGTGGTGACCTGGGTTGTGGCTAAACGTCATAACTACCGCGTCTTTTTCACCCTGCAAAAAGGCATGGCGCTTAAGGTCACGCTGGAGGCCATACCTAGCCTGCTGCTGATTGTCATCATCGTCGGCGGTATCGTGAAGGGGATTTTTACAGCCATCGAGGCCTCCGCGATAGCGGTGGTTTATACCCTGTTTCTGACTCTGATTTGCTATAAGACATTGAAGCTCAGAGATATGCCGTCGGTGTTCATTCAAACCGTCGTCATGACCGGGGTGATTATGTTCCTGCTGGCGACCTCATCAGCGATGTCTTTCTCGATGTCGATCACCAATATTCCGACCGCGCTAAGCGAGATGATTCTCGGTATTTCAGAAAGCAAGGCAATGATTTTACTGGTCATTACCGTCTTCTTGCTGATCATCGGTGCGTTTATGGATATCGGCCCCGCCATTCTGATCTTCACCCCGATACTGCTACCGATCATGACCAAACTGGGCGTTGATCCGGTGCACTTTGGCATCATCATGATCTACAACCTGGCCATTGGCACCATCACGCCGCCGGTGGGTAGCGGCCTGTACGTCGGGGCTAGCGTAGGTAAAGTGAAGGTGGAAGAGGTGCTGAAGCCGCTGATGCCGTTCTATATCGCGATAATCAGCGTACTGCTGCTGATAACCTATCTGCCGGAGCTGACGCTGTTCCTGCCGCGTCTGTTGGGCGTGATGTAAGACAACCCTCCCGGCCGTGCAGTACGCGGCCGGGAGATAGCGTTACGCGGCTACCCGGCTACGCTGCCGCCACTGGCCCGGCGTCATACCAATCTCACGGTTGAACACCACCGAGAAATAGTTACTATCCTCAAACCCACACTGCATCGCCACTTCGCCAATCAGCAGTTCGGTATGCTGCAACAGATACTGCGCGTGGCAAATGCGCAGCTGACGCAGGTAATGATTGACGGTCATCCCGGTCTGGTTGCGGAACTGCTGGCGCAGCGCGCGCTCGCTGCACGCCTGCTGCTCGCAGAAGGCATCCAGCGCGAATGGGCGATTAAGGCTGCCCGCCAGCGCGGTCAGCAGCTTGTCGAGCAGCGCTTCACTTTGCGTGGCCGCCAGATTGTCGGTGGCGTAGCGATAACGCTTCAGGCAAACCACCAGCTGCGCAAATAGCAGCTCAGACATCTGATTCGCCAGCGCATCATCTTTACGGCTTTCGTGTTCCAGTTGGGTCATGATCTGCCGCGCCTGCGTCATGCCGGTACTGCCAATGCGCCAGTGCGGCGCCCAGTGCGTACCGTGCAGGCCGGGGATGTGGGCAACCCAATCCAGGTTCAGCTTCAGGCGCTCTGGGCAATAAATAATGTTTTGTAAAACCAGATCGTTAACTGAGGCGTAGGAGTGTTTATCCTCGGCGCGGATATAGAAAAGATCGCCGCGGGTGATCCGATAAGGGCGATCGTTGAGGATATGCAGACCATTGCCGCGCCAGACCAAAACCAGCTCGCAAAATTCGTGCGTATGCTCGGCAAACACGTTCTGCGGATAGCGATCCGCCACCGCCACGGCCTGCGTCGGGCTGGCAAAAAAATCGGCTTTTCGGAGAATGAGCTGGCCTGACACGCTAATACCTCAACGACTAACAACCGCTTATTATTCGTCGTTTTGCGGCAAAAAACGGTGACTGCCTTCGCATTACTGAAGCATTGTATCCCGCCCCTGGCGGATATCGCGCGGCGACCAGTTGAACTCCCGGCGAAACAGCGTGGAGAAATGGTTGCTGTCGCCAAAACCGCAGTGATAGGCAATATCGGTCACGCTTTCATCGCTATGGCGCAGCATATGCCGGGCTTTAATCAGACGCAGACGGTTCAGGTAACGCTGTGGCGTCAGGCCAGTGCAGTGTTTCAGCTGGCGGTGCAGCGTACGCAGCGACAGTGAGAATTGCTCCGCCAACCCTTCCCAGCACACATCGTCCGCATAGTGCTCCTCCAGCCACGCCATCAGCTGATTCAGACGGGCATCGTTATCCACGCCCCCCTGCACCTGGCTGCCTTTACGCAGCAATACCAGCAGTTGCATAAACAGAATTTCACGATTCGCCAGCGACATCATATCGGTGCTGTCGCTGACCGCTTCCATCTGGCCGACAATCGCCCGCACCTGCTGTAGCGTGCTCTGGTTGACCCGCCAGTGCGACGGATAGTGGCCGTCTTGTTCCTGCGGCAGCAGTTTGTGAAGACCTGACAAGAACTGGAAAGCATCCGGCGCGCGGTACAGCACGTTGGTCAGACACAGATTGTCGGTATGCTCATACAGATGACGATCGAAGTCGCGGACGAAGCAAACGGTGCCTCCGCAAATAGTATGCGGCTGACCATTAAACACATGAATACCCGAGCCGTGCTCTACGATAACAATCTCATTAAAATCATGATGATGCTCAGGAAATGCAGCCTGAGGAAGCCGGGGTTCGATCGCAACGGGTAACTGACCGGAAGAGAAGAAATCCACGCTGTGTAGTACGGTCATAACGACTCCCGCCAAATGAGAAATGTTATCAGGATAGTAATATCCGCTGAGACATCTGACCTTGACGTTTTGACAGCAAAGCGCGCAAACCCGGTCGTTTTTTCAAGAAACAGCCGGAAAGATCGGGAAATGCGGTCACCATCACACCCCTCGCTAACGCGCAGTATCGCAGGAAACTGTGAACTCTCTCACGTTCATCTTTGCTTTCTTGCCAGCGCCCAATTTCGCCTGTCAGTAACGAGAAGGTAGTGACAATGGGCTTTTTTTAGACTGAGCGGCAATGACTCTCAAAAGGACTCTTGCCATGACTTTTCGCCATTGTGTGGCCGTCGATTTAGGCGCCTCAAGCGGACGCGTAATGCTGGCGCGCTACGACGCCCGGCAGCGTTCGCTTTCACTGCGCGAAATCCACCGCTTCACCAACAGCCTGCACCAGCAGGACGGGTTTGATACCTGGGATATCGACGGTCTGGAAGCCGACATTCGTACCGGTCTTAATAAGGTATGTGAGGAAGGCATCCGCATCGACAGCATCGGCATCGATACCTGGGGCGTTGACTACGTCCTGATCGATAACCTTGGCCAGCGGGTTGGCCTGCCGGTCGCCTACCGCGACAAGCGTACCGACGGCATCATGGCCATGGCGATGGAACAGCTGGGCAAAGGCGATATTTACCGCCGCAGCGGTATCCAGTTTCTGCCGTTCAATACCCTCTATCAGCTGCGGGCGCTGGTTGAACAGCAGCCGGAGCTGGTATCACAGGCCGCACACGCGCTGCTGATACCGGATTATTTCAGCTATCGCCTGACCGGCAACATGAACTGGGAATACACCAACGCCACCACCACTCAGTTGGTCAACATCAACAGCGATAGCTGGGATGAAGACCTGCTCAACTGGACCGGTGCACCCGCATCCTGGTTTGGTACCCCCACGCATCCAGGTAACGTCATTGGCCACTGGATCTGCCCACAAGGCAATGCCATTCCTGTCGTTGCGGTTGCCAGCCACGATACCGCCAGCGCGGTTATCGCTTCGCCGTTGGTCAGTGATGACGCCGCCTATCTCTCCTCCGGCACCTGGTCGCTGATGGGGTTCGAGAGCAAAACGCCCTACACCAGCGAGCGGGCGCAGCGCGCCAATATCACCAACGAAGGCGGTGCCGAAGGGCGCTACCGCGTGCTGAAAAACATCATGGGCCTATGGCTGCTGCAGCGGGTGCTGAAAGAGCAAAACGTCAGCGATCTGACGGCGCTGATTGCCGACACCGCAAAACTGCCCGCCTGCCGCTGGCTGATTAACCCGAATGACGATCGCTTTATCAACCCTCAGAACATGAGCGCGGCGATCCAGGCCGCCTGCCGTGAGGCGGGACAGCCGGTTCCCGTTACCGCCGCCGAGCTGGCCCGCTGCATCTTCGACAGCCTGGCACTGCTGTATGCCGACGTGCTCAATGAACTGGCGCAGCTGCGCGGTAGACCGTTCCGCCAGCTGCACATCGTAGGCGGCGGCTGCCAGAACCAGCTGCTGAACCAGCTGTGCGCCGACGCCTGCGGTATCACCGTTGTGGCTGGCCCGATTGAGGCCTCGACGCTTGGCAATATCGGCATCCAATTAATGACGCTGGACGAACTCGCCAACGTTGACGATTTCCGCAAGGTGGTGAGCCACAACTACGGCCTCACTACGTTCACCCCACATCCTGACCATGAAATTGCCCGCTACGTTGCGCAGTTTCAGCAACAACGACAGACAAAGGAGCTTTGCGCATGACCACTCAACTTGACCAGGCCTGGGAACTCGCGAAACAGCGCTACGCCACCGTCGGTATCGACGTCGAAGAGGCCTTGCGCCAGCTGGATCGCCTACCGGTATCCATGCACTGCTGGCAGGGCGACGATGTCGCTGGTTTTGAAAACCCAGAAGGCAATTTAACGGGTGGGATTCAGGCAACCGGCAATTATCCGGGGAAAGCGCGTAACGCCAGCGAACTGCGTGCCGATCTGGAGCAGGCGTTGAGCCTGATACCAGGACCAAAGCGCCTGAACCTGCACGCTATTTATCTGGAGTCTGATACCCCAGTTGCGCGTGACGAGATTAAGCCAGAACACTTCAAAAACTGGGTTGAGTGGGCAAAAAAACATCATCTTGGCCTCGATTTTAACCCATCCTGCTTCTCGCATCCGCTGAGCGCTGACGGCTTCACGCTGTCGCACGCCGACCCGAAAATCCGCCAGTTCTGGATCGACCATTGCAAAGCCAGCCGTCGCATTTCCGCCTATTTCGGTGAGCAGTTGGGCACGCCGTCGGTCATGAACATCTGGATCCCTGACGGGATGAAAGATGTGACCGTTGACCGCCTGGCACCGCGCCAACGTCTGGCCGCCGCACTGGATGAAGTCATCAGCGAGAAGCTCGATCCGGCACACCATATTGACGCCGTTGAAAGCAAGCTGTTCGGCATTGGCGCAGAAAGCTACACCGTCGGCTCCAACGAGTTCTATATGGGCTATGCCACCAGCCGTCAGACCGCGCTATGCCTTGACGCCGGCCACTTCCACCCAACGGAAGTGATCTCCGACAAAATTTCCGCCGCCATGCTGTACGTGCCGCGTTTGCTGCTGCACGTGAGCCGTCCGGTACGTTGGGACAGCGACCACGTGGTGCTGCTGGATGACGAAACGCAGGCTATCGCCAGCGAAATCATCCGTCATGACCTCTTCGACCGCGTACATATCGGCCTCGATTTCTTCGACGCCTCCATCAACCGCATCGCCGCGTGGGTTATTGGTACCCGCAACATGAAGAAAGCCCTGCTGCGCGCGCTGCTGGAGCCAACCGCCGAGCTGCGCCAGCTGGAAGCATCCGGCGACTACACCGCCCGTCTGGCGCTGCTGGAAGAGCAGAAGTGCCTGCCGTGGCAGGCGGTGTGGGAAATGTACTGCCAGCGTAACGATACGCCAGCGGGCAGCCAGTGGCTGGAGAGCGTGCGCAGCTACGAGAAAGAGATTTTGAATCAGCGTAAATAATCGAATGCGATTGCCGGGTAGCGGCGTTGCCTTATCCGGCTTACGAAACAACGGCCATTATAGGCCCGATAAGCGCAGCGCCATCGGGCAGCAAAGTACACAGGATAACAAGACTATGCAGACCATTACCGATTCCTGGTTCGTCCAGGGCATGATTAAAGCCACCTCAGACGCGTGGTTAAAAGGTTGGGATGAACGCAACGGCGGCAACCTGACGCTGCGTCTGGACGAAGCAGATATCGCGCCGTTCGCCGCTGACTTCCACGCAAAACCGCGCTATATCGCCCTGAGCCAACCGATGCCGATGCTGGCCAACACGCCGTTTATCGTCACGGGCTCCGGCAAATTCTTCCGTAACGTACAGCTCGATCCGTCCGCCAACCTGGGCGTGGTGAAAGTCGATAGCGACGGTGCTGGCTACCATATTCTGTGGGGGCTGACTCACGAAGCCGTCCCCACATCCGAGCTGCCGGCACATTTCCTGTCGCATTGTGAACGTATCAAACTAACCAACGGCAAAGACCGCGTCATCATGCACTGTCACGCGACCAACCTGATCGCACTGACCTACGTGCTGGAAAATGACAGCGCGCTGATCACCCGCAAGCTGTGGGAAGGCAGCACCGAGTGTCTGGTGGTCTTCCCGGACGGCGTTGGCATCCTGCCGTGGATGGTACCGGGTACCGATGAAATCGGCCAGGCAACCGCCGTTGAAATGCGTCAGCATTCTCTGGTGCTGTGGCCGTTCCACGGGGTTTTCGGCAGCGGCCCTACGCTCGACGAAACGTTTGGTCTGATTGATACCGCCGAAAAATCCGCCGAAGTGCTGGTTAAGGTGTACTCAATGGGCGGCATGAAGCAAACCATCACGCAGCAAGAACTGATAGCCCTCGGCCAGCGCTTTGGCGTCACCCCGATGGCCAGCGCGTTGAATCTGTATAAATAAGCACATCGCCTGACCTCCCGCTACAGGGGTCAGGCGCCAGAGCTCATCCCATTAGAAATGGCTTTCATGCTGAGCTAATGGGATAGGTTTTCATCCCCAGTGGCATGACTCTTACTTATTTTCTCCGCCAGAAAGACAACGCCAATCATGCTGAAGGGACGCTGAATTTAACAAAATAGGTATCAAGGAGAAACACCATGAGTTTTATGTTAGCACTGCCAAAAATCAGCCTGCACGGTGCGGGCGCGATTGCCGATATGGTTAATCTGGTCGCGGGTAAACAGTGGGGCAAGGCGCTGATCGTCACGGACGGCCAGTTGGTTAAGCTGGGCCTGCTGGACAGCCTGTTTGCCGCGCTGGACGGCCATAAAATGTCTTATCACCTGTTTGACGAGGTTTTTCCAAACCCCACGGAAGAACTGGTGCAGAAAGGTTATGCAGCCTATCAGGCCGAAGGCTGTGATTACATCATCGCCTTTGGCGGCGGCAGCCCGATCGACACCGCGAAAGCGATTAAAATTCTTACCGCCAACCCGGGCCCGTCTACCGCTTACTCCGGCGTGGGCAAAGTGCTGAACGCGGGCGTACATCTGGTAGCCATCAACACCACCGCCGGTACCGCCGCCGAGATGACCAGCAATGCGGTGATCATCGACACCGTGCGCCAGGTGAAAGAAGTCATTATCGATTCCAATATCATTCCGGACATCGCCGTGGATGACGCCAGCGTGATGCTTGATATCCCCGCCTCTGTTACCGCAGCAACCGGCATGGATGCGCTGACCCACGCGGTTGAAGCGTACGTTTCCGTTGGCGCGCACCCGCTGACCGACGCCAATGCGCTGGAGGCTATCCGCCTGATTACGCTGTGGCTGCCGAAAGCCGTTGATGACGGGCATAACCTGGAAGCGCGCGAGCAAATGGCCTTTGGTCAGTACCTGGCGGGCATGGCGTTCAACAGCGCCGGTCTGGGCCTGGTGCATGCGCTGGCACACCAGCCTGGCGCGACCCACAACCTGCCGCACGGCGTGTGTAACGCCATCCTGCTGCCGATCATCGAAAACTTTAACCGCCCGAACGCGGTAGCGCGTTTTGCGCGCGTCGCGCAGGCGATGGGCGTCGATACCCGCAACATGAGCGACGAAGCGGCCAGTATGGAAGCCATTAACGCTATCCGGCAGCTCAGCGCCCGCGTAGGTATTCCGCAGGGCTTCAGCGCATTAGGCGTGACCAAAGACGACATCGAAGGATGGCTGGATAAAGCGCTGGCCGACCCGTGCGCACCATGCAACCCGCGTACCGCCAGCCGCGAAGAGGTTCGTGAGCTGTATCTGGAGGCATTATGATTCGCAAAGCCTTTGTGATGCAGGTAAACGCCAACGCACACGAAGAGTATCAGCGTCGCCATAACCCAATCTGGCCGGAACTGGAAGCCGTGTTGAAATCACACGGCGCACACCATTACGCCATTTATCTCGATGAAACGCGCAGCCTGCTGTTCGCGACTGTGGAAATCGAGTCTGAAGAGCGCTGGAATGCGGTAGCGAATACCGACGTGTGCCAGCGTTGGTGGAAATACATGACCGATGTCATGCCGTCGAACCCGGATAATAGCCCGGTCAGCGCAGAGCTGAAGGACGTGTTTTACCTGGCGTAAGTTAGCGCTATTTGTAGGCCGGATAAGGCGCTAGCCGCCCTCCGGCAATGTGCGCTAAAGAGCCTGATGGCGCCAGGCTTATCAGGCCTACCGAAGAAAAAGGCCTCTGCTTGCAGAGGCCTTTGTTTTTTAGAAGTAGTATTTGAAGCGAACGCGCGCGCCGTAGCGATCGTCGTCGGTGGAGATTTCCTGGTCACTCTGAATTTTAGAGTAATAGGTCCCCAGGTAAATGTTGAAGTTCTGCATATTCATGACGTTTTTAATCCAGTAGGAGGCATGCACGGTATGAATATCGTAAGTGCCTTCCTCCTGAATAATGCAGCTATTCTCACAAACTACGCCTGCAAAATCGCTAATCTTGTTATGTGCGTAGATATAACCCACTTCGAAGTTTTTCCACCAGATGTTGGTGGCGGCAGTAAAGTCATCTTCGTTGTTCGCGTCTAAGTAAGCGGTGTTCAGGTTAAAGATAACGCCGTTATCCGGATCGCCTTTGGTATTATCCCAGGTCATGGTTAAACCATAGCCGGTACGGTCGGACTGATCGACAAACTCACCCTTACTGTTGGTATAGCCGTAGGCGTTGTTCACAACGTTTGCTTCCATCGCCGCAGAGAAGGAAAGTTCAGACGTCGGCTTCCAGTTCACTACCGGACGCAGATAAACAACGTTTTTCTCCTGTTCCATCTTACGACCGTGGTAGGTACGACCATCGACTTTCACATTGTCGCCATCAGCAAACAGTGTGGTGCCGTCTTCAATCAGCGAGTTCAGTTCGAAGTACCAGTCGTCAACCTGCTTACTCATCAGGAAGTTACCGCCCGCATCGGAACGACCGCGGCCTTCTTTCATCATATAGATGTAACCCTGGCCATCGGTGTACAGGTCGTTGGCGGTGTTCCCGGAGTGCTCAACGAAGGTATCCTGATTAAGCGGGAACATATCGGCGGCTTCGAAGCGACCGATTTCAATTTTCCAGTCATTTTCCTGACCGAAGTTAAAGCGCGCATCATCAAGATTCATGCTGCCGTACATATCCGCCAGCGGCTGGATAGAGAAGCCCGCGAACTGGCCGTTATCCATCTTACGCTTACCGTCGAAGCCAATCAGGATACGACCGTCCATATCCCACGTTCCGATGGATTTATCTTCATTCAGCTTGGTGAGCGTGCCGCGGCGGCTTTCACCGTCCATGTTAAATTCCACGTCGCCATAGATTTTCAGATCGCCATAACCCGTTAACTGAAGGTTAGGCATTGCGGCATTTTTCTTGGTTTCATCAGCTGACGTTTGACCATTAACCGGCGTATTGCCTTGAGCGTCCTTAATTTCTTTGATTTCAGCCGCCTGCTGAACCTGCATATCCTGCACTTTCTGCTCGGCCTGGTCAGCGCGGCTCTCCGCCGCTTCCAGGCGAGATTCTAACTGCTCCAGCCGCTGTTCCAACGTCACTTTCGTTGTTTTAGCAAAACCGGTATTGGCCACTAATAATAATCCAATAGCAATTGCTAATGTTGATTTCTTCATTATTTACTTTCCTTGAAATAAAGACTCACTCCAAAACCCCAGAAGAGATTTCGTGCGCACTTGTATTACTGCGATGAATGTTTTTTATAATTTAATTACCAAAGGAAATGCTTCACAAATAAAACACATTCCATGACAAGCACGAGAACACTAGCTAATAAAGTTTAGTCCGTAAATAACGGGCATTAAAAGATCGTGAGCGAGATAACACTGAAAATGAAGAAAATAAACAAGACGGAAAGAAATATAATAGAAAATTATTTATTAAACTTAAAAATAAAAACAATGCATTATTTTCACAATGTATTTATTTAATATCTATGCAGTAACATGTATTACTGCATAGAGACGACATCAGTTCTGCTCAGCGACCAGAATAGCCATCGTATCGGGCTCCAGCGCCTTAAACAGGTGCTCTTCATCTGCGGGATAGCAAATGTAGTCCCCCGCATTCAGCTCCTCCGGCCCGGAGGTTAACCCCACCAGCGCCCTTCCCTGCGTTACGATAATATGCTCAATTGAGCCCGGAGGATGAGGATGAGAGACGCGATCGGCACCCGGCTGCGTAGTCAGCAGGTAAATATCACGCCGTGCGCCCGGCGGGCAGGTCGCCAGCAGCGTCGCCTGATAGTTAGCCTGCTCGGCAATCACTTTGGTACCCTCACCCCGCCGAATGACCTGCGTTTTATTCGGCTGCGGCTCCAGCAGCCGCGCAAACGGAATATCCAGCGCGACGCAAAGCGCCCATAGGGTCTCCAGACTTGGGTTACCGTTGCCTGCTTCAAGCTGCGAAAGCGTAGATTTGGCAATACCGGCACGGCGGGCGATTTCGGCCAACGACAGGCCGGTTCTGGCCCGCTCGCGCACCAGGCTTTTTGCAATCACGCTGATTGGCTGTGTCATACACAACTCCATCGTTTTATATATCGAACGTAACGTTCGCCTTGAACTACCACTTTGATTCGTTCATTATAATGGATATATCGTTCGATATGGTAAATTTACATGTCTGTAAAAATGTTCTCCTGCCTGAAAAGCAGCACGGTGAAAGCCATTTTTCTGGTCTGTCTGGCGGTCGGCGTCGTGGGCGTATCTTACGGCTCGCTCGCGATGGCATACGGTTTTCCGCTGTGGGTTCCACTGCTGCTCTCCGTTTCCGTACTTGCGGGCGCCTCTGAATTTATGTTCATCGGTATTGTGGCCAGCGGCGGTAACCCGCTGGCCGCGGCCGCAGCAGGGCTGTTGGTCAACGCCCGGCATATTCCATTTGGCGTCACCGTGCGCGATCTGGTTGGCCGCCGCGCCGCCGGTTTTATCGGATGCCATATTATGAACGATGAAAGCGTGGTGTTTGGGCTGTCTCAGCCCACGCCCGAACAGCGAAAAGCGGCTTTCTGGCTATGTGGAATGGGCGTTGCGCTATTCTGGCCGCTGGGTGCACTTTTCGGCGCCGCAGTAGGCAAACTGCTGCCCGCCCCGGAAACAATCGGCCTTGATGCCGTGTTCCCGGCCATTTTGCTGGCACTGGTTATTTCCGCGTTTAAGAATCGCACCACGTTGATTCGCGCCTGCAGCGGCGCGGCTATCTCGCTCGCCTGCGTTCCTTTCGCCCCGGTGGGGCTCCCGGTGCTGCTTTCACTATTCGGTCTGCTGGCGAGGAAGAAATAATGGGCAATATGACGCTGTTTATCACCGGTATCGCCGTGCTTTCCATTGGCACCTATTTGATGCGCCTGGGAGGCGCAAAGCTGGGCAGCCGCCTGGCCTTTTCCGAACGCTCGCAGGCGCTGCTTTCTGATGCTGCGACGGTGCTGCTTTTCTCGGTCGCGCTGGCCACCACCTTCTATGAAGGTGAGCATTTCGCCGGCATGGCGCGGGTTTTAGGGGTTGGGTTTGCGGTATTTCTGGCCTGGCGTAAAGCACCGTTGATCGTAGTGATTATTGCCGCAGCCGCGGCCACCGCGCTGCTACGTCTGGCAGGTATAAACTAAAAAAGCGCCCCGAGGGCGCTCTTTCGACTGTGGCAAATCGCTTATTTGGTCAGTTCTGCCGTCATGTGCACGCGATTACCGGTGTATGCCTGGGTAATTTTGTATGAGCTTGCACCTGCCTGTTCAGCCTGAGCCGCAATTTTTGCTTCAGCACCGTCGATGGTGGAGGCGGTTGCGGTAACGGTCTGGGCAGCAAAAGTACCGAAGGAAGCGGCAAGAGCCATAACTGCGACAAAAGTTTTGATGCTTTTCATGATATAAACCCTTTCACTTAGTTGTTTGGATAAGGCGTTGTGCCTTGATGTGATAATAGTAGGCCACATCTTGCCCAACTAATAGCGGAAGGATTTGCTGATATCATTCAAATTAATTGATTAAATTTTACACGCCTCACGTTCGATCCATTGGTTAACTTCTTCAATATCCAGCGGCTTTTGCTGATCGACGGTCAATACCGCCCCCAGCCTCATGGGCTCAGCGCGCGCAGCCAGTTGCGCCAGTTCCGGTAGATACTCTTCGCCAGGGTGGCCAGAAAGACGTTGCTGTAGCCGCTGCGCATAGCGCGAAACCACCTGCTCAGGAGAGATCGCGTTCCAGATTTCTAATATCTTTTCTACCCCGGCCTGCTGCGTCAGATGCTGCAAAACCTCCCTTGGCTGAAAACCAAACCAGGCATCCATCAACCAGATGCAGCTGGCGGGAGATTGCCCGACTATCGACCACATCGCTTCATAAGCCGCACAACCCAACTGGCGATTAAAAGGCCGATCGATATCGGTAAAGCGTGCCATAAAGGGTTCTTTGATACCGTCGATAGTCAGCAGCGGCAACCCAAACGTTTCTGAGAGCTGGCGAGTCAGCGTGCTTTTCCCCGAAGCGGGAACGCCATTAACCAGAATCACCGTTTTAGCATGGGGTATAAGAGCTCTTTTCATAACAGCGCAATCACCTCTTCTTTCGAATGTGCCGAACGCAGTCTCGCCATTCGCTCGTCGTTATCCAGCAGCGCCACAATTGCCCGAATCCCCTCTTCAATATGCGCATTACTGTCCTGAGCACCAAACATAATCACAATGTCGGCAGCGTCGCTGTCAGCGAAACGAATGGGTTTTTCCAGTACGACCAGGCTAAAACAGTTACGCTTCACTCCGCATTCCGGGCGGGCATGGGGAATGGCTACGCCTTCCTCAAACACATAATACGCACCATGGCTAAGAGTATTATCAATAACGGCCTGGCCATAATCAGCCGAAATATAGCCTTTTGTCTCCAGCGGGCCAGCGGCCAGGCGGATGACCTGCTGCCAGTCCGACTCCGTCACGCCAACCTGTATGGCATCCGCCTCAATTAAGAGTTCTTTGATCGTCATAGCCACTCCCTAAATATTCCGACGAATAATATTCCGTAAATTATCGATGCGAATAAAAAGTGAATCTATCTGATTACGGTGTGATTGACTTTTCGCATATATCGGTAGCGCCCGGTTATAAACTAACATAAGTGCTTTTTGTATTTCGCCATTATCAGGATGGCCCTGTAGTTCATCCTCCAGCCGGTTTATTTCTGCTGCCAGCTGGTGAGACTGTTCATCATAATCCTGCGGCGGGCTATTTTCTTTTTTCCACAACGTTTTCAAAGATTCAAACATAGCGAGCTCCCCCCTGACGAACTACAGGGCAATAAGAATAGTTAACCAAAGAATAAGGCGTTATTTAAATAAAGCGATTTTTTCCATCAATACCTGTGTAACGGCATTATTTGCCGGGATTAAAAACTTCCTCACGCTATCGTTAACCTTGCCTTTTTCGAACGTGTTCTTACATTGATCAACCCATTGAACGTTCATTTCCGTTCCTACGTTCACTTTATTGATCCCTTCAGTGACGGCGAGCCGCATATCTTCATCACTCACCCCCGTACCGCCGTGCAACACCAGGGGCACGCCGGTGGCTGCGCTTATTTCTTTCAGGCGCTGATGTTGAATCTCGGCTTTGCCCGTATAGAGGCCGTGCACCGTGCCGACGGATACCGCCAGCATATCGACGCGGGTTTCCTCGGCAAAACGTTTAGCATCTTCCACCGTGGTAAAGCAGATATCCTCCGCCGCAACGGCTTTGCCGTCTTCAGAGCCGCCTATTGCGCCCAGTTCACCCTCGACGGTGATATTTCGCGGTCGCGCCATCTCCACGACTATCCGCGTATTGCCAATATTTTCTTCAAGATCAAGGTGCGAACCGTCGTACATAACCGAAGAAAACCCCGCATCCATGGCGGTTTCAATCGCGCTGATATCCGAACAGTGATCCAGATGCAGGCAGGTAGGCACGTTTTCACTTTCCGCCAGCGAAACAACGGCATCAACCAATAAGCGGTAACCAAGATATTCTGCAGTACCGGTTGAGATTTGAATCATTAACGGGCTATGACTCTTTTGTGCCGCCTTGAAGAAGGCCGGCAGCATTTCAATACAATGCAGGTTAAAAGAGCCGATTGCTTTGAAATTTCGTTCCTGCGCAATTTTCAGGATATCGTTGAAGTTATACAGACTCATGAACATTTTCCCCTTTCGGCTTAGCTGATTTGCCGTTTACGAACCATGCCAGTGCGGCGACGAAGACAATAAACAGTGCAACAAACAACCAGTTATTCTGGAAAGCATGGCCTAGCACCAGGCCTGAACTGATCACATCAGAATCGCTGAAGGTCACGCCGGTGAAACCATAACTCTCCAGCATCGGTACCAGAATGGCGGGCAGGAAGGTGATAAACAGGCCGTGTACAACGCCGCCAATCATGGCACCACGGCGTCCCCCCAGCGCATTACCAAACACTCCCGCCGTTCCTCCGGCGAAAAAGTTGGTCAGCAGGCCGGGTAAAATCATCGCCAAGCCAAACATCGGGAAGACCAGCATGCCGATGATGGAGCCAACCGTCGTCGCCAGGAAGCCAACAATCACCGCATTAGGCGCATAAGGAAACAGCACCGGACAATCAAGTGCAGGCTTGGCATCCGGGACGATACGCATCGCAATACCGCGAAACGCAGGCACCAGCTCATTGAGAAGTAAGCGCACGCCGCTGTAGAGAACAAAGACCCCAGCAACAAACTGAATGGACTGCATAAAGGCATACATCAAATAGTTAATGCCGTTGGAAAACTGAGCGATATAGTCAGGACCCGCCGCCAGCGCAGGGATGAGGTACATCGGTACCATGACCACCGCCATGGCGAGGTAAGTATCCTGTAAAAATTTGAAGTTATCAGGCAGCTCAAGGTCTTCAGTAGAACGCGAGCCTTTCCCAACGACCTTCGCCACCGCGGCCTGGACCAGATAGCCGATAGTACAGAAATGCCCCAGCGCCACGTCGTCTGAGCCGGTAATACGCCTGACTACCGGCTGTGCCAGCGCTGGCATTAATACCGCCATCACGCCGCCAAAAATGCCGCCGGTCAGAATCAACGGTAGCCCCGTCAGGCCGGCCTTATAGCCAATCACCGCGCCGATGGTCGCCATCCACAGCAGGGCCTGGCCGGTCAGGAAGATATATTTCAGCGGCGTCAGGCGCGCAATAATGATGTTAACGGCAAAAATAACCATTAACGTCAATGCGACTTCGGACCCAAGCTCTCGATTCGCCAGACCGGCAATAGCGGCAACATCGGTAATATAGCCTTTCATGCCAAAACCCTGGGTGAAGATATCATTCAGGAACGTTAACGTGGCGACAATAATGTTTATTCCCGCCATCATAATTAAAAAACCTAACAGCGTTTTAAACGTCCCTTCCGCCGTCTTGCCCGGCGATTTTTTCTGTAAGATCAGACCCAGCATTGCAATAAAGGCGATCAGTATCGAAGCCTGGCCGAGCAAATCTTTAACGATAAACTCAACGAAACTATTCATAATCGGCTACCTGTAAATTACGCTCATTTAAAAAAGCAACAATCTTTCTCTCAACCTCATCTTTGTCAGTCAATTTATTTAATATTACGACTCGTTTGATCTCTTCCTCACTGGCGTCAGCCGTTAAAATATCAGCAAACGTTTTCTGGGTCAGGATCATGTCAGACTTAAATGCGCCAGCCTCAGAAACAGTGGTATGTTCAATATGCGCAGGAATTTCCAGTTTTTTTAAGACAGCTTTCGCCGTCATTTCAATAGCAAAGCTTGAACCGAGGCCGCAGCCACATACGCAAAGAATTTTAAGCATGTAGGGTCTCCTCAAATAATATTGAGTTGTTTGGCAAGTTTGTAATAGTGTCCTTCGGTATCAACCAGACGTTTTTTCATACTAAGAAGATCGATCGGAATAGGTTTATTGCTGGAGTTAATAATAATGGCTTTATTTTTCATCCCTGATTGAATGCAACGTACCACCTCGCTGGCCATAATCGTACCCTGATAAATTTCTTCACAGGTAGGATCGCCGTTACGCAAGCCGTAGCCGACAATCGTCTTACGAACGCGTACGCCAATACGTGGTTCAAGCTGCTTGATCATCGTATCAATGGCGCCCTGAAATCCGGGGGAGTACTCCCGCGTGTAGCCTTCGGAGCATAAAATAATGACGCTATTCTGCTCTACCAGCTTTTGCTTCACGCGCTCGGCGAGCACATCCAGCGGTATTTGTGACTCCGGAATTAGAGCGATATCAGCATTACTTTTAATTGCAGACTGTAAGGTTAATTCACCACAGTAGCCCCCTAATATTTCGACCATAAATACGCGACCAGGAAGTGCTCTTCCGGTGTTTCGCAGTCGTGAAACCTCCTTAATAATCTGCTCACAGGCAGTGGAGAAGCCGATCGTATAGTCACTACCGTAAACATCATTATCGATAGTCATACCAACGCCAAAGCAGTTAATATCAAACTCGCTTAGCGTATTGAGAAATTGCAAACTTCCATCGCCTCCAGCCATGATCAGCACATCAAGACGTAATGATTTTATTTTTCTGGCAATAACCTCATATTCACTACGCTGAAGCTTACGACTGGTTCGCCCAGAAGCAATAATTGGAATGGACGCGATAGAGAAATCAATCAGGTCGCGCAAGGCAATCTCATGATGATTTTTTTCTAGCAGACCGGGTATCCCGCCATTAAATAGCGTGATCTGCGCATTGGCGAGCCTGGCAATCTGGAAAATAAAATTATTAATACCAGAGACATCTCCACCGCTAATGACAATACCAATTTTCATCTTCTGCCCTCACGCTTTCCCGTGAAAACATTTTTCCCTGACTTCAAGGTTCTTATTTGCAATGAAGATCACAAAATAAGGATAATTTAGACCCATTCAAACATTGACGTGTGCTCAATGGAGATGATTTTTGTGATTAAAATCTCATTTTAAAAGTGAGATCTTTTTAACAGTTATTATTTTAAATCTTTAATTATCAATGAGTTGTTTTTGCAGATAATAACCATTATTTGCGCAATGATTTAGCAAACCTGAAGGGGAAGTATACGATAAAGGAAATGTGATAAATATCGCTTTTTTTTACGCAAAGGAGGAGGAGGAGGAGACAAGCGCCTGCATGACGCTAAAAAAGAAAAAAGCGCCCCCGGGGCGCTCTTTCGACTGTGGCATATCGCTTATTTGGTCAGTTCTGCCGTCATGTGCACGCGATTACCGGTGTATGCCTGGGTAATTTTGTATGAGCTTGCACCTGCCTGTTCAGCCTGAGCCGCAATTTTTGCTTCAGCACCGTCGATGGTGGAGGCGGTTGCGGTAACGGTCTGAGCAGCAAAAGTACCGAAGGAAGCGGCAAGAGCCATAACTGCGACAAAAGTTTTGATGCTTTTCATGATATAAACCCTTTCACTTAGTTGTCTGGATAAGGCGTTGTGCCTTGATGTGATAAATAATAGGTCACATCTTGATCAACAAAAAGCGGAATGATTTGCTGTTCTCATTCAAATTAATTGATTTATTTTCACACATAGAACTATTAGTTAACATCTTCACTTCCAACCCCCCTTGTCGACGGACGGCAAGCGACTGTTGGTGGCACAAGCTGGGCTTAATCATTTTCAACCGCGGGCCAAAAGCGCCCGGGTCATTTGCATAACGCCCCGTCAGAAACAAAAAAAGCGCCCCGAGGGCGCTCTTTCGACTGTGGCGTATCGCTTATTTGGTCAGTTCTGCCGTCATGTGCACGCGATTACCGGTGTATGCCTGGGTAATTTTGTATGAGCTTGCACCTGCCTGTTCAGCCTGAGCCGCAATTTTTGCTTCAGCACCGTCGATGGTGGAGGCGGTCGCGGTAACGGTCTGAGCAGCAAAAGTACCGAAGGAAGCGGCAAGAGCCATAACTGCGACAAAAGTTTTGATGCTTTTCATGATATAAACCCTTTCACTTAGTTGTTTGGATAAGGCGTTGTGCCTTGATGTGATAAATAATAGGTCACATCTTGATCAACAAAAAGCGGAAGGATTTGTTGTTCTCACTCAAAAATACTGATTAATATTTAACCACCAATTAAACGCTGCGGATGGGTATAAATCGTTGCCCTTCCCGGCTTACAGAACCCGACCAATGTCAGGTTGCAGCGCTCGGCCACTTCGACCGCCAGCGTGGTGGCGGCAGAAACGGCAAACAGAATTTCGACGCCGCACATGGCGGATTTCTGCACCATTTCATAGCTGGCGCGACTGGAAACGAGCGCCGCCCCCTTCTGCCAAAGCGCCCCTTCTTTTGCCCGGTGGCCCAGCAGTTTATCCAGCGCAACGTGGCGGCCAACATCTTCATGGCCGCCCACCAGCTCACCGGACGGCATCACCCACGCAGCCGCGTGAGTACAGCCCGTTTCACGGCCTACCGGCTGAACGTCATTTAAGTGCCTTAGCGCCCAATCGAGATGGGCCAGATCGAAAGTCTGGCTAAACGGCAGCGGCTTGATAGGTTTGCCGATATCGTTGAGCTGTTCGACGCCGCACACGCCGCAGCCTGTGCGCCCGGCCAACGCGCGGCGGCGCTCTTTTAGCCCCATAAAGCGACGGCTGGAGAGCTCGATGCGAACCTCCATACCGTTACAAGCAGGCACAACATCCATACCGAAGATTTCACGCGGATGTTCAATGATGCCTTCCGACAGCGAAAAGCCAATGGCGAACGCTTCCAGATCTTTTGGCGTCGCCATCATGACCACGTGTGAAATGCCGTTGTAGACCAGCGCAACGGGAACTTCTTCAGCAAGAATATCCATGGTGGGTTGCATAATCTGTGGCCTTCTGAAGACGGTACGCTCGGCTGCGCCAACCAGCTGCAACGAGGTGTCGACTTCTTCATTAACATTAAACACGGCAAATACTCTGAACGGCGAAAAATAAGGGACGTCTATTCCATCACAACATGAGGGAATTGAGGCTTATTATGGATCAACTTTGTGGTGCAATAACGCACAATTGCAGTTTTTGCTTACGGACCGTCGTCACAGTCACAGCAAACACCCTCTAATCACTTCTGTCTCTACTTGATCTACGGACTGACCACCATTGACCCGGTACACCTGATTACCAGTCCTGAAGGTGAAGTCAGGAAGGCGCATAGCGGGCTCAGGCAGGCAAAAAACCGTAATGGCGTGATAAAAGC
The DNA here is from genome assembly GCF_036759865.1 of Kluyvera genomosp. 2. Lineage (NCBI taxonomy): Bacteria > Pseudomonadati > Pseudomonadota > Gammaproteobacteria > Enterobacterales > Enterobacteriaceae > Kluyvera > Kluyvera genomosp. 2. The sequence goes on from NZ_JAPKIA010000021.1 coordinate 81,084, forward strand.
GACTTGCGATTACGGCAAAATAATAACCCCATTAAAAACACGGGGTTCAAGTCTAAGCGCCCGTAGGCGCGGCTTATCGCTTATTGGTTCGCTTCTGCGGTCATGTGCACGCGGTTACTGGTATAAGCCCGAGTAATTTTGTAAGAGCGGGCACCATTAGCACTTCAGTATTCACGCTCAAGGTGATGACTGTTATAGGTACTAATGAGTTCGTTATAAGCCTTAACCACTGACTGATATGAACCATCAACGAGATCGCCGCTACCGTCGCTTAACTGACCCTGCTCAAACTGGGTATAAGCGACTTTATCTCGTACACGACGAAGGCGTTTTTTAGCTTTCCCCTGGAATTTCTCCAGCTCGGAAATAAAGCCAGGGAAGCTGCGGTGCTTATCGATATTAGCTGTTACCTGCTCATTTAACTGCTGTGTATGGTTTTCAAATTCAGCAAGCTTTTTAGCAACTAATTCGACATCAAAAGAATCATCCACAACCGCATCATTAATATTTTCAGCTTCCTGCATCGTCAGAAGCGTATAATACTTAATGGATTCCCCCTCTTCCTTCTCGGTTGCCTTAATTTCATTAACCGCATGCTGCTTACTCATCACGGTAATCTCACCAATATATTTCTGGGCAATAGAATCGAATTCATCAAACTGTTTTATAAAAGTTTTATGGAACTCTTTAGCGCCAGCAAAAGCGTCGTCCTTAAAATCATCCTGATCATAATATTTATTCATTTTATTGATCGTTTCGGCCAACGGCGCGGCTATCTTAATAAAGGCCAACGCTGCGGCGTCCAGAGATGCAAACGCAGGTTTTAATTCAGAGGCAGCTTTAATATCTTGACGACAATCTGCGATAACTGCTGGATAAACAGGTATTAATGGCGAAGGATCGGCTTCATTGCCTGTAGGGCCGGTGCGGAAGTCTTCGAACGTGTTTGCGTATCGATCAACAGCACGATAAATGCCATTCTGGAGATTATTATAACAATCGATATAAGCATTCAGTTTTTGATTAAGCACGTCATTGCTGTCTACTGCCTCAGCCGGAGTTGATGACTGGTTTTCTACAGACGGCGTCCCCTGAGGGGCAAGCTCAGTTTCAGTTTCATTATCACAAGCCGTTAATCCGGTGGTCATCAACACGGCAATAATAATTGATGATAGTAAACTCCGTTTCATTATAACATCCTATAAATTAATAATATTTACAGTAAATATTTTAACCAAAAGGAAAATTAACGATACGTATTAATCACAATAAATTCTTAATTAAACTTTCATTGTGACTAATATAAAAATAATCAATAATAACCTACCACCAATTAATCTTTATGAATGGATTTAAACCGTCAAACCGCCAGCGTGGTGGCCGCAGAAACGGCAAATAAAATCTCGACACCACAGCGCCATCTCGCCGCTAGATCGGCTGGAAACCCGCGACAATACGGGGTATCTATTCCACCACAGCTACGTGGGAACTGAGGCTTATTGTGGATTAAGTTAGTAGTGAAATAACGTACAACCTTGATTTATTTCGCCGCGCATTGCGCCAAACAGGCCAATAAAGGCAGAGGTAATCCCTTGTGGTTAAACCTGTTGATGCCGCGCTAAAGCGAAGTTTCATTTCGTCTGAATCGTGATCAACATCACAGTTCATTGTTAATGCCAGCAAAATCCATTCACCTGTCATTAACCGCATTGGAACAAGCCTACCGATATTGTGGTATTCTGATTTAAAGCCCTCCAGGAACTGAGGGCATCGCATTATTCAGCATCTTTGCCACTCGTTGGCGAAGAACAACTACAAGCAATGACAATGTCGAAACAAGGAGCTAACCATGCAGGTCAGCAGAAGGCAGTTCTTTAAGATCTGCGCTGGCGGTATGGCAGGAACCACGGCAGCAGCCCTGGGCTTTGCCCCAGGCATCGCACTCGCGGAAACACGGCAGTATAAATTGCTGCGTACCCGTGAAACCCGTAACACCTGCACTTACTGCTCTGTCGGCTGTGGGCTTTTAATGTATAGCCTCGGCGACGGCGCAAAAAACGCGAAGGCCTCAATTTTCCACATCGAAGGGGATCCGGATCACCCGGTAAACCGCGGTGCGCTGTGCCCGAAAGGCGCAGGTCTGGTGGACTTTATCCATTCAGAAAGCCGTTTAAAATATCCTGAATATCGCGCGCCAGGCTCCGACAAATGGCAGAAAATCAGCTGGGACGACGCGTTCGATCGCATCGCGAAGCTGATGAAAGCCGACCGTGACGCCAACTTTATTGAGAAAAACGATGCCGGCACCACCGTCAACCGTTGGCTGACCACCGGTATGCTGTGCGCCTCTGCATCCAGTAACGAAACCGGTTTTTTAACGCAGAAATTCACCCGCGCGCTGGGTATGCTCGCGGTCGACAACCAGGCGCGTGTCTGACACGGACCAACGGTAGCAAGTCTTGCTCCAACATTTGGTCGCGGTGCGATGACCAACCACTGGGTCGACATCAAGAACGCCAACCTCATCGTGGTGATGGGCGGTAATGCCGCAGAAGCACACCCGGTCGGGTTCCGCTGGGCGATGGAAGCCAAAATTCACAACGGCGCGAAGCTGATTGTGATCGATCCTCGTTTTACGCGAACCGCATCAGTGGCGGATTTCTACGCCCCTATTCGCTCCGGTACTGACATTACTTTCCTGTCAGGCGTCATGCTGTACCTGCTGAATAACGAAAAATTCAACCGCGAATACACCGAGGCCTATACCAACGCCAGCCTTATCGTGCGCGAAGATTTTAGCTTCGATGATGGTCTGTTCAGCGGCTATGACCCGGAAGCCCGTAAGTACGATAAAACGTCGTGGAACTACGAGCTGGACGAAAACGGTCACGCCAAACGCGATACCACCCTCACCCACCCGCGCTGCGTCTGGAACCTGCTGAAACAGCATATTTCCCGCTATACGCCTGACGTGGTTGAGCAGATTTGCGGTACGCCGAAAGCGGACTTCCTGAAAGTCTGTGAATACATCGCAGAAACCAGCGCTCACGATAAAACCGCCTCGTTCCTGTATGCATTGGGCTGGACGCAGCACTCCGTCGGCGCGCAGAACATTCGCACCATGGCGATGATTCAGCTGCTGCTCGGCAACATGGGGATGGCAGGCGGCGGCGTGAACGCCCTGCGCGGCCACTCCAACATTCAGGGCCTGACTGACCTGGGCCTGCTGTCACAAAGCCTGCCGGGCTATATGACGCTGCCAAGCGAGAAACAGGCCGACCTGCAAACCTACCTCGCCGCCAACACGCCAAAACCGCTGCTGGACGGGCAGGTGAACTACTGGGGCAACTACCCGAAATTCTTCGTCTCAATGATGAAGACCTTCTACGGTGATAAAGCAACGGCGGAAAATAGCTGGGGCTTTGACTGGCTGCCGAAGTGGGACAAAGGGTACGACGTGCTGCAGTACTTCGAGATGATGAACCAGGGCAAGGTCAACGGCTATATCTGCCAGGGCTTTAACCCGGTCGCCTCATTCCCGAACAAGAATAAGATCGTCGCGTCACTGTCGAAACTGAAGTTCCTGGTGACTATCGATCCGCTCAATACCGAGACATCAACCTTCTGGCAGAACCACGGTGAATCGAACGATGTCGATCCATCGAAAATTCAGACGGAAGTGTTCCGTCTGCCATCTACCTGCTTCGCTGAGGAGAACGGTTCTATCGTCAACTCCGGTCGCTGGCTGCAGTGGCACTGGAAAGGCGCCGATGCCCCGGGGGATGCGGTGACTGACGGTGAGATCCTGGCCGGTATTTTCTTGCGCCTGCGTAAGATGTACGCCGAAGAAGGCGGCCCGGTTCCTGAGCAGGTTCTCAACATGAGCTGGAACTACTCAACGCCGGAAGAACCTGCGTCTGAGGAAGTGGCGATGGAGAGCAACGGTAAAGCGCTGGCCGATATTATCGACCCGGCGACCGGTGCGGTTATCGTCAAAAAAGGGCAGCAACTGAGCTCGTTCGCACAGCTTCGCGATGACGGTACGACCGCTAGCGGCTGCTGGATCTTTGCCGGTAGCTGGACGCCGGAAGGTAACCAGATGGCGCGTCGCGATAACGCCGACCCGTCAGGCCTGGGTAACACGCTGGGCTGGGCCTGGGCCTGGCCGCTTAACCGCCGTATTCTCTATAACCGTGCTTCCGCTGACCCGCAGGGCAACCCGTGGGATCCAAAACGCCAGCTCCTGAAATGGGACGGTGCGAAATGGGGCGGCGTGGACATTCCGGACTACAGTACCGCGGCGCCGGGCAGCAACGTCGGGCCGTTCATCATGCAGCCGGAAGGGATGGGGCGTCTGTTCGCCCTCGATAAGATGGCCGAAGGTCCGTTCCCGGAACACTACGAGCCGTTTGAAACACCGCTGGGAACTAACCCACTGCACCCGAACGTGGTTTCTAACCCTGCCGCCCGTATCTTTAAAGGCGACAAGGAAGCGTTGGGCAAAGCGGAGAAATTCCCGTATGTCGGCACCACTTATCGTCTGACCGAGCACTTCCACTACTGGACCAAGCATGCGTTGCTTAACGCCATCGCCCAGCCGGAGCAGTTTGTGGAAATCGGTGAAAAGCTGGCAGATAAGCTCGGCATCGCCCATGGCGATACCGTGAAGGTCTCCTCTAACCGCGGCTATATTAAAGCCAAGGCGGTGGTGACCAAGCGTATCCGCACGCTGAAAGTAGACGGCAAGGATATCGATACCATCGGTATTCCAATTCACTGGGGCTACGAAGGCGTGGCGAAGAAAGGCTTTATTGCCAACACGTTAACGCCATTCGTCGGTGATGCGAACACGCAGACGCCGGAGTTTAAGTCTTTCCTTGTGAACGTGGAAAAGGTGTAACGGAGACGATCTATGGCTTATCAATCGCAAGACATTATCCGTCGTTCCGCCACTAACGGTTTCACCCCCGCGCCTCAGGCGCGGGATCACCAGGAAGAGGTGGCGAAGCTCATCGACGTCACCACCTGTATCGGCTGTAAGGCCTGTCAGGTGGCGTGTTCGGAGTGGAACGATATCCGTGATGAAATCGGCAGCAACGTCGGGGTGTACGACAACCCCGCCGATCTGACCGCCAAATCCTGGACGGTGATGCGTTTCTCGGAAGTGGAACAGAACGACAAACTGGAATGGCTCATCCGCAAAGACGGCTGTATGCACTGTGCCGATCCGGGCTGCCTGAAGGCGTGCCCGTCGGAAGGTGCAATCATTCAGTACGCCAACGGCATCGTCGACTTCCAGTCTGAACAGTGCATTGGCTGCGGCTACTGCATCGCCGGCTGTCCGTTCAACGTGCCGCGACTGAACCCGGAAGACAACCGCGTCTACAAGTGTACGCTATGCGTCGATCGCGTAACCGTCGGGCAAGAGCCGGCCTGCGTGAAAACGTGCCCAACCGGCGCTATCCACTTTGGCTCCAAAGAGGATATGAAAACGCTGGCGGGCGAGCGCGTCGCCGAGCTGAAAACCCGTGGCTATGATAACGCAGGTCTGTACGATCCGGCGGGCGTTGGCGGAACACACGTAATGTACGTTCTGCACCATGCCGACAAGCCGAACCTGTACCACGGCCTGCCGGAAAACCCGGAAATCAGCGCCACCGTGAAGTTCTGGAAAGGCGTCTGGAAACCGCTGGCCGCTATCGGCTTTGCTGCTACGTTCGCCGCGAGCATCTTCCACTACGTCGGGGTCGGTCCGAACCGTGCGGAAGAGGAAGAAGACAATCTGCATGAAAAAGACGACGAGGTGCGCAAATGAAAAGACGTGACACCATCGTGCGCTATACGGCGCCGGAACGCATCAACCACTGGGTCACCGCCTTCTGCTTCATGCTGGCGGCGATAAGCGGGCTGGGATTTTTCTTCCCATCCTTCAACTGGTTAATGCAAATCATGGGCACACCACAGCTGGCGCGTATTCTGCACCCGTTTGTCGGCGTTATCATGTTTGCGTCGTTTATCATCATGTTTTTCCGCTATTGGCACCACAATCTAATCAATCGGGATGATATCTTTTGGGCGAAGAATATTCGTAAGATCGTCGTCAACGAGGAAGTAGGTGACACCGGGCGTTATAACTTCGGCCAGAAATGCGTATTCTGGGCGGCGATTATCTTCCTGGTGCTGCTGCTGGTGAGCGGCGTGATTATCTGGCGTCCGTACTTTGCGCCTGCTTTCTCAATCCCGGTGATCCGATTTGCGCTCATGCTGCATTCATTTGCCGCAGTGGCGTTAATTGTGGTTATCATGGTGCATATCTACGCCGCCCTTTGGGTGAAAGGCACCATTACCGCGATGGTGGAGGGATGGGTTACCAAAACGTGGGCGAAGAAACATCACCCGCGCTGGTACCGTGAAGTCCGCCAGAAACAGGAAAAGTCATCTGAATGAGTATTCGCATAATCCCGCAAGATGAGCTGGGTTCGAGCGAGAAACGTACGGCGGAAGTCATTCCGCCGTTATTGTTCCCCAGACTCAAAAACCTCTACAACCGCCGCGCAGAGCGTCTGCGCGAGCTGGCAGAGAACAACCCGCTGGGTGATTACCTGCGCTTTGCCGCGCTGATTGCCCACGCTCAGGAAGTGGTGCTGTACGACCACCCGCTGAAAATGGATCTCACCGCGCGCCTCAAAGAAGCGATTGACCAGGGCAAGCCGCCGCTGGATATTCACGTTCTGCCGCGCGACAAGCACTGGCACACGCTGCTGCAGTCCATGATTGCCGAACTGAAGCCGGAAATGAGCGGCCCGGCGCTGGCGGTTATCGAGAACCTGGAAAAAGCCTCCGAACAGGAGCTGGAGCAAATGGCCAGCGCGCTGTTTGCCTCTGACTTCTCTTCCGTCAGCAGCGATAAAGCGCCGTTTATCTGGGCTGCGCTGTCGCTGTACTGGGCGCAGATGGCCAGCCTCATTCCGGGTAAAGCCCGTGCGGAATACGGCGAACAACGCCAGTACTGCCCGGTATGCGGTTCGATGCCGGTTTCCAGCATGGTGCAAATCGGCACCACCCAGGGGCTGCGCTACCTGCACTGCAACCTGTGTGAAACCGAGTGGCACGTGGTGCGCGTGAAGTGCAGCAACTGCGAGCAGAGCCGTGACCTCCACTATTGGTCGCTGGATAACGAGCAGGCGGCCATTAAAGCCGAAAGCTGCGGCGACTGCGGGACTTACCTGAAGATTCTGTATCAGGAAAAAGACCCGAAAGTGGAAGCCGTAGCCGACGACCTCGCCTCACTGGTGCTGGACGCGCGGATGGAACAAGAAGGGTTCGCCCGTAGTTCTATCAACCCGTTCCTGTTCCCGGGTGAAGGGGAGTAATTTCCCGCGTTAAACCGGGCTGTTTTTGGCCCGGTTTACAGCGCGTAGGGTAAAATCACGCCCGGAAGCCTCGCAAAATCCTTTGTATTACGCGTCACCAGTTCCCGGCGATGAACATGCGCAGTGGCCAGAATAATCGCATCGGGCAGCTTCATGCCGTACTCCTGCCGTAGATTCACACTCTGCTCAGCAATTTCTTCTGTCACACCAATAATTTCGAATGCGCTCAAGGCTATTCGCGTTCGCTGCTCCTGATGAAAGCGCTTTGCCCCTATCATGACCTCCATCCAGGTGATCAGGCTTATCGCATGTTGCGGAGGGTAGGAATCCATCGCCCGCTTCGCCTCCATCCGCCCGCTGAAGAGATCGATTAAAATATTGGTATCAAAAAGAACGGGTCTTTTCATCGCTGCCACTCTTCCCGAAGTTTTCTTTCATACTCAACGCCATCTTCTTCACACCCTTGCCAGATGCCAAGCGCACCAGAAATAGTGAGCTCAGCCTGACTCTGCTTTTCAAGATATTGCTCAACGGCTTCACGCAGCAGTTCCGCACGAGGCAGATTTCGCTGCTGTTTAAGTATGTCGAGGCGCTTAATCACCTCGTCCGACAAATCGAGAAGTATTCTGCCCATGTCCCTTTCCACCATCATGCTCATATATGCATCAAGTATATCATCCATGCTCAATAAGCGAACAAGATACACGCACTTTAAATATGGTTATAGACTAAAATTAAGAAATCGTTCGTTTTTGCGAGCCGCTATCCACAATCACTACCCCACCCAATTTCCCGTTTCCATTCGCGATAAACCAGGCTATAAAGCTGTATGTTTATACAGCAAAAAGGACATCATCATGGCATTGGAAAACGGCATTGCGCAGTTAGTTGCTGAGTTTATTGCGGCGGGTCGCCCTTCTTCACGCGAGCAGAATATTGATGACCGGAGGAAGGGGTATATTGCTAGCACGGCGCTGGCAGGGGAGAAAGAGATTCGCGTCAAATCAGAAGATATCGTGCTGGAAGGGATGACATTTCGCGTCATTTCGCCGCTAAATTCAACATCATCACTCCCCTGCATTCTCTACTTTCATGGCGGCTGTTTTGTCAGCGGTGGGTTTATCACGCACGACAATCAGCTACGTCAGCTTGCCTGGCACAGTGGATGCCGGGTGATTGCGGTGCAGTATCGTCTGGCACCAGAACACACTTTCCCCGCCGCTCACGATGACGCCGAGCGTGGCGCGAACCTGGTTTATAAATATGCTCAGCAGCTTGGTATCGACCGCCAGCATATCACGCTCGCTGGCGATAGCGCTGGCGGCCATCTGGCACTGGTCACCGCGCTACGCCTAAAAGCCAACGCGGCATGGACGCCGTCAAAGCTTATGCTGATTTACCCGATGCTCGACGCTACCGCCAGCTTTGCCAGCTACATCAGCAATGGCCAGGACTACATTATTACTCGCGATACGCTACTTTCAGGTTTTGAGATGTATCTGCAGGGAAACGATCCACTGGACCAGGAAGCTAGCCCACTCTGGCGCGACGATTTTAACGGCCTTCCGCCGGTGCATATCATTACCGCCGAATACGATCCGCTCCGCGATGAAGGTGAGGCGCTGTATGAACGGCTAACCCGACAGGGTGTGACCTGCACCTGCCTGCGCTATCATGGCGTTATTCACGGATTTTTCCAGCTTGGCGGCGTGAGCCAGGCGGCGCGGGATGCAATGGAGGATGTGGCCCGCAGGGTGTCAGGCCACTGAAGATAGCGAGGCTGGGAGATACCCTACTCCTCTTCGTTACCGCCTTCTTCGTACGACCCGAATGGCTTCGCAGGCAGCACGATATAGGTCCCCTCGAACACCACACCGGGGGTGTCATCGCCGAACAGCTCAACCTGCATCTGCACACGCGCTTTGCGTCCTCGAGCCAGTCGGTCCAGGTCGCCGCTAAGCGAGCCGAGATCGGCAATGGCGGTCGGTTTACCGGCGATAGGTTTTCGATAGCGGATATGAGCATCGGCCAGAATAATAGTGCCGCCCAGGTGGCGCTCACGCAGCATCAGCCAGATAAGCCCCCAGCCGGTGAGTGTTGCCAGCGAAAAGAGGCTGCCAGCAAACAGCGTATGGTGCGGGTTCTGGTTGCCAGTTTCCGGCATGGTGGTAATGAATTTCTGCCCGGTGTACTGCTGGATGCGCACGCCCATCTTCTCGCTGAGCGGAATATGATCGTACCAGGCCTGCTGTAGCTGTGCACACCAGTCGCCGCGGTGCAGAATATCGTCCAGCGAGGCAACGGGTTTAATCATCAGGAAATGGCGAACGGGGGTGGTCTGCGGGGTAGTAATCTCCCCTTCGTTCTTGAATCCTAGCTTGGAAAAGAACGGCACGGCATCCTCACGTGCGCTACAGGTGACGCGTTTAACCCCTTCCTGACGCGCAACGGACTCCAGGGTCATGGCAATCAGCGTTCCCAGCCCTTTATCCTGCACGTCGGGATGTACGGCCATAAAGCGGATTGACGCTTCGTTATCCGCGTTAATGTATAACCGCCCGACGGCGACCAGCTTTCCCTGTTCATCGACCACCATCTGATGGTGCGCCATGGCATCCCAGGCGTCGCGTTCGGAGCCTTTTGGCTGGTGCAGCGGTTTACGCAGCATTTCCCAGCGAAACTGATAGTACTCGTCTAACTCTTCTGCCGTTTGCGGTACTCGGAGATGGTACATAATCGCGCTCTCTTTTGCCCCCCGCGCTCTACAGGGAAGTGGGTTCATACCTGTAACCAGAATGTCACGGGGCCATCATTGACCAGCGACACCTGCATATCCGCAGCAAATCGTCCCGTTTGCGTGTGCATCTCCTGCTGGCGACAGCGCTGCACAAAGTACTCATAGAGCGCTTCGGCGCGGTCCGGCGCAGCGCCTTTAGAAAAGCTCGGCCGCATACCGCGTTCAGTATCGGCCGCCAGCGTAAACTGTGACACCACCAGCACGCTGCCTCCTGCCTGCTGAACGTTCAGATTCATTTTACCTTCGGCATCGCTGAAGATACGGTAGCCAAGCACTCGCTCGCACAGACGATTGGCTTTCTGTTCATCGTCATCTTTCTCTACGCCGAGGAGCACCAGTAGCCCTGGACCTATTTCCCCCGTGACCTCATCCGCCACGCTCACGCTGGCGCGGGTAACGCGCTGAATTAATGCAATCATGGTTCGTCTGCTTCTTGTTGTTCTGTTTTCAGTTTTCGGTATTCACCGAGAGTGACAGTTATTTCTGCGCCAAGCAAGACGATACACCACGTCCAGTAGACCCAGACAAACAAAATGGGGATCACCGCCAGCACGCCATAAATCAGCTGGTACGAGGGGAACGCGGTGATGTACAGGGAGAAGGCCTTCTTACCCAGTTCGTGCAACAGCGCGGCGACCAGTGCCCCAATAACCGCATCGCGGTTCGGTACCTGGGTCGTTGGCACGATGCTGTAAAGCAGCCAGAAAGAGAGCCAGGACAGCAGCAGCGGAAATACGCGCAGCACATTATCGATAACGCCGTGCAGTTCGCTGGCCCAGCGCAGCGACAGTAAATAAGAGCTGATTGCCAGACTGACCCCGGCCAACAGCGGCCCGAGCGTAAGGATCATCCAGTAAACGGCAAAAGAATATACTTTTGGCCGTACGCGCTTGCTGCGCCAGATGGTATTCAGCGCGCTGTCGATGGAATACATCAGCAGCAGCGCGGTAACAATCAGCCCGCAGGCGCCCACGGCGGTCATGCGATTCGAGTTGGCGACGAACTGCTCGATATAGCGCTGAATGACGTCGCCCGTCGCGGGAAGAAAGTTAGCAAACACGAAGTGACGAATCTGCAAACTCACTTCAGAAAACATCGGGAACGCCGCAAACAGGGCAAAAATGACCGCCACCAGCGGCACAAGCGAAAGCAACGACACGTAGGCCAGATTGCCCGCCAGCGTCGTCATATTATCTTCTTCGATACGCCGCCAGAGGAATTTACTCCACGCCACCAGCGGCCGGGTATGATGAATACATTTTTGATGAACGGTTTTTAACATAACGACTTCATAAAATAGTCGGGCAGGGTTTCTCTCCCTGTGACCAGCACGCTGGTAATACCCAACTGGTTAGCACCCTCTATATTATCGGCGTTATCGTCAAAAAAGACCGCATCGGCGGCAGAAAAACCTTCCAGCTCAAGTACCCGTTGATAAATACGCGCTTCCGGTTTACGCATGCCCATCTCCTGAGAAAGATAAACATGGTCGGCAGCGGCATAGATTTGCGGATATTCATCCGGCCAGAACGTGGTGTGCAGCGCGTTAGTATTGGAGAGTACGACCACACGATGCCCTTGTTCGCGCAGCGTTTTCATGATATCGATGACTTCAGGACGGAGTTCAACAAATACCGCCTGCCAGCCGTGAGCAAACTGTTCATAGCTGAGCGGCAAATCCATGTCATGGCACATTGCCTTTGCGAAAGCTTCATCTGATATTTCACCGCGTTCGTGCTGGTGAAATGCTTCCCCCATGGTGAAGTTCTGCTTCAGCCGGGCCAGCGGTACGCGGGCAAGATCGCTCCACGTGCCCAAAACACGGTTGAAATCAATGTCGACAATCACATTACCTAAATCAAAGATATAGAGCATTTTTGCCTCCGTTCGCGCCGTGGAAATTTCACTCTAGCGGGAAAGTCGGGCTTTGACTATGAACAAACGCTCTCTATTTCAAAAAGAAAAACCCCGCCATAAGGCGGGGTTTCAGGTCGTGACAAAAGCGAGATTACTCTTCTTTTGCACCGCGCATTGCGCGACGACGATCGTTTTCCGTCAGGTGACGTTTACGGATACGAATAGACTGCGGCGTCACTTCAACCAGTTCGTCATCATCGATGAATTCCAGAGCTTGTTCCAGAGTCATACGAATTGGCGGAACCAGAACAACAGCTTCATCCGTACCGGATGCGCGCATGTTGGTCAGTTTCTTACCGGTCAGGCAGTTTACAGTCAGGTCGTTAGAACGGCTGTGAATACCGATGATCTGGCCTTCATAAACTTCAGCACCGTGACCCAGGAACAGCTTACCGCGGTCCTGCAGGCTGAACAGTGCGAACGCAACTGCTTTACCCTGGCCGTTGGAGATCAGTACGCCATTCTGACGCTGGCCCACTTCACCCTGACGAATATCGTCGTAGTGGCTGAAGGTGGAGTACAGCAGACCGGTACCGGAAGTCATGGTCATAAACTCTGAACGGAAGCCGATCAGACCACGGCTCGGGATCACGTAGTCGAGACGTACGCGACCTTTACCGTCTGGATTCATGTTTTTCAGGTCGCCTTTACGCTCGCCCAGTGCCTGCATGACAGAACCCTGGTGCTGCTCTTCGACGTCCAGCGTGACGTTTTCGTACGGCTCTTGTTTGCGGCCGTCGATTTCACGGAAGATAACTTTCGGACGGGAAACCGCCAGTTCGAAACCTTCACGACGCATGTTTTCAATCAGAACGGACAGGTGCAGTTCACCACGGCCAGAAACGCGGAACGCATCAGCGTCTTCGGTTTCGTCAACGCGCAGCGCTACGTTGTGCACCAGCTCTTTGTTCAGGCGGTCAAGGATCTGACGAGAGGTAACGAATTTACCTTCTTTACCACAGAACGGAGAGGTGTTAACGCAGAAGAACATAGAAACGGTCGGCTCATCGACGGACAGTGCCGGCAGCGCTTCGACGTTCTGCGGATCGCAGATGGTGTCGGAGATGTTCAGCTCACCCAGACCGGTGATCGCGATGATATCGCCCGCTTCCGCGAGGGTGCTGTCAATACGTTCCAGACCCAGGTGGGTCAGGACTTTACCGACTTTACCGTTACGGGTTTTGCCTTCGCTATCGATGATAGTGATCTGCTGGTTCGGTTTCACTTTACCGCGTTTGATGCGGCCGATACCGATGACGCCAACGTAGTTGTTGTAGTCCAGCTGGGAGATCTGCATCTGGAACGGACCGTCAAGGTCAACGTCCGGAGCCGGTACATGGTCAACAATCGCCTGATACAGCGGGGTCATGTCTTCAGCCATGTCTTCGTGATCCAGACCGGCAATACCGTTCAGCGCCGAAGCGTAGATGATCGGGAAGTCCAGCTGTTCGTCGGTCGCGTCGAGGTTAACGAACAGGTCGAAGACCTGATCAACAACCCAGTCAGGACGCGCGCCCGGACGGTCAACCTTGTTGATAACAACAATCGGTTTCAGGCCGTGGGCAAATGCTTTTTTGGTCACGAAGCGCGTTTGCGGCATCGGGCCATCGAAGGCATCAACTACCAGCAGCACGGAGTCAACCATGGACATAACGCGCTCAACTTCACCACCGAAGTCGGCGTGCCCCGGGGTATCAACGATGTTGATACGGTAGTCATTCCATTTGATAGCGGTGTTTTTTGCGAGGATGGTAATCCCACGCTCTTTCTCCAAATCGTTGGAGTCCATCACACGCTCTTGAGTTTCAGCACGTTCGTCGAACGTACCGGATTGCTGCAGCAGCTTGTCAACCAGGGTCGTTTTACCATGGTCAACGTGAGCAATGATGGCGATGTTACGCAAATTTTCGATCACAACTTTGCCTCGGGCATTAGAAATAGCGCGTTATTGTACACGGATTAATCGCACTACAAAACAGGATCACAGAGATCCTCCGCAAACAAGTATCGCAGAGTTTCTTTGTGATCGCTTTCACGGAGCATAAAAAGGGCACCTAATCACAATTTGCACCAATATGGTGCTCAACGCTCGCGTGTAAGCACTATAATGGTGCAAAAAGACTATCATGGTGCAGCCATTTTGCACTATGGTGCGCATGATAACGCCTTTTGGGGGTGATTTAAAAGTTGGCACAGATTTCGCTTTATATTTTTCACGGCAACACCGCCACTTTTAAGCAGTGATTGAAGACCTCGTTACCACGACGACAATGACAAATCCGGGAGATGTAAAGTATGTCCGCTGAACACGTTTTGACGATGCTGAATGAGCATGAAGTGAAGTTTGTCGATCTGCGCTTTACCGATACCAAAGGTAAAGAACAGCACGTCACTATTCCTGCCCATCAGGTTAATGCCGAATTCTTCGAAGAAGGCAAAATGTTTGACGGCTCCTCCATCGGCGGCTGGAAAGGCATTAACGAATCAGACATGGTTCTGATGCCGGACGCATCTACCGCTCTCATCGACCCGTTCTTTGAAGAGTCTACCCTGATTATTCGTTGTGACATCCTGGAACCAGGCACCCTGCAGGGCTACGACCGCGACCCGCGCTCTATCGCGAAACGCGCTGAAGAGTACCTGCGCGCTACCGGCATCGCAGACACCGTTCTGTTCGGGCCAGAGCCAGAATTCTTCCTGTTTGATGACATCCGCTTCGGCGCATCTATCTCCGGTTCCCACGTGGCTATCGACGATATCGAAGGCGCATGGAACTCCTCCACCAAATACGAAGGCGGTAACAAAGGTCACCGTCCTGGCGTGAAAGGCGGTTACTTCCCGGTTCCTCCGGTTGATTCCTCACAGGACATCCGTTCTACCATGTGTCTGATCATGGAAGAGATGGGCCTGGTGGTTGAAGCGCATCACCACGAAGTGGCAACCGCTGGCCAGAACGAAATCGCGACCCGCTTCAACACCATGACCAAGAAAGCGGACGAAATTCAGATCTACAAATACGTTGTGCACAACGTTGCGCACCGTTTCGGTAAAACCGCGACCTTTATGCCAAAACCAATGTTTGGCGATAACGGTTCCGGCATGCACTGCCACATGTCCCTGTCCAAGAACGGCGTAAACCTGTTCTCCGGTGACAAATATGCGGGTCTGTCTGAGCAGGCGCTGTACTACATCGGCGGCGTCATCAAACACGCGAAAGCGATCAACGCCCTGGCGAACCCGACCACCAACTCCTACAAGCGTCTGGTCCCGGGTTACGAAGCGCCGGTTATGCTGGCTTACTCTGCGCGTAACCGTTCTGCTTCCATCCGTATTCCGGTGGTTGCATCTCCGAAAGCGCGTCGTATCGAAGTGCGCTTCCCGGACCCGGCGGCTAACCCGTACCTGTGCTTCGCCGCGCTGCTGATGGCTGGCCTTGACGGTATCAAGAACAAAATCCATCCGGGCGAAGCCATGGATAAAAACCTGTACGACCTGCCGCCGGAAGAAGCGAAAGAGATCCCACAGGTTGCAGGCTCTCTGGAAGAAGCGCTGCAGGCACTGGACGCAGATCGCGAGTTCCTGACGGCTGGCGGCGTATTCACTGATGAAGCTATCGACGCTTACATCACGCTGCGCACGGAAGAAAACGACCGCGTACGCATGACTCCGCACCCGGTTGAGTTCGAACTGTACTACAGCGTCTAAGACGTTTTGAGTTGTACTGTCTGGATGAGGTCGCGTCATTGCCGATGGGCGCTGGCGCGACAATCTGGAATTGAGTTGCCGTGGAAACTTTCAGCCCATCTCAGGATGGGCTTTTTTCTCCACCAACAACCTGATCTTCCGCGCTTTTTATCCGTAAAAAGCTATACTGCACTAAAACAGTGCAAGCCTTTTCAGGAGACTGCTAAATGGCAACAGGCGCACTGCCCGATGCTGGGCAGATCCTTAACTCGTTAATCAACAGCATTTTGTTGGTCGATGACGACCTCGCCGTTCACTACGCCAATCCGGCGGCGCAGCAGCTGCTGGCGCAGAGCGCGCGTAAACTTTTCGGTACACCGCTTCCCGAACTGTTGAGCTATTTCTCGCTTAACGTCGGTTTAATGCAGGAGAGCCTGCAAACCGGCCAGGGGTTCACCGATAACGAAGTGACACTGGTCATCGACGGTCGTTCGCACATTCTTTCGCTCACCGCCCAGCGGCTGCCTGACGGCTTTATTTTGCTGGAGATGGCACCCATGGATAATCAGCGTCGCCTGAGCCAGGAACAGCTCCAGCACGCCCAGCAGATTGCCGCACGCGATCTGGTCCGCGGGCTGGCACACGAGATTAAAAACCCGCTTGGCGGCCTGCGCGGCGCAGCGCAGCTGCTCAGCAAAGCGCTACCCGATCCAGCGCTCACCGAATACACCAACGTGATTATCGAACAGGCCGACCGCCTGCGTAATCTGGTCGATCGCCTGCTTGGCCCCCAGCATCCCGGTACGCATGTGACCGAGAGCATTCATAAAGTGGCCGAACGGGTAGTGAAGCTGGTGTCGATGGAGCTGCCGGAAAACGTCAAGCTGGTGCGCGACTACGATCCAAGCTTGCCGGAATTACCGCACGATCCCGACCAGATTGAGCAAGTTTTGCTTAATATCGTGCGTAATGCCCTTCAGGCATTGGGGCCAGAAGGCGGCGAAATTGTCCTGCGCACCCGTACTGCTTTTCAGTTAACGCTGCACGGCGTTCGCTACCGCCTGGCCGCCCGCATTGATGTCGAAGATAACGGCCCCGGCATTCCATCACATTTGCAGGATACGCTGTTTTATCCGATGGTCAGCGGGCGCGAAGGTGGCACCGGGCTGGGTCTGTCGATCGCGCGCAGCCTGATCGACCAGCACTCCGGCAAAATTGAATTTACCAGTTGGCCAGGCCATACCGAGTTTTCGGTTTTCCTGCCAATTAAAAAATAAGGTGTGTTTATGCAACGAGGGATAGTCTGGGTTGTTGATGACGATAGCTCCATCCGTTGGGTGCTTGAACGCGCGCTCACCGGCGCAGGGCTAACCTGCACGACATTTGAAGGCGGGAAAGAGGTGCTGGACGCGCTGGCCAGCAAAACCCCCGACGTACTGATGTCCGATATTCGTATGCCCGGCATGGACGGCCTGGCGCTGTTGACGCAAATCAAGCAGCGCCATCCGATGCTTCCGGTCATCATAATGACGGCACACTCCGATCTGGACGCCGCCGTCAGCGCCTATCAGCAAGGTGCCTTCGACTACCTGCCAAAACCGTTCGATATTGATGAGGCGGTGGCGCTGGTTGAACGCGCCATCAGCCACTATCAGGAACAGCAGCAGCCACGCAACGTTCAGGTTGACGGCCCGACCACCGATATCATCGGCGAAGCCCCGGCGATGCAGGACGTATTCCGCATCATTGGTCGCCTTTCACGCTCTTCCATCAGCGTGTTGATTAACGGCGAATCGGGTACCGGTAAAGAGCTGGTCGCTCATGCCCTGCACCGCCATAGCCCCCGCGTTAAGGCACCATTTATCGCGCTGAACATGGCGGCCATTCCAAAAGATCTGATAGAGTCCGAGCTCTTTGGTCACGAAAAAGGGGCCTTCACCGGCGCCAATACCGTGCGCCAGGGCCGCTTTGAGCAGGCCGACGGCGGCACGCTGTTTCTCGATGAAATTGGCGATATGCCAATGGACGTCCAGACCCGTCTGCTGCGCGTGCTGGCAGACGGCCAGTTCTATCGCGTCGGCGGCTACGCCCCGGTGAAGGTCGACGTGCGTATTATTGCCGCCACCCACCAGAACCTTGAGCAACGCGTGCAGGAAGGCAAGTTCCGCGAGGATTTGTTCCACCGTCTGAACGTTATTCGCGTCCATCTGCCGCCGCTGCGCGAGCGTCGGGAAGATATTCCGCGCCTGGCGCACCATTTCCTGCAGGTCGCCGCCCGTGAGCTGGGCGTGGAAGCTAAACTGCTGCATCCGGAAACCGAAGCGGCCTTAACGCGTCTGGCCTGGCCTGGCAACGTACGCCAGTTGGAAAACACCTGCCGCTGGCTGACGGTGATGGCCGCCGGGCAAGAGGTGCTGATTCAGGATCTGCCGGGCGAGCTGTTTGAAGCGAGCCTGCCCGACAGCACTAACGCCTCCTCGTTGCCGGATAGCTGGGCGACGCTGCTGGCGCAGTGGGCCGATCGCGCGCTGCGCTCCGGTCATCAAAACCTGCTTTCAGAAGCTCAGCCTGAAATGGAACGCACGTTGCTGACCACCGCGTTACGCCATACGCAGGGGCATAAACAGGAAGCCGCACGCCTGCTCGGCTGGGGGCGTAATACCCTGACGCGTAAGCTGAAAGAGCTCGGAATGGAGTAAGAACAGGGTGAAGTGTAAATATTGTGCGATTGGCGCAAGTTGCTGCAATTTTATACTTTACTGTTCCGATGAGTTAAGTATTATGCTGCCCGGCAATCCACGGGGGGACGAAAATGCTTGAGTCATTGATTAATCTGGTATCGAGCGGTGCGGCCAGCCACTCACCGCAAACGGCGATGGCCGCCGTGCTGTGCGCGGCGCTGGTAGGGCTGTTCAGCTAAGCCGGATGGCGCTAGCGCTTATCCGGCCTGTAGGCCCGGTAAGCGTAGCGCCACCGGGCGATATCAACACTAAATCACCCGCGAGAACTGCTGCATACGCGCCTTCTGGCGCAGATAAGCGTCAAAGCACATGCAGATGTTGCGAATCAACAGCCGGCCTTTAGCGGTTACCTGAATGCCCTTTTCATCGATATCCACCAGCCCATCTTTCGCCAGCGGAGCCAGCAGCGCCAGATCCTCGGCGAAGTAGTCGCCGAAATTCAGATCCCATCGTGTTTCTACTGCCGCGAAATCAAGGCTGAAATTGCAGATTAGTGCCTTAATCACGTCACGACGGATACAGTCATCGCGGGTTAAAGCAATACCGCGCCACAGGGCATTCCCCTGCTCAGCCACCTGCTGATAATACAGCTTCAGCTCTTTCTGGTTCTGCGCGTAGCAGTCGCCAATCATGCTGATGGCAGAAACACCCATGCCCAGCAGGTCGGTATCGCCCTGGGTGGTATAGCCCTGGAAGTTGCGGTGCAGTACGCCTTCCCGCTGTGCCACGGCCAGCTCGTTGTCCGGGCGCGCAAAGTGATCCATGCCAATGAACTGATAGCCTGCCTGCGTCAGCGAGGCGATGGTCTCTTGCAGGATATCCAGCTTCTGCTGCGCCGACGGCAGATCGGCATCTTTAATCTTGCGTTGGGCGGCAAACAGCGTCGGCAGATGCGCGTAGTTAAACACGCTCAGCCGATCCGGGTTCAGCTCAGCCACGCGCTTGAGGGTAAAGGCAAAGCTCTCCGGCGTCTGCTTCGGCAGGCCGTAAATCAGGTCAATGTTGGTCGAGGTAAAGCCGATATCACGGGCGTGATTGAGCAGCGCAAAGATGAAATCTTCATCTTGCTCGCGATTCACTAGCCGCTGTACCTCTTTATTGAAGTCCTGGACGCCCATGCTCAGGCGGTTAAAACCTTCAGCACGCAGATGGTCAATCACATCGAGTTCAATTTCTCGCGGGTCGACTTCAATGGAGATCTCGGCGTCAGCATCAAAGTGAAAATGCGCGCGCAGTAACGTCATCAGGCGGCTGATTTGCGCCTTATTCAGATAGGTTGGCGTGCCGCCGCCCCAGTGCAGCTGGCTGACGTGGCGGCCGGTAAACAGCGGCGCACGCTGGCGAATCTCCTGCTCCAGAACGTCGAGATACTGGTCAGCTTTATGCTGCTGGCGGGTGACGATTTTATTACAGCCGCAGAAGTAGCAGAGCTTATGGCAGAACGGGATATGTACGTACAGCGACAGCGGCCGCTCTGGGTAACGCGCAACGGCGTCCTGAAACTCCGCTTCGCCAAAGGCGTCTGAGAATTCCAGCGCCGTCGGGTACGAGGTATAGCGTGGCCCGGAATAGTTATATTTCTGGATCAGGGCCAGATCCCAGTCGATTAACTGCACAGACATGCTCACTCCTTGCGATGGTGTCGAGAACGACGACGGCTTGCCGGCCTGGCCGCATGACGCAGCGTTAGCCGGTTGCGCAGCCAGTTTTGACGCCGCGACAACCGTCGTAGTTTAACGAATAACCACCCCAGATAACATATAACCAAAAGGGTTATAAGCAGGACGGGCAGGCCAATCGGGTGCAAACGTTACTTTCCGCCTCGCAGCAGACGCATCATGTCTTCTTTCTCTTCCTCTTCTTCCTCTTCTTCTTCGTCATCATCATAAGAGAGGCCGAGTTGCTGCATCAGTTCATCAATGCGGTCCAGCTTCGCGTCAACCCAGGTTTGCTCTTCAGCAGTCAGGGTTTCGCCTTCTTCCAGACGTTCCAGCAGCGCGTCCAGGCGCTCATCGGTCTCCAGCATATCCAGCTCAGCCTGCGGTGAAAGCATAGGTTTCTCGCTCTTCGGTTTGTGCTGCTTAACGACCGGCGCGTCGGTGACGCCCAGTGCGATCGGTTTTTTACTACCAATACGAGGATCTTTTTGCTGCTTCTGTTTATTGGAGCCCGATGCACCGTCACTGCCGCTGGCGCGGCTGCCCGGCGCATGGCCACGGTGCTTTTTGTCACGTTTACGGTCGCGAGCTTCCTGGTTCAGCTCTTCACGCGTTTTGCGACGCTGTTTGCCTGGCGCTTTACTGCGCGGCGCAGAGGTTGGTTTTTTCATGATGTCTGATCTTTTAAGCCGTTTTATTCAGTATAGAATTGAGGCGGAATCTAGCAGAAAGCAAACAAAGAAAAAAGGCGACAGAGTAATCTGTCGCCTTTTTTCCTGACTCACAACCCATTACGGGTTCTACATTCCGTGTTTGCTTTCAACGCACCCTGTTTATCCGTTAGCTCTATAACAGTCCCTGTTATTGTTCCCTTTCCTTGCGTAACGTCTCCAGACGTTGGTCATCCTGACAGATTCCGTAGGTCTTCGCCTCCTGGCGTTCCTGACCCCTCATCCTGAGTCTAAATCCTTCTGGCACCCTTGCCGATGGGTGCTACTTTACCGCGTTGAGTTAAACTAACAAGCAACAAATGAGTGAAAGTCTTACAAATGAGATTATTGCTCGCATGTAATATTATGATTTTAAATAACTTGAACATAATATAAGCAATATTTTCTCCTCAATGTCCCATAGCGAATAGAGCAAATGTCTTACAAACGTAAGGGCATTGGCTTACAGTTGAGGGGAGTGGAGGAAATCCAGCCTTTTTTTGCCGATCGGGTATAATCGCCCCCATTGCCTGATTTAACGGAGACGACCGTTTTGACTAACTGGAACTATCAACTGACGCACTTTGTCACCAGCGCGCCAGATATCCGCCACTTGCCTTCCGATACCGGAATCGAAGTGGCCTTCGCCGGACGCTCCAACGCGGGGAAATCCAGCGCCCTGAATACGCTGACCAACCAGAAAAGCCTGGCCCGCACCTCAAAGACGCCGGGTCGTACGCAGCTGATTAACCTGTTTGAAGTCGCCGACGGCAAACGCCTTGTCGACCTGCCGGGTTATGGCTACGCTCAGGTACCGGAAGAGATGAAAATCAAGTGGCAGCGTGCGCTGGGTGAATACCTGGAAAAACGTCTGTGCCTGAAAGGATTAGTGGTGCTGATGGATATCCGCCATCCGCTGAAGGACCTCGACCAGCAGATGATCGAGTGGGCCGTCGCCAGCGAAATCCCGGTTCTGGTGCTGTTAACCAAGGCAGACAAGCTGGCCAGCGGCGCGCGTAAAGCGCAGCTGAATCTGGTGCGCGAGGCGGCAATTGCCTTTAACGGCGATGTGCAGGTCGAAGCATTTTCTTCACTGAAAAAGCAGGGCGTGGATAAACTGCGTCAGAAACTGGACAGCTGGTTTAACGACATTCCTCCGCAGGAAGAAACGGAAGCAGCCGCAGAGTAACCCGCTCTATGTCCCGGATAGCGGCGCCTGGCGCCCTGTTCCGGGCACGTTCTCTTTCGTCCCTACCCGTCTTTTTCACGCCAGGCCGACTGTGGCAAAACATTTCTTTCGCCCAATAAAAAACGCCCCAGTCATTACTGACTGGGGCGGCTAAAATATTCAGCCAAATCCGATTACGTGAAGTAAAAGGTCTGAAAGATAGAACATCTTACCTCTGTACCCTACGCGATTAACTCTACTCTTTTTTACGGCCGACAGAAAGCACTTTTTGTAGTTTTTTTTCAGTTGTTACATAACAAATTCTAATGTTCATCACAAAATTAGATAAGTTATGTTGCTTACTTACATAAAGCGCCGTTATTCATTGAACACTTAATGAGCTTGATCCCAGTTTTCACCGCTGCCCACTTCCACCAGCAACGGTACGTCCAGCGTGGTGCTGTTTTCCATGAGCTCATGCACCTTCTTCGACACCGCCTCAACATCGTCTTTATGCACTTCAAAGACCAGTTCATCGTGCACCTGCATAATCATTCGCACGCGCGGTTTCTCAGCTTCCAGCCAGCCGTCAACGGCAATCATCGCCCGCTTAATGATATCCGCAGCGGTCCCCTGCATTGGGGCATTTATCGCCGCGCGCTCTGCACCAGCACGACGTGCGGCATTGCTGGCTTGAATATCCGGCAAGTAAAGACGACGGCCATCAAGCGTAGCGACATAGCCCTGCTCTTTCGCCTGCGCACGCGTACGCTCCATATAGTCCAGCACGCCAGGATAACGTTCGAAGTAGAGATCCATATACTTCTGCGCTTCTTTACGCGGAATGTTCAGCTGGCGAGCAAGGCCAAAGGCACTCATACCATAGATCAGACCAAAGTTGATCGCCTTGGCGCTACGGCGCTGTTCGCCGGTCACGCTCTCCAGCGGCAGGCCGAAGACTTCTGCTGCGGTGGCGCGGTGAATGTCTTTCCCTTCGGCAAAGGCCTTCAGCAGGCCTGCGTCGCGCGACAGGTGCGCCATAATACGCAGCTCAATCTGCGAGTAGTCGGCGGAGACAATGACGTAATCTTCCGGCGCAATAAACGCCTGGCGAATACGGCGCCCTTCGTCGTTACGTACCGGAATGTTTTGCAGGTTCGGATCGGTTGATGACAAGCGCCCGGTAGCGGTAACCGCCTGGTGATAAGAGGTGTGCACGCGGCCGGTTTTCGGGTTGATCATCAGCGGCAGCTTATCGGTATAGGTTGATTTCAGCTTCGCTAGCCCGCGGTATTCAAGGATCACCTTCGGCAGCGGGTAGTCCAGCGCCAGCTCTTCCAGCACCTCTTCCGACGTGGACGGCGCGCCGCCCGGCGTTTTTTTCAGTGGCTTAATGCCTTGTTTTTCAAACAGAATAGTTTGCAGCTGTTTCGGTGAGGAGAGATTAAACTCTTCGCCAGCAATCTCGTAGGCTTTCTGCTCCAGCTCAACCAGACGTTTGGCAATCTCCTGCGAATGCGCGTGCAGCACGGCGGGATCGATCTTCACGCCGTTACGCTCGATGCGGGAGAGAACCGGCACCAGCGGCATTTCAATTTCGTTAAAGATACGCAGAGGGCCTTCGTTCTTTTGCAGCTTCGGCCACATCTTCAGGTGTAGCTGTAGCGTTACGTCAGCATCTTCCGCCGCATAGCGCCCGGCTTCTTCCAGCGCAATCTGGTTGAAGGTGAGCTGGTTCTTACCTTTGCCGGCAATCTCTTCAAAGGTGATCGTCTTGTGCTTCAGCCAGCGGTCGGAGAGGCTGTCCATATCGTGACGCCCGGCGACGCTATCCAGCGTGTAAGATTCCAGCATCGTGTCATAAGCAATACCGCGCAGTTCAATGCCGTAATTGGCCAGAATACCGCGGTCGTACTTCAGGTTTTGCCCCACCTTCAGCAGCGAGTCATCTTCCAGCAGCGGCTTGAGCAGCTCAAGTACTCGCTCCCGCGAGATTTGCTCTGGCGCATCCAGATAGTCATGGGCCACAGGTACATAAGCCGCTACCCCTGGCTCGATGGCGAACGACAGGCCCACCATATTGGCGGAAATATTGTCGAGGCTGTCGGTTTCCGTATCAAAAGCAAACAGCGGCGCTTTCTTCAGCTTTTCAATCCAGCTCACCAGCATCGCTTCATCGAGGATAGTGACGTAGTTCTCCGCCGAGAGCGTTGCCGCCGTTTCTTCAACCTCAACCTCAACGTCCGCAACGACCGCTTTACCTGCGGGTTTCGATGCCGGTTTAGCGCCTTTAGCCTGCATCCAGGTGCCGGACTCAACGTCGGTGATCCAGCGTTTAAACTCGTATTTCTTAAACAGCGCCAGCAGCTCATCCGCCGCCGGCTGCGCAACGGTCAGCTGTTCACAGCCAAGCTCCAGCTCAACGTCAGTTTTAATGGTCGCCAGTTTGTAAGAGAGATAAGCCAGATCTTTATTTTGCTCGAGCTTCGCCGCCATCGTTTTTGCGCCGCGGAAAGTAAGCCCGGCAATTTTTTCCGGTTCACCGTACAGCGTGTCCAGGCCACCAAGCCCTTGTAGCAGCGCCTGCGCGGTTTTCTCACCCACGCCAGGTACGCCAGGGATGTTATCCGAGGAGTCGCCCATCAGCGCGAGGAAGTCGATAATCAGCTCCGGCGGCACACCGTATTTGGTAACCACTTCGTCTGGGCCAAGGATCGTGTTGGTCATGGTGTTGATAAGCGTAATACCCGGCGTGACGAGCTGCGCCATATCTTTATCACCGGTGCTGATAAGCACCGGACGGCCTGCTTTTTCAGCTTCGCGCGCCAGCGTACCGATGACGTCGTCCGCTTCCACGCCGGAAACGGCCAGCAGCGGCAGACCCATCGCTTTCACCATGGTATGCAGCGGTTCAATCTGCGCGCGCAGATCGTCCGGCATCGGCGGCCGGTGGGATTTGTAGTCCTCAAACAGTTCATCACGGAAGGTTTTCCCCTTCGCATCAAACACCACCGCGGCATGCGTCGGCTGGTATTGCAGGATCAAGCTGCGCAGCATGTTCAGCACCCCGTACATAGCGCCTGTCGGCTCGCCCGCCCGGTTAGTCAGCGGTGGGAACGCGTGGTATGCCCGGTAGAGATAAGAGGATCCATCAACGAGGATAAGGGGGTTTTCTGGGATCTGAACCATAATTTCCGTGCCTGTTTATCAGATTATGGGTAAAGGATGCCACAGACGGCATGAAAACATGAATTTTTCGCCAAAATAACGCGAAAAGATTTAGAGATCTTCACGATCGCACGCAAATAAAATTGTGGATAACTTTGTGAATAGTTTTATTTTACTGATAACAAATGATATATAACCGTCGGTTAAATAAAAATTAATTATTAATTTTCAATGTATTATGAAAAGATCGCAGGCTAAGAGTGCGATCTGGTGATAATTCACACTGTGTGGATAGAGATGCCGGTGATTTTTCTGTTTCAGTAAGACCCGTCATTTGGTGCGTTTTCTGATAAAATCAGCCCCTTGTGCCCTTTTATGCGTGCACGTTAAACAACTAACTATCTGAATAGAAACACTATGTCGAGATTGCTCGCGGCGATAACGCTACCCATCAGTATCGCACTCACCATTTTAGTGACGATTTTATGCTCCGTGCCGATTATTATCGCCGGGCTCATAAAACTCATTTTACCCATCCCGGTTATCTGGCGCTCGGTCTCGGTGTTCTGCAATTTCATGATGTACTGCTGGTGTGAAGGGTTAGCCGCGCTTCTGCATCTCAACCCCTGGCTAAAGTGGGATATTCAGGGGCTTGAATCGCTCAGCAAGAAAAACTGGTATCTGCTGATCTGCAATCATCATAGCTGGGCCGATATCGTTGTCCTGTGCGTGCTCTTCCGTAAGCACATCCCAATGAACAAATACTTTCTCAAACAGCAGCTGGCCTGGGTGCCGTTTATGGGCCTGGCATGTTGGGCGCTGGATATGCCGTTTATGCGCCGCTACTCGCGCAGCTACCTGATTCGCCACCCCGAGCGTCGCGGTAAAGACGTGGAAACAACCCGTCGTTCATGTGAGAAATTCCGCGCGCACCCGACGACTATCGTTAACTTTGTTGAAGGTTCACGCTTCACACCGGAGAAACGCCGTCAGACGCGCTCACCGTATCAGCATTTGCTGCCGCCGAAGGCCGCAGGGATTGCGATGGCCTTGAACGTGTTGGGGTCGCAGTTTGATAAGATGCTGGATGTCACGCTGTGCTATCCGGAAAACGACAAGACGCCGTTTTACGATATGTTGAGCGGCAGGCTGACGCGTATCGTGGTGCGCGTTAATCTGCGCCCTATCGATTCAGAACTGCACGGTGACTACGTTGGGGATAAGAACTTTAAACGTCACTTCCAGCTTTGGCTGAACGGCATATGGGAAGAGAAAGACCAGCAGATAAAAACAATCAAAGCAGAATATAAAAACGCCGGTCACTGACCGGCGTTTTTATTTTTACTTCTTCTCAACCAGCTGTTTCACGGTATCCGCGTACTGCGCCACAAAGACATCCATATTGCTGGTGTCCATGCCCTGCGGGTTCAGCTGATATTTACCGTTAACAAACATCGCCGGCACGCCCTGCAGCTGCAGGTCGGACGCGGCTTTTTCCTGCTGTGCGACCAGCGATTTCACCACGAAGCTGTTCCAGGCGGCGTCATAATCTTCGCCCTTCACGCCCGCATCGGTGAACACTTTGCGGATATCCGCCACGGTCTGCACGGTCTGGTTTTTCTGCACGGCTTCAAACATTGGCGCGGTGATCTGATCTTCAACGCCCAGTGCCATCGCCACTGCCCACGCCTGCGTCAGGTCTTTGCCCAGCGGGCCCAGGAACTCAACGTGGTATTTGGTCATTTTGGTGCCTTCCGGCAGCTTTTTCTTCACGTTGTCAGAAACGTGCAGAACCTCTTCAAACTGATAGCAATGCGGGCAGTAGAAGGAGAAGAACTCCAGCACCTGCGGCTCGCCTGCAACCGGCTTATCGATCGTAATATACTGTTTGCCGTCGGTAATCTGTGCAGCGGATGCGCTGAATGCCAGAATCATACCTGCCAGCGCAAGCCAAACCTTTTTCATAACTCACTCTCTCCTGACTGTGTTGAATTAATACATTGGCGTTAACTGAAGCGGCGGTTCCTGGAGGACTTTCACCTGCTCCACAAAAGTAGCGATCTGCCGATGCCAGAAATCTTCCCCGGTTAACCAGGGAAAATTTTTCGGAAATGCAGGGTCATCCCACCGCCTGATTATCCAGGCAAGATAATAAACCAACCGCATTGCACGTAAAGGCTCGATCAGCGGCAATTCGTCTGAATTAAAGCGGCTGAACTCTTCATAAGCCTCAACAATTGTCTCTAGCTGCATACGTCTCTCGGCAAGGGAGCCGTTAAGCAGCATCCATAAATCCTGTACCGCCGGGCCGTTGCGCGCATCGTCGAGATCGACAAACAGCGGGCCATCGCGCCAGAGGATATTTCCGGCATGACAATCACCGTGCAGGCGCAGCGCATCGAACCGGCCGTGCCAGAGGCCCATAACGGCATCAATAAGATCGTCGGTAGCCTTCAGGAAACGGTCTTTTAAACCAGCAGGGATCAACGCCGACTGCTCAAACACCGCGCGCGGCTCAATCAGGTACTCTTTCACGCTAATCGACGGACGAGCGGTAAAGCGGGATTTGCGCCCGGTTTGATGCAGACGCCCGAGGTAACGCCCCACCCATTCCATTTGATCCAGATTATCTGACTCAAACTGACGCCCTCCCAGGCTTGGGAAAACGGCAAAGTAGAAGCCTTCGTGGGTCAGTAAGGTTTGGTCATTAAAGATGAGCGGGGCTGCAACGGGCACCTCATCCTGAACCAGCTCCAGCGCAAACTGGTGCTCTTCAAGAATCTGCGCGGCCGACCAGCGTTCCGGGCGATAAAACTTGACCACCATCCGGCGGCGGTCTTCGTCCTGGAACTGATAAACCCGATTCTCGTAGCTGTTAAGTGGGGTGAGACCAGAGTCCACCCGGATGCCCTGTTCAAAAAGGGCATCGATAATGGTATCCGGGTGGAGGGTCTGGAAAGTGAAAGCCTTGTCGTTCATCCTGGCATCCGATAACGATACGAATGGTTCAGGATATCATTTCATGCGGATTTCAGCGGCTCTGCTTACAACCTTTTACTCTTTAATCACGCCGCGCGCGCGCAGCAGCGCCGTTTTAAAGTCTTCTTCGTAATCTTTCTGAATACCCGGAATGACCGCATCTTTCGCCGAGTCGCGCATTTTCAGATGGTAGATCAGAATATCATCCGTTAAATCGGCCAATTCGCCGTCATAGCCTGACTCCTTCGCCAGTTTCTGCAAAAATTGCAGTAAATTCAGCTCTGGCTCTTTCTGCCAGGCCGGCTGGAGGAGTTCAATAACTTCATTCAGACGTTTACATTTCATGGTCGTGCTCCTTACGCTTGATAGAGACACGTTAGCAGGGTAATCCCCACAATAAAAGAGGCGATATTGGTGAATGCAGAGAGCCAGATAACCGGCGTTGTGCTGGCAGGGGGTAAGGCCTCCAGAATGGGCGGGCAGGATAAAGGCTTAATGCTGCTTAACGGGAAGCCACTGTGGCAACATGTGGCTGATTGTCTGCGCCCACAGGTGAACAACATGATCATCAGTGCGAATCGTAATCTGGATATCTATCGTCAGAGCGGTTTGACCGTCATAACTGATACGCTATCAGACTTCCCGGGTCCACTGGCTGGGCTGTTATCGGCTATGCAGCAAACTTCCGCTGAATGGTTTTTATTTTGCCCCTGTGATACGCCCTTTATTCCTGCTCGGCTCGTCGAACGGCTGGTCACACAGCGTCACCATGCCCCCGTAGTTTGGGTTCATGATGGCGATCGCGATCACCCTGCCGTGGCGCTGGCTCATCGCAGCCTGGCCCCGTTGATTGAGGATTATCTTGCCCGCGGAGAACGTCGCGTAATGGTGTTTATGCGCCAGGTTGGCGGGCATTCCGTCGATTTTAGCGACATGAAAGCCGCATTCCGCAATATTAATACGCTGGAAGATCTGCAGACCCATCAGGAAAGAACATGATCCCATTGTTAGCAATTGCCGCATGGAGCGGTACGGGAAAAACAACGCTGTTGAAAAAGCTCATACCGGAGCTTTGTCTACGCGGTATTCGTCCAGGTCTTATTAAGCATACCCATCACAATATGGATGTTGATAAACCCGGTAAGGATAGTTATGAGCTCCGTAAGGCAGGTGCTGCACAGACGTTGGTTGCGAGCAGGCAACGCTGGGCGCTAATGACCGAAACCCCTGAAGAAACGGAGCTGGACCTGGCTTTTCTGGTCAGCAGGATGGACGCATCAACGCTGGATCTGGTGCTGGTGGAGGGGTTTAAGCACGAAGCCGTCGCTAAGATTTTACTGTTTCGCCAGGATGCTGGACATGCAGTAAGCGAGTTGACGATCGATGAACATACGATTGCAGTGGCCAGCGATATTCCGCTGAACGTTGGTGTGCCGGTACTGAATTTGAATAATGTGCCGGAAATAGTCGCGTTTATTGTGGCGTGGCTGGAAGCAAAATCGTAGGCCGGATAAGGCGTTCACGCCGCCATCCGGCGATATGCGCCAGGTGTGCCTGAGGGCGCTGCGCTTATCAGCGCCTGCAGCATGATTATCCGGAAATACAGACGCAAAAAAGCCCATCCGTCAGGATGGGCTTCTTCACTTAATTGATGCCTG